>JAMOOX010000087.1 GCA_027065045.1 Campylobacteraceae bacterium | reverse complement strand
GTATGTCCATCAAATGTATCTCCACTAAATGCCTCATATCCTATTGGTAAGCCCTCTTTTGTTACCATTAATGCTAATACAACTTGTGGTTGGTTAAACTTCCTATCTTTTGAAAATCCATTTTCCCATATATATCGTGTATCCCTGTAATTACTCTATCTTCTTCTATTAAATTTCTCATATTTACCATAATATGTTTTACAATAGTCTGTTTAACTTTCCCCATTACGCGAGAACTCTCTACTATCCTTAGTGGGTGGGGATTTAGTCGTTGCTTAAGGAAGGTTTGGGGTGAAGTCGGGACAATATTTGGTAATATTAAAAAGGATAAACTTACTTGTACTATTAATATAGATGGATTAAGAGATATTAAATATACTATTGTAGGATTTGGTACAATAGATACTCCAAAAACTCACTGGAATCCACCAGTGGGAGTCAAACAATTAATGAGTTGGGTTGGTGAAGCAAGAAGTAAATTTAATAATTTAGAAATGGGTTAATACAGATTCTATATACTCTTATTTTAATATATTATTTCGTTAAAAAACACTATTTTATTTTAATATTCTTTCTCTTTATATATTCTAATAACTCCTTTTTTTTAATATTTAATTTCTCTACTATATCATCTATTGATATATTGAAATCTTTTATCATTACTATTGCTGTTTCAAACTCTTTCTCTTTTAATCTTTTTTGAGCCTTAATTCTCTCTTCTTCTCTTCCTTGTTCTAATCCTTTTTTTCTTCCTTTTGCTTCTGCCTCTTTTTTAGCATAATTCATTACATTAATATAATCCAATCTTGCTTTTAAGTTTTGTTGATAAGCAAATTGTCTATCTTTATCCAATGCTAAAAACTCTGCTACATCAAATGCCTCTTTTATTATCTTATCCTCTTCTAATATTTTAGGAATTGATGTTATATTTGATGAGTTATTTAGATACCATAGCCAATAGTCTAAATGGGTTGATAACTCATTTTCACTCTTTTTAAATTTTGGCATTTCAAGATAGTAATATGTTAATTTATCATAAAACACCTCTTTTTTATCTACATTACATAGTTGAACTTTTTTTAGATAATTCTCATCATCATCTATTTTAAACTCTAATATTCCTATAAAATATATTTTTTTAAGTCTATAATCCCAAAATCCTTTTTTTGATTGTTCTTGGATTGGAAATGATGTATAGTATATACTTCTATCTCTAAAGTACTCTTGTTTGCTTCTTTGAAGCTCTACTATAAAGCTCTCACCTCTGCTATCTTTACAGTATATATCAAATATCGCTTTTCTATCTATAATATTTAATCCTAACTTCTCTAAGTTTCTATACTCTATGCTTATAATTTTATCTTCTAAATCTAGTAAATCATTTAAAAAACTTATCAGTAGATTTTTATGCTTTTCATTGCCAAATATATGCTTAAAGCCAAAATCTGTAAAGGGGTCTATATATTTATCTTTTATCATCATACACATTTTTTACTCCTTTTTTAGATTATTATAACATAATCCTAAAAAAGCTACTTCCACTACCAGAGAAAAACCAGCCATCTTTTTGATAATTTTGAAGTTTAGGATACTCAACTAATGCTGATTTATATAAATCATTTGCCTCTATTGGATTATTTATCATTTCTAAAATTTCTTTAGAACTTATAGTATCCCAACCTATAAATGATGATAATCTGATTTTATCCAAGAAATCTCTCTTAAATCTTTTATATACAAGGGTTGTATCACAAGATATATCACTAGGTGTAAAAATCTCTAATTCTAATGGTGGTTCATCAAATTTTTCTACAATCTCTCCAAATCCTGATACATTAGCACTATTATAGTTATATATAAAAAATGGAAAATCAGCTCCAATAGTTGAGCCAATTTTGACTAATGTATCTATATCTAAACCTAAATTACATACTCTATTTGCTAAAAGCATAAAATAAGCCCCATCACTGCTTCCTCCACCAAGTCCTGCTTGTGATGGGATGTTTTTGGTTACTACTACTTTATGATTATAAAAAAACTCTAGTAAATCTAAATCTCCACAATAGTTATTCAAAGCTATAAATGCTTTATATATTGTGTTTGATTTAGTTTCTACAAATTCACACCCCTCAATAGTGAATTTATCACACTTAGCCTCTACAAACTCTATCTCATCATATAGATTATTTACTTTAACAAAGCGAGATAATAGGGTATGATACCCATCTTTATGTCCTGTAATTTTGAGAAATATATTTACTTTAGCATAGGCTTTTATTTTCATTATTTTATCCTTTGTAAAATTATAACAAAAAATTGGATATAATAAATCAAAAATAAGAGAATATATATGAGAAAATTTTTAGATGCTAATACTATGGTATCATATCTTACAAATCAACCGCAATTTAAAAATCTCAAAAAAAACTACTGTTATCAAAAATTTATATCTATAATAAATCCTAAATTTAAAAGAGCGATTGCTTTTGTATATATTAGAGAAAAAAAGCTTTTTATTGCTCTCTCTCACCCAGGGTTTAAGATGGAGTTAGATTATAATAAAGGTACATTTAAATCTTTATTTAAAATATTATCTCAAAATGATATTAAATGCAAAGATTTTGATGTAGAGGAGGTAATAATATTTAACTCTAATAAAATTTCAATTATCAAAGAGAGTAATGAGATAGAGATTACTGTACCATATTATCTAGAACAATCATCAGGGGAGTTTGAGATTATTAGTTTAAATAGTGATATATTGGATAAATTTAATGATATTAAAGCAAAAATTAGATGCAACTTGAACTAAAAATCAAATCTCTTCCTAACAGTGCAGGTGTATATCAATATTTTGATAAAGATGGTAAATTATTGTATGTTGGAAAGGCAAAAAATCTTAGCAATAGAGTCAAAAGTTATTTTAGATTTAATCCAGAATTTAGGATAAATAATAAGCTCTCAAGTAGAATTATTAAGATGCTTAGTGAGACTATAAGATTAGAGTATATTATAGTAGATAGTGAAGATGATGCTTTGATATTGGAAAATTCTCTTATTAAGCAGTTGAAACCAAAGTATAATATTTTACTTAGAGATGATAAAACCTATCCATATATTTATATTAATGAGTTAGATGAGTTTCCACGATTTGAACTTACTAGAAAGGTTATAAAGTCTAAAGGAGTTAAATATTATGGGCCATTTCCAAATGGTGGTAGAGAGCTTTTAAATGCTATTTATGAGATATATCCATTAGTTCAAAAGAGCAGTTGTCTCAAAGGTAAAAAGGCTTGTCTATTTTATCAGATTAAAAAATGTCTTGCTCCTTGTGAGGGTAGGGTGAGTAGAGATGAGTATATTAAAATAGTTGATAGTGCCAAAAAAGATATTGAAAATAGAGCAAATTTAATATTAAAACTTAAAGATTTAATGTTGAGTTTCGCCTCTAATGAGCAGTTTGAAGAGGCTATGAAAAAGAGAGATATGATAGAGTCTATCAAAAAGATTACTCTATCTTCTCAAATTGATTTAGCTAGTAGTGCTAATTATGATATATTTGTTATACTCAATGGTGATGATAGGGGTGTGGTTGTAAGGCTTTTTATGAGAGGTGGTAAGATAATATCAAGTAGCTATTCATACTTTAGAGAGACTCATATATATAATAAAAGTAGTGCTTATAAACAGGTTTTATTAGAATTTTATAGTAGTGATATGCCATCTATTACAACTGATATATTAGTGGGAGATGATTTTGAAGATATAGCAGAAATAGAGTCTATTTTATCTGATAAATTAGCCCAAAAAGTATCAATTAAATATCCCAAAATTGGGAGTAGGGCAAAGCTTATTAATATAGCTTTGCAAAATGCCAAAGAGTTACTTAAAGTAGATAATAGAAATAGCGATACAGAACAAGATATTGCACATCTTTTAAATCTATCAAGAGTACCATTTAGAGTAGAGGCTTTTGATAACTCTCATATTAGTGGTGAGTCTATTGTAGGTGGTATGGTGGTATGGAATGAGGGTGAATGGGATAAGTCAAGTTATAGAAGATATAGGCTTAATAGTCGTGATGAGTATGGGCAGATGAGAGAGATGCTACTTAGACGAATTGAGAGTGGAAATTTACCTGATTTATGGATACTTGATGGAGGGTTAGCCAATCTTAATTTAGCTTTTGATATTTTAAAAGAGAGAGATATTAATTTAGATGTAATTGCTATTGCAAAAGAGAAAATAAATGCTAAAGCAAATCGTGCTAAAGGTAGGGCAAAAGATAAAATATATACAAAAGATAATATATTTAATCTCACACCTAGTGATAAGAGATTACAATGGATACAGAGATCAAGAGATGAATCACATAGATATGCTATAAGTTATCATCGTAAATTAAAGAGAGAAAATGATAAAAAAATCTCTTTATTATCCAAAAAAGGTATAGGTGAAGTTACGATTAAAAAGCTTATTAATTTTTTTGGTACATTTGAAGAAATAGAAAAATCATCATTTGAAGATATAAAAGATGTTACAAATATCAAAATAGCAAAAATTTTAAAAGATAACTAATAAATTCAATTGGTATTTAGCTATTTTATTATAAACTTAAGTAAAATAATCACAAATATAACAAAATATAACTAAGGAGGCTAGAGCCGATATGTATTATATGTTAAATCAAGAGAGACAAATTGTAGCTGCTGACTATGAACTATTGGAGATTTTGGAGATTGATAATCTGCCTATTCTCTTTAGTAAGGTAGTCAATAATGATATAAAGATTACTAAAATCAGTGATAGAAAACTAACAATTATTTCAGATGTAAGTACAATTCAAAGTGCTTATGAAGAATATACTATCAAAACAACTTTTGGAGATATAATATTAGTAAAGTTATACAATACTGTATCTAAATCTAAAGCTAATGATAAAAAAGATGACATAAAAAGTGTAAATAAATTAAATATTCTATTAGATGATGAACCTAAAAAACCTAAAAAGAAAATCCCTAGTATTTTCTTTGATGATGATGACGATGAAGTTATTACAAAACCAATTAAAAAAACACCTATAATAGAAGAGAAAAAAAGTCAATTAGAACAAGATTTGGAAGAGGCTAGTCAAGAACTTCAAAATCCAAAAACTACAATGGCTAAATTAGAGCCATCAGTAGAGACTATTGAACCTAAAGAGGAGTTATTTGAAGATACTCTATCTAAATTATTAGAAGATAATAAAGAAGAAGAGGAGCTTGAAGAGAGTAATGAGCTTCTTTTAGATATTGAAGAACCTACACCTCAAGAAGAGCTAAAGATTGATGATATTGAAGAGGAAGAGGTAGAAATTGAAGAGAGTAATGAGTTTCTTTTAGATATTGAAGAACCTACACCTCAAGAAGAGCTAAAGATTGATGATATTGAAGAGGAAGAAGAGGAGGAGGTTGAAGAGATTGATGATTTACTTTTAGACCTTGAAGAACCTGCACCTAAAAAAGAAGGGCCAAAGGTAGAAGAGGAGGAGGTTGAAGAGATTGATGATTTACTTTTAGATGTTGAAAAGCCTATCTCTACTCCTCAAAAAGAGGAAGTCAAAGAAGAGGTAGAGGAGATTAAAGATTTACTTTTAGATATTGATGAAGATAAAGTATCTCCTAAAGAAGAGCCAAAGGTAGAAGAGGAGGAGGTTGAAGAGATTGATGATTTACTTTTAGACCTTGAAGAACCTGCACCCAAAAAAGAAGAACCTAAAGTAGAAGAGGAGGAGATAGAAGATATTGATGATTTACTTTTAGATGTTGAAAAGCCTATCTCTACTCCTCAAAAAGAGGAACTCAAAGAAGAAGTAGAGGAGATTAAAGATTTACTTTTAGATATTGATGAAGATAAAGTATCTCCTAAAGAAGAGCCAAAAGTAGAGAAAAAAATAGAGAAAAAAATAGAGAAAAAACCTATCAAAGATTATAATTGTGATGATACTATAGAGATAAATATAGATGATAGAAGTGAAGATATGGGAATATCTGCTACTGATTATCAAGATTTTTTAAATGAATTTATAGACAAATCTATTATTTGTGATGAGGATTTACGCTCAGAGGATAAATCTGCAAGAGAAGAAGCTTTAGAAGAGTTGCAAAGTATTGCAGAGAGTTTAGAGATAGCAAACTTAGAAGAGATACTTGTAGATATGCAAGAGAGAGATTATCTTGAAGAAGAGCTTGTTGATATATACTTTGAATGTTTAGGACAAATCACTACTGTATCTAATGAAAAACCTCAAGAGATAGAAGAACCAATAGAAAAGAAAGTAGAAGAGAAAATAGAGCCTAAAGAGGAAGAGCCACAAGGATTTGGAACTTTAGAACTAGATGGTATTAAGCCTATCCATTTTGACTTTAGATTAGAAGAGGCAGCAGATGATTTAAGTCTTCCTGTTGATTTGATTGAAGAGTTTGTAAATGACTTTGTTGACCAAGCAGTAGAAGAGAAAGAGACTTTTATTAAGGCTTTTGCAGAGGGTGATATTGATACTATTCAAAAGACAGGACATAAGTTAAAAGGGGCTTCTAGTAATTTACGAATTATACCTCTTTCAGAGACATTAGAAGAGATACAACATTGTGAAAATCCAGCTAGATTTGAGCCACTTCTCAAAAAATATTGGGGACAATTCTTATCATTTAAACTCTTTATGGAAAATATTGCACACTAATATGGAGGCAGATTATAATGACTATTAAAGGCAGATTAAAGTTGATTGGTTTTATACCAATCTCATTACTATTTACATTATCGGGTTATTTTGTTGTAACAACAGGTGTTAAATACTATGAATCTCTTTCATTAGAGAATGTAATTAAAAAAAATAAATTTTTAGATGAAGTCTTATTGGATTTAGGAAAAGAGAGGGGATTCTCTTCTCTATATATAGCATCAGATAAAAAAGAGTTTTTGGGAAAACTTGAAAATCAAAGAGCTAAATTAAACTCATCTATTAAACTAGCTTCTGAATTTATAGGTAGTTCACAAGAGAATATAGTAGATAAAAATATAGATTATTTACAATATGTTCCAACTATGAAAGATAGTTATGATATGGTCAAGACTATATCATATCAAAATGCTATTGATAAATTAAAACTTATAAATAGAGCACGAGCCAAAGTTGATAGTGATGATAGTGACTTTAAAACAATTTTTGCTATAGACTATACTAAAAATATTATTAATCCCGTTTTAGATTCTCTAGTTCAGATTAATAAATTTACATTAAATAGTAAAATCAATGCTCTATTACAGACACATGTTCAACTATATATTGCAAAAGAGAATGCTGGATTATCAAGAGCTTTTATCTCATATTATATTACTAAAAGGCTTAAATTAAATAAAGATGAGATGTCTATGTGGGATTCGTATAATATTCAATCTCATATATTTCAACCAAAACATATTAATGAATCATCTATAAGAAAATCTATAGCTTCTATATATAATGACCCTAAAAATAGATATACTCTAAAAAAATTAGATAGTATGATTGCATCTGTCCAATCACAAATTAATACAGGTAAATATGATATTACTGGTAAAGAGTGGTTTACTGCACAAACAGATAGAATATCAATTTTATCTAAAGCACAAAAGCGTATATATCAAGAGTTAGAAAAGGCTAGTCAAGATTATCTAGTAGAACAACAGAGTATTTTATATATTTCACTTGGATTATGGGTATTTAGTACTATATTACTCTTTATGGGCTTTAGAACAGCTAGAGATATTAGTAATAATATTAAAGAACTAGAAGATGTAATTAATAAAGCAGTTAGTGAAGCAAAATCTACTGATTCTGATATTGATGATATTGAATCAATTGAAAATATTGACCTTAATACTCATAAAGGTACAAAAACAGCTTATCAATTTTTGGAATCACTAATTGAAAATGCCAAAAAAGATAAAAAAATGGCATTTGAAGCTAATGAGGCTAAATCACTGTTTCTAGCTAATATGTCGCATGAGATTAGAACACCATTAAATGGTATTGTTGGATTTACAGAACTTTTGAAATCTACCGATACCACACCAGAACAAGCAGAGTTTTTGGGAATTATTGATAAAAGTTCAGAAAATCTACTAAGTATTATTAATAATATTCTAGACCTTTCTAAAATTGAGAGTAATAAGATTGAGATAGAGAATATTATATTCAACTCTTACGAAGAGTTTGAGAGTGCAGTTGAGACTTATGCAGTTGGTGCGGCTGAAAAGAATATTGACCTTAACTTCTATATGGACCCTACAATTCCTATTAAACTTAAAGGTGACCCTACTAAGATTAAAGAGGTTCTAATTAATCTAATGAGTAATGCAATTAAGTTTACAGGTTATGAGGGTGAAATTAATGTTGAGATAGTTAAAACAAAAGATGATAATGATTTAAATTCAAAAATTACATTTAGTGTTTCTGATAATGGTATTGGTATGACAGCTGAACAGCAATCAAGAATTTTTGATGCCTTCTCACAAGCTGATGCCTCTGTTACTAGAAAATATGGTGGTACAGGACTTGGTCTTACAATCTCTAGTCAATTTACAGAACTAATGGGAGGAAGATTAGAACTTACTAGCGAAGAGGATGTTGGTACTAAATTCTTCTTCTCACTACCTCTTGAAGAGATTGATATAGATGATACAGGAGTAACAAATACAAACTTTAAAGAGACATCATTATGTAAGTATGAAGATTATAACAGTCGTACAACACTTGATAAATTTATAGATAGATATTTTGACCACTTTACTCCAAAAGTACAAAATTTCTCGGCAGTTTCTGAACTCAAAGGTCTTCATAGTCAAAATAAATGTGAATCTTATTGGGTAGATATAGATAAAATTAATGAGAATATTTATGATAGTTTGGGTAAAATTGAGAAAGAGAAACTATTTGTATTGGCAAATGTAACAACTCGTAAAAAAATAGAGGAGTTAGGTATCAATAATGATAATGTTATTTTCAAACCTGTTACGGTAACTAAATTAAAAGGTGCTTTAAAAAATGCATCTCAAAAAATTGAGCATATTGAAGAAAAAGTACAGGAAGAGGCAGTGAAACAAGCTACTGTATTTAATGCTAAGATATTAGTAGCAGAAGATAATATTATTAACCAAAAACTTATCAAACATGTTTTAAGTGAACATGGTATGGATATTGATTTAGCAAACAATGGTTTAGAGGCATTTGAGAAACGAAGAAATGGAAGTTATGATTTAATCTTTATGGATATTCAAATGCCTGTTATGGATGGGCTAGAAGCTACAAGAGAGATTATTAATTATGAAAAAGATGAAGAGATTGAACATATCCCTATCGTTGCTTTAACTGCAAATGCACTTAAAGGTGATAGAGAGGCATTCCTTAAAGAGGGGCTTGATGAGTATGTATCTAAGCCAATTGAGACAACAGAATTAGTTTATGTTCTAAATAAATTTTTATCTCATAAATCTCAAAAAATTGATAAAGATGAGTTTGAGAAGCAGAGAGATGAACGAAGAAGTAAGCTCACAGGAAATAAATCAAATAAAAGAAAATCTAAAGAGACTCCAACAGAGCCTAAAGATGAATTAGTAGAGAAGACGGTAGCACCTAAGGTAGAGACTCCTAAGAAAAAAGAGTTAGCTAATAAAATATTGATAGCAAAAAAGAGCCTATTAGAGGTTAGAATGTTATCAACAATGATTAAAAATACTGGTAATGAGTATGAAGTAATTGATAATATTGCAAATTTAGATGCAAAAATTGCAACTAATGAGTATGGAATACTATTTACAGATGCACAGTTTGTAAGTGATTCTATTAAAGCACAAAAAGATGCTTTAGCTATTATCTTACCAAAGAAATCAAAATTTGATACGCTAGGTATTACGCTAGGTGAAGAGCTAGAGGGTAAAATGAATAAAGCAATTGTAGAAGAAATTATTAAAAAGTATAAGGGGTAAGTATGGGTTTAAAAGTTCTAATTGTTGATGATGATTTTATCAACAGAACGCTATTAAAAAGTGTTTTAAAGAAAAATAGTAGCGTATCAGAAATGATAGAGGCAGAAAATGGACAAGATGCACTAGATAAGGTAACAGCAGATACGACAATAGATATAATTTTACTAGATATAATTATGCCAATTTTAGATGGTGTAGAGTTTCTAAAAATATTTAGAACTGATTCAAGGTTTGACCATATTCCTGTAATTGTATTATCAACAGATGATACAAGAAAAGGTGAAGTGATGGATTTAGGTGCAAATGATTTTCATAGAAAACCTATCAAAGAGGAAGTTCTATTTAAAAAAATAGACCAGTGGACAGTATAAAAATATAAAAAAGGAGAGTTATATGTTTAGAAGTAGATTATTATTATCAGTTGTATCAATTGTACTGTTGTTTTCTAACTGTACAAGAAATAATATAGCAGTACAACCAAAAGAGGATAATAGTGGAGAGAAGTGGGCAAATGAGACAAATGTTACAGCATTGGGTCAAGATGATAATCTAACTACAACAGACTCTACAGAACTAAAAGATAAGGTACTTCCTAGAGTAGCTTTCCCAATAGCTCAATATAATAGATTATCAAGAAGAGGACGAGCCACCGTAAGAGGTCAAATATATTTAGATGATGGATATGGTAAAAAAATATTAGCTAAAAATACAAGATTGTATCTCAATCCTGTAACGAGTTACTCTAAACAGTGGTATCGTGAGAGTTATATAAAAGGTTATAAACTTACAAAAGCAGATTCAAGATTATATAACTATCTTAAATTTACAACATCAGATAATAGTGGTAAATTTGCATTTTATGGTGTGCCAAATGGAGCATATTATATTATAGGTTCTGTAAATAATGGTTCAAGTAAAATAAGAATTGCTAATGAGATATCTGTCTATAATTCTAAAAGTATTAATACAACACTTAGTAGAACTATTGATTAGATGAGTATAGAACTATTAACTAGTAGTTATGATTATACTCTACCTCCAGAGTTAATCGCTACTAAGCCTTTATATCCAAGAGATAGTTCTAAACTATTAATTTATAATAGAGCTAATGATACTATAACACATACCTATTTTAGAGATATTATGGATTATATTCCTGATGATTGTGATATATTTCTAAATGATACAAAAGTTATTAAAGCTAGAATTTATGGCAAAAAACCAAGTGGTGGGAAGTTGGAATTTTTACTAAATAAACCTCTTGATAATAATAGATATTTAGTAATGATAAGAGGAAGGGTCAAAAAAGGTACAATTGTGTATTTTGATAATAATCTTAGTGCTAAAGTTTTAACTCTTAATGATGATGGTTCAAGAGAGGTTATATTTGAGCAAAATGATAAGATACTTATGTTTGAAGAAGTTATATCTATCTTAGATGATATAGGTCATATACCTCTACCTCCATATATTCAAAGAGAAGACAATGATAGTGATAAAGAGGATTATCAAACTCTTTTTGCCTCAAATTCAGGTGCAGTAGCATCACCTACAGCATCATTGCATTTCACAAAAGAGTTATTTGAAGAGTTTAGTAGTAAATATAATATTCATAAAATTACTCTTCATGTTGGAAGTGGGACATTCAAGCCAGTTGAAGTAGATAATATTTTAGCCCATCCAATGCATTCAGAGTATTATAATATCCCATATTCCACTCAAAAAATATTAGATACTAAACGAAAAGTATTAGCAATTGGTACAACAGTAACAAGAACAATAGAGTATTATGCTAGGGGTAATAGTAGTAGTGGTGAGTGTGATTTGTTTTTAAATCCTCATAATAAACCAATCAAAGTAGATTACCTACTTACAAATTTTCATCTACCTAAAAGTACACTTATTATGTTGGTATCATCATTTATTGGTAGAGAAAGAAGTTTGGAACTTTATCAAGAAGCAATTAAAAATAGATATAGATTTTATAGCTATGGTGATGCTATGATGATTATATAATAAAAATTTTGGTATAATAATTTTAATTAAGGAGTAGAGTTTTATAATGGAAGAGATAATAAAAAGATTAAAAATATTAAAGTTATCAATAGAACTTAAAGATATTCAATCAATAGATTTACAGATAGAACGATTAGAATCATTAAATATTAATCAACAAGTAAAAAATATATTAGCATTGATTAGAAATGGACATAACTATAAGGCAGTAATGTCTATTAATGCTTATCCTAATGAGTTATATACAAATGAGTATTATAGTAAAGTCAAAGCTGAAGAAGAGGCGGTAATAGAGGAGTTTGGACTTTTTGAAAATACTCCTAGTGGTGCTTCTAATATAGTAGTTCAAAATCCAGTTGTAGAAAAAATAGAGAGCGAAAAAGAGATATTAGAAGAGTTAAAAGAGGAAGAGGCTCAACTTCATAAGATAGAAAAAGAGGAAGAAGAGATAGAAAAAAAAGAACCAACAATTATTAAAAATAGTTGGTTTGTTGAAGAGGAAGAAAAAATAGAAGAAGATATTATTGATAAAGAAGATAAAGAGCTTGAAGAGGAGATAGAAAAAATAGAAGAGAATATTAAAAATAAAGAGCCTGATGAAGAGACAATAGAAAATGATATTGAGAAAGAAGAGTTAGAACAAGAGAGTATAACAGAAGAAGATAAAGATAAAATAGACTTAAATGATGGATTAGAGGAGAGTAATAATTATAATAGTTGGTATTATGATAATAAGTTAGAAAATCAAATAGATGATACAAATCCATTATCTTATACAAAAGATTATACTTTTGAAGAAGAGATAAAAGAAGATGATAAACCACAAGAGAGTAATACTTATTCACATGATTTGATTATAGAAGATGATGACCTTGATGATATTGCCAAAGATTATTATCGTCAAAAAATTCAAGAAGATAAAAAGAAAAACTCTACATTAACAGAGGATAATAAAGCAGAGAGTCTTCAAAATGAAGATGGTTTTTATCAACCAATTGCATTTTTGGAACAAAAATTTGAAAATATAATCAAACGATTCCCTCAAAAAGAGCCAATAGAGTCAGAACTTGATAGTATAAAACATTTAATATCAATATTTAAACAGCCTTATAGTGATAAAGATATTGAGATAGCACTTAAGCAATTTGATGAGTTTAAGAGAAATGGTGATTTAGAAGAGGCTAGTAAGATTTTACTCTTAGTTTCTATTAGTGATGCCCAAAGTGCTCATTTTGCACTCTCACGAGAACTTTTCAAAGGCGATGTATTAGAACAAAATTATGCTGAAGCATTTATTCAGATGAATGATTTAGCACTTGATGGATTTGTAGAGGCAATTTGTGATTTAGGGCAGTTTTATGAGTATGGAATAGGTATCAAAAAAGATAGAAAAAAAGCAATTTCACTTTATGAAGAGGCGATGGAGTCTAATCTTGAACGAGCAAAAGAGCTTAGAGATAAACTTCAAAACTCTAAGAGAAGTTTCTTTTCATATCTTTTTGATTAAATAGTGAATATTAAATAGGTATTAATAACAAGTTTAATAGAATAACAAATAAATTTTAAATAAGGTAATTTGATGATAAGTTGGATGCAAAAACATAATAGATACTTAATTGTAACAATTTGGGTAGCTACAATAGCATTTATAGGTGCAGGGTTTGTAGGTTGGGGTAGTTATAACTATGGTTCAAAAACTGGTGCTGTTGCACAAGTAGGTGATGTAGAGATTACACAAGCAAAATTAGATATGACTTATTCAAATATATATCAGCAATATAACTCTATGCTTGATGGTAAATTTGATGAGGCACAAGCTAAAAAGATGAATCTTATAGGTCAAGCTTTTAAATCTCTCAAAACTCAAGCTAGAATATTAAATCTTGCTAATGAGTTTGGTATTATTGTTACAGATGTAGAGTTGGCACAAAATATCAAAGAGATTAAAGGTTTCCAAAAAGATGGTAAATTTAATCAAGCAATTTATAACCAATATATCAAAAGATTAAGAGTCAAACCAACTATTTTTGAAAATATTATTAGAGATGATATGAAAATTCAAAAACTTTTTTCTCTTTTAAAAGCAGATAGTTTAGATTATGAAAATAGTATTTTAAAATCATCATTAAACCTTACAGATAAGATAAAATATAAAGTAGTATCTTCAACCTCTCCAGAACTTAATATCACAATTAGTGAAAAAGAGTTAAAAGAGTATTGGGAGAAAAATAGAGAGGCATATATGACTCCTATTAAATATAGTTTTGATGTTGTATGGAGTGATACAAAAGATATTATAGTAGATGATAAATCTATTGAAGAGTTTTATCAAAAGAATAGTTTTAATTACATAAATGATAACTCAACACAATTATCATTAGATGAAGCAAAAGATATAGTAATTAAAGATTTAAAGCTTAAAAAAATCAAAAAAGATGCTCAAAAACAGTATATAGCATTTAAAAAAGATAAAATTTCTAAGAGTGAAACTATAGTTTTAGATAAAAACTCTGCTACATTTAGCAAAGAGCTATGGGATAAAATAGCTAGTAAAAGTATTAATGATATTATAAAACCACAAATTGTAGGTGATAGATATGCTACTATTAAAATTATTAAAATAACTCAATCACAAGAGATGAGCTTTGAAGAGGCAAGAGATAGAGCAAAAGTAAACTATCAAAGTTTAGTTACAAGTTCTAAAATGCAAGAATTAGCAAAAGATATATTAAATAGTATTAAGGATAATAATGTTATGATTACTTCAGAGTATTTGTCTTTGGATAAGCTTGTTATCTTAGATGGTCTAACTCCTAATGAGAGTGGTAGTTTTGTATCTCAACTATTTAAAGTAGCTGAGTCTAAGGGAATGATTGAATTAGAGGATAAAATTGTAGTTTATAATATTATAGAACAAAAATTTTCTACCGATAATAATAACTCACAAATTATACAAGAGACAATGAATAAAATAAAAAATGATGATTTTCAAGCTAATTTATTAAAAGAATTAAATGGTAAATATGAAGTCAAAACATTTGTAAAAGGATTATAAAGTGACTGAAACAATTTTAGCTATTGATATAGGTTCTACAAAAATTTGTGCAATTATAGCTGAGATTGAGAACGAAAGAATACAGATAATAGGTCATGGAATTGCCAAATCTCAAGGTGTCAAAAAAGGTAATATTACAAACATAGAACAAGCTTCTAAGTCTATAAGAAAAGCCCTAGGAGATGCCAAAAGAATAGCAGGTAGTAACATATCTACTGCGACGGTCTCAATATCAAATACTTATGCTAAAAGTATAGGTTCTAGTGGAATTGTAAATATTCCAAGCACTAATAGAGATATATCTATCAAAGAGATTAATAGAGTAATGCAAACAGCACTATATAATGCTGATATTCCAAATGATTATAGTGTATTACATGTTTTACCTTATAATTTCAAAGTTGATGAACAGAGTTTTATTGATGACCCTTATGGTATGAATGCTAATAGATTAGAGGTTGATGTTAATATAATTGTAGCTCAAAAATCAAGTATTAGTAACCTCCAAAAAGCGATTAAAGGTGCAGGAGTAGAGGTAGAAAATATTGTTGTAAGTGGTTATGCCTCTTTAATCTCTACTGTTACAGAAGATGAAAAAGAGCTTAATGTGGCAGTGATTGATATTGGAGGGCAGACCTCAAACCTTGTAATCCATGCAGGAAGTTCTATTAAATATAATGACTTCTTGGGAGTTGGTTCAAATCATATCACAAATGATTTATCTATGGCTCTACATACCCCTCTTCAAGTAGCTGAAAATGTCAAGCTTAGACATGCAAACCTAATAGAACCATCACAAGAGTATATAGACCTACCTATTATTGGAGATGAACAAAATACAAATAGTGTATCACTAGAAACTGTATATTCAGTTGTAATATCAAGAGTAGAAGAGACTCTTCTTTTACTCAAAAAATCAATTGATAATAGTAAGCTAAGAGACCAATTAGGTGCAGGTATCGTACTTACTGGTGGTATGACAAAATTAAAAGGTGTAAGAGAACTTGCACAAGTTATATTTGATGGTATGCCTGTACGAGTTGCTTTTCCATCAAAAGTAAGTGGATTATTTAATGAACTAAAAGATCCATCATTTTCTACTGTTGTAGGCTTACTTTTATATAAATCAGGATATAATACAGAATACGAAATAAACATTACTCACGAACTTCTTCATTCCAAATCATCATCAGATCATATTATACAAGATAGTAGCCCACAATTATCAGATATAAAACTCAACGAGGTGGTAGCTGATACAAGAAGAGATAGTTTGGAAGAACAAACAAGAGTAACAGATAAAAATAATATAGGATTCTCATTAGATGAGTTATCAACAACTTCAATGGAAGAGAACAATCCATTTAAGAAGTTTACAAATTGGGCTAAACAGTTATTTTAACAAGGGAAAAAAATATGGAAGAATTTGATATCAAAGAAATTACTAGAATGGATACAACAGTTGAAGGTGCTCAAATTACTGCTATTGGTGTAGGTGGTGGTGGTGGAAATATGATTAATCATATGATTACAGAGGGAAATGCAGATATTAACTTAATCGCTGCAAATACTGATGCACAAGCATTAAGTACAAACCTAGCAGGTTCTAAACTACAATTAGGTATCAATGCTACTAGAGGGCTTGGTGCAGGTATGCAACCTGAAAAAGGTAGAGATGCTGCGTTAGAGAGCTTTGATGAGACTAAAAAAGCTCTTGATGGTTCTGATATTGTATTTATCTCTGCTGGACTTGGAGGTGGTACTGGTACTGGTGCTGCTCCAATCATAGCACAAGCTGCCAAAGATGTTGGAGCTTTGACTGTATCAGTTGTAACTACTCCATTTAAGTTTGAAGGTAGAAAAAGAACTAAACTAGCATTAGCTGGTCTTGATGAACTTAAAGCAGAGAGTGATTGTATTATTATAGTACCAAATGAGAGACTTCTATCTATTGTTGAAAAAAATCTTGGTATGAAAGAGAGCTTTAGGTTAGTAGATAATATTTTATCACAAGCTGTTGGTGGAATATCTAATGTAATTCTTTCTCATGGTGAAAATGATATTAACCTTGATTTTGCTGATGTTAAAACTGTAATGTCTCATAAGGGTATGGCTCTTATGGGTGTAGGTCAAAGTGATGGTGGAGGGGCTGCTATTAATGCTGCAAAAATGGCCATGGAATCACCTCTATTAAATGATGTTTCAATTAATGGTGCAATGGGTATATTAGTGCATTTTCATATCAATCCTGAGTATCCAATGCTAGAGATGAGTGATGCAATGGAGACTATTGAAGAGAATGCAGATGAGGATGCAAATGTAATCTTTGGTACAACCACTGATGAGTCTCTTCCAATAGATGCCGTTCAACTTACAATTATAGCAACAGGTTTTGAAGCAAAAGATTTAGAAAAAATGAAATCAAATGTTACAACAAAAGCCCCTAAAAAACAGACTATTGATAAACCAACTCCTAGAGAACTATTTAATAGAGAGAGAATGGTAGTAAATGGAGCAAGTAGTAAAGGTGATGACCATTTAGATATTCCAACTTTTCTTAGACGACAAATGGATTAATATATATAGGCTTTATTAATATTTATTTATAATAAAGTCTGTTACTCTTTTTTTCTTTCATAAAGTTATATATACTCATACAGGTATAATAATAAATAATCAAATTCAAAAACTACTTTTACTCATTGATGATACTATATAAATATTAATCTCTCTCCCTATCTCTTCATTATTAAGATTTATTTTTATATTTTATCCATAACTTTATCTAATGGTATTGATGTTTTATTGTTAAATTGAGATTGATTAAATGTGGTTTGTCTTTTGGCTAGTTTAGATGTATTTATAATTATTTTTTCTATCATCTCATTTTTTGAGTAGTTTCCATCTAAATATTCTAATACCTCTTTTATCCCAATAGATTTCATAGAATTTAAATCTCTTGAGTATTTTTTTTCTAAATATGCTACTTCATCGATTAATCCATTTTGTATCATTTGATAGGTGCGTAATCTTATTCTCTCTCTTAATATATCTCTTTGAGTCTCTATCTCATATATAGGTATCTCATTTGAGATAATTTTGATTGGTGGATTTGAGTTAAAGTATTGTGATGGGGTAGAGTTTGTTTCATAATAAATATTTAGAGCCTTTTCTACTCTATATTTATCATTTTCTTTGATATTTTTCATATACTCCATATCTATATTATATAACATTTTATAACTTTTAGATAAATCTTTTAGAGCCTCATTTGTTTGATTTATAGTTCTACTAGATATTTTAGGTAATGGGCTTAATCCATCAATAAGAGCCTTTAGATAAAAGCTACTTCCACCTACAATAATTAGACTTTTTTTATCATTTAGAGCCTCACTATAAGCCTTTATATATATCTCAATAAATGAATTTACACTAAAAGGTTCATTGGGATATATCTCATCTATTCCAAAATGTTTTATCCCCTCTCTCTCTTTTAGAGTAGGTTTTGCAGATGCTATATCTATCTCTTTATATATTGATAGAGAATCTAAAGATAGTATATATCCATTAAATTTTTGGGCTAGTTTGATAGATATACCACTCTTTCCTGATGCTGTTGCCCCAATTATTGCCAATTGTTTAATCATTTTTATTAATCTTTGTTATTATATAGTTGAGAATGATATAATAACAAAAAAGAGTATAATTATTCTTTAAAGGAGTTACATTATGAAACGAGTTATTGGATTATTTTTAATATTATTAACATCAATAAATGCAAAGAACTGTCCTCTTCCATCACAATTATCATCTATTCACTCAATTGAGGTTACAGATATAAATAGATATAGTGATTTAAAACGAAATAGATATAATTTATCCTCTCTATGTATCAAAGAAGTGTTACTAAAAGAGCATATATATAATTGGAGATTTCTTTTGGTATGGAATGAAAATACTCCAAAAGGTGCATTTTGGTATCTCCCTCATGATAATGAAAATAGTGCTTTTGATAGTGCTATATATTCAGCTAATAAATATGGTGGAGGATTTTTATCTGTATTAGCAAATGGTAGTAGATACTTTAAAAATCAAGACCCAAATCGCAACTTTGGAGTAGATAGAAAAACTACTAGAGTATGTAGAGGTCAAAAATATAAAGCACCACTATATAGTAATACTATATTTAAAATTATAGATTATTTCAAAACTCCAAATATGCCATATCTAGCTCTTCATAGTAATGCTAATGGGCATAGAGATAGTGGAGGTGGGGGAGGTGTATCTATGCTTCATTGTAGTAATAGTACAAAATGTTTTAAAGCTAATGATATTCTAAGAGGTAATAAAAGAGGTCTCAAAGATGAAGATAGCTTAATATATCTAGCCTCTAAAAAAGGGGTAGATTATAATAAAGTCAAAAGATTTAATAATCTAGGACTTAATATCAAATATGAACTAATCAATCCAAATCGTAATGATTGTTCTATGTCTAATTTTGTAGTATTAAATAAAAATAGTACAAAATATATTAACATAGAGACACAAGATGGAGATAGTAAAACTCAAAAATTGATGATAGATAGAGTTCTAAGAGTATATAGATAGATGTGTAAAAAAGTAACACTATAAAATATTATGAGTATAAATGAAACAGATATTCAAAAAGAGTTATAAAAGTTATAAGCAAAATGAGTTATATTCACTCTTTGTGATAATATTGTAATATATTAAAATTTTTTCTAGGAGATAGATAAATATGTCAAAAATTATATGGTCAAAAATAGATGAAGCACCGGCATTAGCAACTTATTCGCTTTTACCAATCGTAAATGCATTTACAAAAGCAGGTGGAGTTGATGTTGTTACTTCTGATATTTCATTAGCAGGTAGAGTTTTATCAGCTATGGGTTTAGCAGAAGATGAGTTATCTAAATTAGGTGAAGTTGTTTTAGAAGAAGATGGAAATATTATTAAGTTACCAAATGTTTCAGCATCTGTTGGACAACTTAAAGATTGTATTGCAGAGCTTCAAGGTCAAGGTTTTGATATTCCTTCTTACCCTGAAAACCCAGCAAATGCAGAAGAAGAGGCTATTCAAGCTAAATATAGTGTATGTCTAGGAAGTGCTGTTAATCCAGTACTAAGAGAGGGAAATTCAGATAGAAGAGCAGCAAAAGCTGTTAAGAAATTTGCACAAAACAACCCACATAGACTAAAAGCATTCCCAGAAAATCCAAAATCTTATGTTGCTCATATGGCAGGTGATGGTGATTTCTATGGAAATGAACAATCAGTTACTATGGAAAAAGGTCAAAAAGTTACTATAGCTCTTAATGGAAATGAGTTAGCAACAATTGATGCTATTGATAAAGAGGTTTTAGATGGTACATTTATGTCTGTTGCTAAACTTAAAACATTTATAGCAAAATCAATTGAAGATGCAAAAGAGAATGGAGTTTTATGGTCAATTCACCTTAAAGCTACAATGATGAAAATCTCTGACCCAATTATGTTTGGTCACGCATTTACAGTATTCTTCCAAGATGTATTTGATAAATATGCAGATACATTCGCCCAACTTAATGTAAATCCAAATCAAGGTATGAGTGATTTAGAGCAAAAAATAGCAGGTCATGCACTTGAAAATGAAATCAAAGAGGCATTTCAAGCAGTAGTAGAGTCTGATAATCCTGAAATCGCAATGGTTGATAGTGATAAAGGTACAACAAACTTTAATGCATCAAATGATGTAATTATTGATGCTTCTATGCCTGTTGTTGTAAGAGAAGGTGGTAAGCAGTGGAATAGAAATGGTGATGCAAAAGAGTGTGTAGCTGTTGTTCCTGATTCTACTTATGCAATGTTCCATGCTGAAATGGTGGCTGATTGTGTTAAAAATGGTCAATATGATGTTACAACAATGGGTTCAATGGCAAATGTTGGTCTTATGGCTCAAAAAGCAGAAGAGTATGGTTCTCATCCAACTACATTTGAATTAGCAGAGGCAGGGAAAGTAACTGTAACAGCCCAAGATGGTACAGAACTTATGAGCTTTGATTGTGAAGCAGGTGATATTTGGAGAATGAGTAGAGCAAAAGATATTCCAATCAAAGACTGGGTAAGACTAGCAGTTGAGAGAGGTCAAATCGAGCAAGTTCCTGTAATTTTTTGGTTAGATGAAAATAGAGCTCATGATGCACAGATGATTAAAAAAGCAAAAACTTACCTAGCTGACCTTGATACAGATGGTTTAGATATTCAATTTATGGACATCACATCTGCAACAAGATTTACAAATGCAAGAGTAAGAGCTGGTGAAAATACAATCGCAGTAACTGGAAATGTATTAAGAGACCACTTAACAGATATGTACCCAATTTTAGAGCTAGGCACTAGTGCTAAAATGCTTTCAATCGTTCCTTTACTAGCAGGTGGTGGATTATATGAAACTGGTGCAGGTGGTTCAGCTCCAAAACATGTTGACCAATTCTTAGCAGAGGGTCATTTAAGATGGGATAGTTTAGGAGAGTTCTTAGCATTAGCAGAGTCTCTAAGATTTATCGCTAAAAAGCATGATTCAGCAGAGCTTCAAGCAGTTACAAATGCTCTTGATATTGCAAATGATGGTTACCTTGATAACAACAAAGCACCAAGCAGAAAATGTGGAGAACCAGATAACAAAGCTTCTCATTTCTTTGTAGCTCAATATTGGGCAGATGCACTAGCTAAACAAACAGAAGTACCTGCATTAGCAGAAAAATTTGCTCCTGTTGCAAAAGCATTACAAGATAATGAAGCTAAAATTATTGAAGAGTTGTTAGCAATGGAAGGAAATGCACAAGATATTGGTGGATACTACCACCCTAATGATGAGTTAGCAGAGAAGGCTATGAGACCATCTGCTACTTTAAATTCTATTATTGATGCTATATAATTAGTCTCTTTTAGTATAGAGGAGAGAGTTTAAATTCTCTCCTCTTCAATTATTTTGATAACTTGTTTTACATAAATTATTTTTACAGGTTTTTTATATGGAATAGTTAATGATATATTATTGTTTTTTGTAAAAATATAATGACTACCACCACGATTAATTCCTTTATATCCTATATCTTCCAAAACTTTTTTTAAATCTTCAAATCTTACATTTTTAGGGTTATTTTTTATAGCATTTAATAATTTTTCTTTTTTACTCATTATAAAATCCTTGAGTATAGTTTCAAAATAGATTATATTATTATTTTTATTAGGTTTAGATTGAAATTTAATATTTTTAAAGATATATATGTGTATAATAATTTATACATATTATTATGATATATAAGGAACTTAATATGAAAACAATAAATTACTATCTAAACTTAGACTATGAGATAATAATACGAAAAATAACTTCACAAGATGGTGGTGGATATTTTGCTTATTATAAAGATTTTAAAGGTGTTATGGGTGATGGAGAGACTATAGAAGAGGCAATAAATGATGTTAAATCAGCATTTTCTTGTTATTTAGAGGTTGCTTTGGAAAATGGTGAAGAGATAAAAGAGCCATCTCATCTAATGAAAACAAAGAGAATTAATATAACAGTACCTATCTATGCTCTTGAAAAAATTGATAGTTATGCTAAAAGTCATAATATTAACCGTAGTACATTTTTGGTTGAGAGTGCTTTAAAGCAGGTTAGAGTTTAGTAAATAGTTTTATATCTTGTGCTATTGGTAAAATATATTATAATTTAGATAACTATATTACTCCCTCATCATAAAAAGGTTATCTAAATGTTTATCACTTGTAAATATATCAAAATCTAACTCTATAAAATCATCGACTTCTCTACATTTTTTTTCTTTGTATAAAAGATTTTTTATTATAATCATTTTATCTATGGTGTTTAATAAATATTTATCTTTTCTTGGTAGTAGTCTTAATCTTATATCTACACATTTTTGCATATTAATTAAGGCTTTTTCATACTCTTTTATATGTAAAAATATAATAGAAATATTATGATAGCTAAGTGCTGTATTTAAATCTCCATCTTTTATAACAGATTTTGAATGATTAATACTTTGATGGTAGATATCTAATGCTTTATCATATCTATTTAATTTAGCAAATAGTAAAGCTAAAAGATTTTGAAGGGAGAGTGTTTTGGGATGTAATATTCCTAAGATATTTTCATAGGTATTTAATGCTTTGATTAAAATTCTTTTGCTATCTATATAATCTTTTATAAAATATTTGCTAATAGCTAAATTTACACTTATTATGGCACAATCTAAATGCTCTTCTCCTAATATATTTTTAAGTATTGATATAGATTTAACAAAAAATGCTTTTGATTGAGTATAATTATTTTTTGAAAGATATAATAATCCTAAATTATTATATGCAAGAGCAGTTTTAGGATGATACTCTCCTAGATGAGTTAAATCAATCTTAAGAACTTTTTTAATATAATGCATCGCTAAATCATCACTATTTATATCTTTATATATTTGTGCAATATAATTGTAGTTATATACACTCTTTTGATGCTCTTCTCCCAAATTATTTTTATAAATTTTGATAGATTTTTTTAGTAAAGATAGTGCCATTGAGTGTTTATTTATATCTCTATATAAAAGTGCTAGATTACTATATCCCATTGCAGTCTCTAAGCTATTTTTACCTAAATATTTTTCTCTAATTTTAATAACTTTTTGGAAATAGAATTGAGCTTTTTTATAATCTAATATTTGTTGATAAGTAAGTGCCATATTATGATATAGATATGACCTTTCAATATCATACTTATCTAAAAGTTTATCTTTGATATTTAGAGATTTATTAAAATATATAAAAGCCTTTTCATAGTTACCAATTAATCTATATATCAATCCTACATTATTATAACTTCTAGCTGTTTCAATATTAAATTCACCCAATATATCTATTCTAATATTAAGTGATTTATTGAGCCAATATAGTGCATTTTTATACTCTTTTGATGATTTATATATTAGACCTAAATTATTATAATTTTTAGCTCCTTTAAGAGAGTGTTTATTATTAACAAGTGATTTATTTAAAATTTCAATAGCTTTATTATCTTCTCCTAATTGATGATATATACTAGCTAAGTTTTGATAAAATGTTGATATTTTATCATGCTGAATATCAAATCTTTGTAAAATACTATTTAGTGATTTAAAATATAAAAGATTTTTTTTAGCATTTATTAAAGCCTCTTTGGAATAACTATCCTTGATTAAATGATTAAAATACTCAACTATATATGTTATATCATTAAATGTAGCATGATTATAATTTAATATATGATTTTTTACTATGTGATGGAGTTTATAACCATTACCTTGCTTACTAATCCACCCAAAAAATGCCAAAGCTTCTAATTTATCTCTAAGCTTATCTTTGAGTAGTATAGATATAAAATCTGAACTAATCTCAATAGATGGTAGGGCTGATAATTTCTTAAGAAGAGATATACACTCTCTATCTAATTTTTGCATAAAAAATAGTTTTTGAATATTGATATTAATAAGAAGCATAATATTTCCTTTTTTCAAAGGCATTAACTGCTTGGAATTAAACATATCTATAATTTTATCTAAGTTATATCCACTACTATAAACTCTTTTTGCTAATAATTTAATAAAGAATGTATGATAACCACAATATTCTACTATTTTCTCTACACTCTTTTTTTGGGATGTAGGACAATAGTTGATAAATAGTTGTAGAGCATCATCAACACTCAATGCACCTATCTCATAATCTCTAATATCTTTGATTTTTTTATTAGATATAAAAAGTATTTTAAAATTTTTATTAATTAGATTTAAAATTAGATTTAGTTTATGTTTAGATACTTCTATACCTTTGGAGTTATCTATAATAAGAAATTTATTACCATTTAAATTTCCAAGTTTTGTAATAGCTTCAATAAATAGGTCATTTAAACTATTTTGTTCTAGTGATAATGACTCTTTAAATGATGATGTAAAACTTTGACGAAAACTATCATTAATTTTAATATAACCATAATAATCAAATTTATTTATATTAATATCTAAATAGTGAGAAGCTAAGCTACTCCTACCAACACCACCAATATCACTTGTAAGTACCAAAGCATTACTAATAGTAAAAAATTTATCAATTATATCTACCTCTTTAGCTCTACCTACAAAAGTATTTTTATTTATATGTGTTACAATAGGAGTAAGTACTTTAAATGTTTTTTTTGGCATCAAACATATATGGTTTTTCTTAAACATTATATATTATATCACAAATAATATTAATTGAATATAATCTTATCTCATCACAAGTAAATTATCTAAGGTTTTATCACTTACAAAAAAGTCTAATTTAAATTTCAAAAAATCATCTATTTTTCTACTATTTTGAAGTTTATTTAATATATCTTTCATAATTGTAAGTTTATTTTTGGCATTTATTAGAGATGAATCTTTTTTACTTAATAGTTTGCTTCTAATCTCTACGCACTCTAGCATATTCTCATAAGACTCTTGATACTCCTCTTTATTAAATAGTAGAGTTGCTATATTATGGTAGCTAAGTGCTGTATTTAAATCTCTATCTTGTGATATAACAATACTCTCATAATATATCTCCATTGCTTTATCATCTCTTAAAAGCTGTGCATAAACTACTGCTAGTGAATTTTTAATTCTAATTGTTTTAGGATGTGATATTCCCAAAATTTCTTCATATGTATCTAATGCTTTTGTAAATATTGGTCTAGCATATTGATAATCTTTCATTAAAAAGTGAGTAATGGCTAAGTTATATCTTACAAGTGCTGTATCTAAATTAGACTCTCCTAAAATATTTTTAAGAATTGAAAAAGCTTTTTTAAATAGTTGTCTAGCCCCACTATAATCATTTTTTGAAAGATACATCAATCCTAGATTATTATAAGCAAGTGCAGTTTTAGGGTGATACTCTCCTAGAGTAGTTAGCTTGATTTTGAGAACCTTTTTGATATAATCCATAGCTAACTGCTCACTATTCATATCTTGATAAATTAGTGCCATTTTATTATAATTAGATATACTCCTTTGATGAGTCTCACCTAATATTGTTGTATAAATCTCTATTGATTTTTTTAGTAGTGATAATGCTCTTGAGTATTTTTTAATATCTCTATAAAGAATTGCTAGATTACTATATGCCATAGCTGTATCTAAATGATTTTTGCCTAAATGTTTTTCTCTTATTTTGATTGCTTTTTGAAAAAACAGTTGAGCCTTTTTATAATCTAAAATTTCTTGATAAGTAAGGGCTATGTTATTATAAATATATGATATATTGATAGAGTATTTTCCTAAAATAGACTCATTTATCACTAATCCTTTATTAAAATACTTCAATGCTTCATCATAATTACCACTTAATCTATAAACTAATCCTACATTATTATAACTTCTAGCTGTATTAATATGGGTATTGCCTAATAGTTTGATACGGATAAGAAGTGCTTTTTTAAGAAGAGATAAGGCTCTTCCATAATCTTTTTTAGATTTATAAACCAATCCTAAATCATTATAATTTTGAGCTACTTTTATACTATCTTCACCATTTGCCTTTATCAAAAGTTTAAGAGATTTATGTGAAATTTCAAGAGCTTTATCATACTCACCTAGATGATAATATATATTACCTAAGTTCTCATAAAAGGTTGAAATTGTACTATGTTGAATATCAAATGTTTGTAAAATAATCTTAAGAGATTTTAGATAGAGAAGATTTTTCTTTGCATTTATTACTGCTTCTGCTGAATGACTATCGCTAATTAGCATATTAAAATACTCTACGATAGAGGCTATATCATTAAATGTTGCATGATTATAGTTTAATATATAGTTTTTTAATATATGATGTAACTTATAGCTATCACCTCTTTTACTTATCCACCCCCAAGATACTAATGAATTTAACTTCTCTTCTACTTCTTCTTTTAGTAACTCTTTTATAAAATTAGCTTTTATTTCAATAGAAGGTAGTGCTGATAGTCGTTTTAATAGAGTCATATACTCAATATCTAATTGTTGCATAAATAGTAGTTTTTGGATATTACTATTTATAATCATATTAATATCACCATCTTGTAGTGAAATTAACTCTTTGTTTTCAAATTTTGCAATAATATCATCAAGATTATATTCATTACTCCTAATTCTTTTTGCAAGAAGCTTTAGAAAAAATGTATGATAACCACAATATGAGACTATCTTCTTGACTTTCTCTATCTCATTTGTAGGACAATAGTTGATAAAAAGAGCAGAAGCATCATCAATACTCAATGTACCTATCTCATAATCTCTAATATCTTTAATTTTAGAATTTGATATAAATAAGATTTTGAAATCTTTGTTGATTAGATTTAAAACTAAATTAATCTTATTAGATGGAAGTTCTATACCTTGTGAATTATCTATAATAAGAAATTTTTTTCCCTCTAAATAACTAAGTTTTGTAATAGCTTCAATAAATAGGTCATCTAATCTACCCTGTTCTAATCCTAGTGAAATTTTAAATGATGATGTGAAACTTTGACGAAAACTATCATTAATTTTGACATAACCATAATAATCAAACTCCTCTCTATGAAGTTCTAAATAGTGAGAAGCTAGTGAGCTTTTACCCACACCAGAAAGTGAACTAACTAAGACTAAGGCATTACTAATACCAAAGAACTTATCAATTATCTCAACCTCTTTACTTCTACCTACAAAAGTATTTTGATTTGTACTTGTTATAATAGGTGTAAGTATTTTAGGTAATATATTTTTAATATTTAAATGTATTGTATTCATCATATTGCTGTCCATTTTAATGTCCTTGATTTTATATGTAATGTGTGAAAAATTTATAAAAATTAAGAGAATACCCAATAAAATAGGCAAAATTTAAATTTTAATAAATTATTTGGAATTGTTAAGAAAGATTTGTATCTATATTTTATTTGTATGGAGAAATTATAACATAGGTAATATTAATTTAATATAAAAGGTTTGTTAAAACCAAACCTTTTATATAATTTGCTTAATTAACAATACTCACTTGCGTACCTGTAGTTACTTTTGAAAATAGAACTTTTGCCACTTTATGAGGTAGTCTAATACACCCATTTGTCCCAGGGTATCTTTTTACATATTTACTAGCATGAAGACCAATACCACCATTTGTTAATCTCATCCAATGCTTTAGAGATGCACCTACATATTTGGCTTTTGGACCTCTATATTTTCTTCTATCACCTTTATAAACCATTCTACCATTAATATAATATTTACCAAAGATACTTGAACGCTTATCAGCAATTTTCTCTTTGATTTTAAATGTACCTTTTGGTGTCCGTTGGTCTCTAATTATTCTTGTATTTGGTTCTAGCTTTCGTTTAGCCCCTGTTGTACAAGGAGAAGAGAGTGCTACCTTACCATTTACATATAGATTTATTCTCTGTTGAGATATATCTACTTTTAGCTTTGTATTTCTACCATTTGCTTGACTTAAAAGTCTTCTGTCTTTGAATACTTTATAGCTTTTTCTTAGATTTGTAGTTCGTTTAAAATCAGCATAACATAGACTACTAGATACTTTTTTAGAAGATGTTTTATGAGTAATTTTAGGAAGTTTTAGATTACTATAAAGCATATCTAATTTTTTTTTAGTTTTTGCACCTACATATCCCTTGATAGGTGTGATATTATATAATTCTTGAAACTTCTCTACAGCATTTTTGGTATTATCTCCCCATCTACCATCAGGTTTAAGGTTGAGATTAAGATGTTTATCAGAGTTTAAAGCAAGTTGAAGATTACGAACCTCATCAGAGTTATTTAAACAGCTATTTTCATCACTATTTTCACATATATCCGAGTAGTTTTTAAAAGAGTGAGTTGAATACGAAAGAGTAAAAAGCATAATTGTAGTTGTTATAATTTTTGATATTCTCATTAAAGCTCCTAATATTTTAATGTAAATATTGTACCTAATTTATATGAAATAGGAATAAAAATTATTTTATAATTATATTTATTAAGCATTTGTTTTATAAAGATATTAAATATTGTTTGATTGAGTTTTTTAAAGCTATTGATAAAAATGTAGTACAGCATTACCTATTTGTAAATTTTTTGAACTTCTTGAACCATAAAATATATAATTATCTGGAAAACATTGTATTCTTGCACCCTCTCTTGTTGTTAATGGTCGTGGTGCTTTTGGGTGAATACATCTTGAAGATGATGTGGTGTCCCACCATCGGGTAAACACTCCATAAGCTGTACTAATTTATCATTATTTTTTGGTTTACTACACTCTTAATTTATTACTATCTTGAAATCGGCTGTAGGTGTTTTTTAAAAGAGTCTATATTAACTAAATCATCATCACCAATTAATGATATATCTTTCAGACTAACTTTAAAATTTGAATTTATTAGAAATCTTATCTAAAGTTTAATGAAAATATATTGAAAATAATAATTTTGGAATAAGATAATTAATGAACTCTTAAATAGGGAGAAGAATCCCTATTTATACTCTATATAGCCTCTATATTCTCTTCACTAGTTCGGATTCTAACCACTCTCTCTAATGGACTTACAAAAATTTTACCATCTCCAATTTTACCAGTTTTTGCACTCTCTATAATCTTATTAACTACATCATCAACCATATCTTCAGCTACTGCTAACTCTATTTTGATTTTTGGGATAAAATCTACTACATATTCAGCACCACGATAAAGTTCTGTATGTCCTTGTTGTCTCCCATATCCTTTTACTTCTGATACAGTCATACCACTAATCTCTACCTCTTCTAGTGCCTCTTTTACATCTTCTAATTTAAACGGCTTAATTATAGCCTCTATTTTTTTCATCATTTTACTCTCCTTTTATTAAGATTTTACAAACTCTGGATAACTCTCCATTCCACATTCAGACAAATCAAGACCTTTATACTCATCCTCTTCTTCAACTCTTAGTGGTAATATCTTATTAATAAGATATAATACAATATAAGATGTAGTAAATACAAATATAGCTACTACAATAATTGCTTTTATTTGTCCCATTAGAGATATTTCATCACTACTAGCAAAGATACCAACAGCAAGTGTACCCCATATACCATTTACAAGATGAACTGATAAAGCACCCACTGGGTCATCAAATTTTAATTTATCAAAAAATGGCACGGCTAATATCACTAATCCACCACCAATACCACCAATTAAAATAGGTAGATATATATTATATAAATCAGGTCCAGCAGTAATTGCTACAAGACCACCTAATGCACCATTAAGCATCATTGTAATATCAAATTTACGATATTTAATATACATAACAACAAATGCCACTAGAGCACCTGCTAATCCTGCCGTATTGGTATTCATAATAGTTAATGCTACTGCATCTGCACTCTCTTTTGAAGCGATACTTCCTACACTACCACCATTAAATCCAAACCAACCAATCCATAATAAAAATGCACCAAGAGTAACTAATGGAATATTTGAAGCAGGTATTGGTTGGATTTTACCATTTTTACGGTATCTTCCTTTTCTAGCACCCATTATCATAATAGCAGCTAGTAATGCCCAACCACCCGTAGAGTGAATTACAGTAGAACCAGCCAAATCATAAAAATCTAAATCCAAAAATGTACCACTAATCATATCTGCACCCCAAGATACATTTACAACCATAGGGTATATAATAGCAGACATAATTATTGCAAAAAGAGCCAAAGGCAAGATTTTAATTCTCTCACTCACACCACCACTCATAATATTAATAATCTTACCTACAAATGCCATCTGAAATAGAAATGCAGCCCATTTACTCATAGAGTCATTTTCCCAACTACCAAAAGCCAAAGAGTAACCAACAAGTAAAAATGCTAAAGATGCAATAGCATAAATCATGGTATTTGCAGTAAGTACTGATGTTACATTTTTACTTCTTACTAATCCAGCTTCAAGCATAGCAAATCCAGGTACCATAAATATAATTAATACCATAGAAAAAAGTGTAAAAAATGTATTTAATACATAAGAAACATCAGATAAATTTTCCAAAATCATAATCCTTTTTTTAAATTATGAAATTTTAACATATTAAGGGTTAAAAGCGTAAATTATAAGTATATATTACAAAAATGGTAGCAGTTTCTCTATAGAAAGCCCCATAGCAGTAGATTCATATCCATCTACACTCTCTATATAAGGCTTACAAAATCCCTCTACCATTATAGCACCTGCTTTTCCCATACACTCTCCACTCTCTATATATTTATTTAAATCATCTATATTAAACTCTTTAAATTTATATGTGGTATAAGATATATCAAATATATAGCTATTTAGAGATTTGAATATCATACAAGTTATAATAGTTGTATAATTATTACTTTGAAGTTCTAACATCTCTCTTGCATCTTGCCTATTTTTAGCTTTTCGCAAGAGTCTATTATCACAGGTTACAACTGTATCTGATACAAGAAGAGGCATATCCTCACAACCATATTTTGCAAATAATTCACTATATTTACCCTTTGTTGCCTCTACTACAAACTCTTTTGGATTAGTTGTAGTAATTAAATCCTCATCAAAACTTCCACCATTTTGAATAAACTCAATAGAGTTATCTCTTAATATTTTTGCTCTAGTCGGAGAGTTTGAACCTAATCTTATCATATATTATCTAACTATATTTCATTATAAGTTCTCTTCTACTAATTGGTTTTTTAATACCAAAACCTTGCATATAATCTACATTTAATTTTTTAAGTTTCTCTTTTTGAGTATCATCATCTACCCATTTTGCTATTGTTGTAATATTTAACTCTTTACACATCTTTAGTAGTGAATTAAACATAGCAAGAGAATTCTTATCATCAATATTTTTAGTAAAATCTCTATCAAATTGAACCATATCAAATTTAAAATATTTTATATAATCAAATGATGAGTTTGATGAACCAAAATTATCTATTGAAATTCTAATACCTTTATTTCTAATATTATCCAATATTTTAAGATAATTACTCATATTATGGTGAGTATTTTTCTCATATATCTCTATAATCATACGATTAGGAGATATATCATCTGCTTTAATAATATTTAAAGCATTTCTCAAAAAACCTCTATCTCTAATAGAAAATGGAGATAAATTAAAGCTCAAAGATATACTATCATCAATTAATGATGCCGTATGAGCAACCTGTTTTACAACGGCTAAATCATAAATTTGCCCCAATCCCAAACGATTAATCACAGGAAGATATACTCGTGGTAGTAGCTCTTTTTGGTCTCTTAAAATCATTTTGATAGAGATAGTATAAATATCAATTTTATCAGTAGAACTATTAAGCAGTGGTCTAAATGTAAATGCTAGAGATTGAGTATCAAGGGCATCTTTGATAGCATCTTCTAGTTCTATCTCTTTTTTGCTATCTTTGACAATAATCTGCTTTTTCTTTTTGCTACTAGCATCAATATCTATTAGATTAATCATTTTAGTAACACTCTCTTTATGATTATTTGCAATTACAGAAAATATATAATCTATCTCTATATTTTTGATAGAGTTATAGTTTTTGGTAAATTTATGCAAAATCTCTTCTATATCTTTGGTATCCTTATCAAGTGCTAATATAAATTTTGACCTGCTATATCGCCCTATAATAATATTTTTTACTCCATATTGAGCCAAAAATATATCAAGAGAATCTATAATATCATTTAGAGTAATATTTAAATTTTTATATCCATAATTCTCTCCTATAGAGTCTAAATTTTTAATCACTAAAAGTGCTATGGTTTTGGGTTTTTTATGTTTGACTATATCTATAAAAGCATTTTGATTAAATCCATCTGTCTCTTTATCAAGTAGAGTACCTTTAGTAGCAAGTTCTATCATAAAATATATAAAATATATGGTAGTAAATACAATACCTGCTACAACTAAACTATCTTTAATAGATACAACAATATTTGTATCTTGAACAAATAAAATATACAAAATTACAAAAATAAATACCAAAGCAGGAATACCTGCTCTTAGTGCGATTTTAAATCGCCTCTCTCGTTCTAATAGTGTAGATAAAAGCATTAAACATCCAAATGTTTAACATCTTTTGCATGAGATTCAATATAGTTCCTTCGTGGTTCTACCTCATCTCCCATAAATAGAGAGAATGTATCACTAGCTTCTTGGTCATCATCAATTACAACTTTTAGAAGCACTCTATTTTCTGGTGTCATTGTAGTCTCCCAAAGCTGTTCTGGGTTCATCTCTCCAAGCCCTTTATATCTTTGGATATATGCACCTTTTTTGGCATAACTCTCTACTTTTGTAAGAAGTTTCAACATATCTTTATCTTTGAACTCTTGGGTAATCCTACCATCTATCTTATGATACAAAGATATAGCCTCTTCAAAATGAGGGTCATTAAATAGCTCTTTATCAATAAGTAACTCCTCTAATCCATCATTAGTCTGAACAAAAAGATGAATTTTATTCTCACTACTCTCTCTATTTAAAATATTAAATCCAAGAGAATTGATATACTCCTCTATATCTAAAGTTTTTTCAATAAATGTATCTTCATTAAATATATTAGAATTTTCTATTAAATATTTCAAAACTTCAGGCATAGAGTATCGTCTCTCTATCTCATTTAGCGTACTTTTATAATAAGATACCAATTTAAATAAATCAATTAAATCATTATCCCCCATTGTATCACTCTCTATTATAGTTATACCATGTTCTATCAAAAACTCATTTAACTCTCTATCATCTTTGAGATATGTCTCATTTTTACCCTTTTTATAACGATAAAGAGGAGGTTGAGCAAGATATAAATAACCTTTTTCAATAATAGGCTTAAGAAATCTAAAAAAGAATGTCATAAGAAGTGTCTGAATATGACTACCATCAACATCAGCATCAGTCATAATAATAACTTTATGATAACGAAGCTTCTCTTCATTAAACTCATCACCTATACCACAACCAAGGGCAGTAATCATATTTTTAATCTCATCAGATTTTAAGATTTTTTCTAATCGTGCTTTTTCTACATTTAAAATCTTACCTTTTAGAGGTAGAATAGCTTGGAATACTCTATCTCTTCCTTGTTTGGCAGAATTATGGACAAATACTCCAGAGGACAAAGCGAAATTATGTGTATTTGGGACTTCTATATCATAAACATCCTCTTTTATAGATAATTTTTGAACAGATATAACTTTATGATTATATGTATATAAATCACTAGAAATTAAATCTTGATTACTTAAGAAATTAAAATTATTTTCACTCTCATTAATTTTAGAAATAAGTGTATCTATTTTAAAAACTCTTCTATCATTTTTTCTATACTCTTCATAATTATCTATACCAACTCTATTTAAAAGTTCTAAACTATTTTTTATTCTAGTTTTTTTCTCTGTGGCTAACTTCCTCTTAAGATTATCAGGATTAGACATTTGCTCTTTAGTTTTTTTAGCTCTCCACTCTCTTAACTCTTCACTACTCCACTGCTCCTTAGCTTTTTGAGATAAAATCTCTCTAGCTTTTGGATTACTTATATAATAATCAGTAGTTTTTTTAGATTGCTTTACTCTATTCTCTTCTTTAGACCAATACTCTCTTTGAGCATTATCTAATCTATTTAAAAGGTTCTCTCTATATTGAGCATTTGTCTGATAAAATTCTAAATATTTATTTTTCATATACTCTTTATAATTCTCATCTTCCCACTGTTTTTTGGCTTTTTGAGATAATATTTTTGAATATTTTTTTGAAATTTTACTAGCGTTTAATTTATATTCTATTGTTTGATGAGCCTTTTTTGCTTTCTCTTTCGCCTCTTTTGTATGTAAAGTTTTAGATATATGTTTTTGATGTAATTTTAAATGTGCATCAGCAGATAATAAAATTAAATTAGTTGGATTATTATTTAATTTATTAAAATCTATATGGTGTTTATGTGCTTTTTCAATCTTATCATAAATACCTTTTTCTAAATTCCAATTATTAGATAACATATGAGTAAATATCCATTTAGAATTTTTAGGATTTAAAACCATCTCATAACCATCAATAGTAACTCTATTCTCAATTTTAGATAATTTTTTATAAAGTGGCATTAAACTCTGCCCATTCTCTAAATTTTGAGCTTCAATATACTCTCCATCTCTTATCATAAATTTATGTTCAGGAGTACATCTAATCTTTTTCCCATTATCTAATGTTACTTCAACAAGAGTAGTATTTGATTTTGTTTTTCTAGGGTGTAGTATTTTTTCTATTCCAATAGAACCATCATCTTTAATTGTGTAACAAAAATTCTCTTTACCCTCTTTATACTCTTCTATTAAATCTAAAAATGATAAATCTCTTCCATCTGCTAAAGATATTTGAGTATCACCAGTAAAACACCCACCAGCACTATCCCCTTCCACAAGGTAAATTTCAGATAAAGCAGGGTCTTTGCTTTGACAATCTGCTAATTTCCCAGGAAGTGTGCCTATACTCATAGAGTCTTTTCGTTTGACTAAATCTTTGGCTCTTTTAGCTGCATCTCTACCTTTGGCTGCTAAGATTGTATGAGCCATAATAGCTTTTGCCTCTAATGGAGTCTCTTCAAGAAACTTATTAAACTGTTCATATATAAACTTTTGAACTAATGGTTTAACATAACTAGAACCTAACTTACCTTTAGTTTGCCCCTCAAATTGTGGTTCAGGTACTCTTACAGATACAACAGCCACTAATCCCTCTTTGGTATCATCTCCTGTAATCTTAGTACCTTTCTCTTTGGCATTGGCATTTTTGGATATATATTGAGATATACTTCTTGTAGTCCCTGCTCTAAATCCTGCTTCATGAGTACCACCATCGGCAGTTTTGATATTATTTACAAATGATACTACTCTATCACTATCACTATTAGAGTACATAATAGCAATATCTATCTCTATATCATCAGACTTACCTTGAAAAAATTGTGTAGAAGATATTGGTTCATTCTTATTTAAATCATCTACAAACTCTTTAAGTCCTCCCTCAAAGTGATATACCTCACTTTTATTACTTCTTTCATCTTTAAATTTAATGGTAATTTTAGGATTTAGATATGCTAACTCTTTAAATCTTTTAGCAAGAATATTATAATCAAATATAATTCCCTCTTTAAAAATAGTCTCATCAGGTAAAAATTCTATCTTTGTACCATGTTTTCTACTCTTATCACCTTGAATTAAATCCTCTTGAGGAATACCCTCTTTGAAGCTTTGAGTATAACTATACCCATCTTTAAAAACCTCTAAATGTAAATCTGCACTAAGTGCATTTACAACAGATACACCCACACCATGAAGCCCACCAGATACTTTATAAGTATCTTTATCAAACTTCCCTCCAGCATGAAGCACAGTCAAAACCACAGTCGCTGCGGAAATCTTCTCTGTTGGATGCTCTGCTACAGGGATACCTCTACCATTATCTTCTATAATAGCAGTACCATCTTTGGTAAGTGTAACCTTAATAGTATCACAAAATCCTGCCATAGCCTCATCGATAGAGTTATCTACAACTTCATATATTAGATGATGAAGACCTTTTGAAGCAGTATCACCAATATACATTCCTGGGCGTTTTCTAACTGCCTCTAATCCCTTAAGGACTTTAATATTACTAGCACCATATTCAGCCATATTTTCTCCAAGCATTATTATTACATATATTTTATCTAAAACTTAGTTATAACCTAATGAAATATAGATGCTCAATTAGATAAAATTTCTATTACCTAAATAAGCATAACAAAATATTTTTTAGATATAATTCTATCTTATTAATTATTTCTATAAATATATAGAAAATTTAGATTAGAGAGGGGGTGACTTTTATGCCAGGAATTGTACTAAATTCAAGAGATTCTTTTGATGATGCTTATAGAAAATTCAAAAGACAATGTGATAGAAACTTAATTGTAACAGAAGCAAGAGCTAGACAATACTATGAAACTGCTACTGAAAAGAAGAAAAAAGAGAAAATTGCAACTCGTAAGAAAATCCTCAAAAAGCTATTTATGCTTAGAAGATATGAATCAAGATTGTAAAAACTTGTGGGCATCTTCGCCCACGAATAATCCAATTAATATTATTATCACTGGTGGTACTATTGATAAAAAATATAATATGCTTACAGGTGAAGTAGATTTCAACCAAACTTCATATATCCCACAAATATTAACTCAATCAAGAGTAGATAGAGATATACAAACCACAACACTTTTTCTAAAAGACTCCTTAGATATAACTCTTCAAGATAGAGAAGATATTCTAAAAGCTATCAAAATATCTACAACTAAACATATAATCATCACTCATGGCACAGATACAATGGTAGAGAGTGCTAAATATATATCATCTTATAACATAAATAAAGTAATAATACTAATAGGTGCTATGATACCATATAGTATAAATCACTCTGATGGATTATTTAATTTTGGTACTGCTATTGGTGCAGTAGATTATCTTGATAATGGTGTATATATTGCTATGAATGGTAAAATATTTAATTCAAATAATGTATATAAAAATAGAGAAATAGGTATCTTTAATACGACAAAACAAAGGTGATTTGAGTAGAAGAGCTATAATCTATTTTATCCATTTTATTTTGAAAGCTGTTTGCTTGATTAAGAATTTGGTGATATTTTTAATAAAGTTGATAATATGGCAGAGAGGAAGGGATTCGAACCCTCGGTAGAAAACTACACAGACGTTCCAGGTCTGCACCTTCGACCACTCGGACACCTCTCTAAAGATTTGGAATTTTATCTAATATCTTATATAATATCGCTTATAACTTATTATTCAAGGAGTTAGATTATGGGTGAGATTTTTATAGAGTTGGCAAAGGCTAGAGAGAGTTATCCTAATATTAAACTCTATCAAGCTACTAAATATGAGGAGAAATAATATGCAATCCAAAAGATTAGCATCTGTAAATGGGCTATTTTATCCTGATAATTGTAGTAAAATATCTAGCTATTTCAAAAAATTTAGTGCAAATATAAAAGAGGATATAAAAATAAAAGATATTGTATCAAGAGCTATAATAGTCCCTCATGCAGGGTATATATATAGTGGATTTACAGCAAATATGCTTATACTCATCTTGCACTATCTAAGAGAATTATAGTAATAGGATCTAGCCATCATCACTATTTTACAGGAATTAGTGGGAGTTATTATCAAGAGTATGAGACTCCTTGTGGGGATTAGAATAAAAAAGGAAAAAGATGCCAAGAGAACTAATAAGCTTTGACGGGGTAACAAGACGAGTATTTATAACCTCTTCTATTATTAGTGGTACAATATTAGTATTAATGCCTCAATACTCAATATCTCCAATTGATATTAAGCCATTTAAAATAATTCAGGCTATTCAAGATGTACTTTTTCCTAAGGGATTAGAAGCACCATCTGCTTTGGAGTTTGGGGCTACTAATTATCTATTAAGGGTATCTTCTCATTCATCTTTTGTAGAGTTTGATTTAAAGTTCTTGATTTATGGAACAAATCTATTGATAGAAGAGGAGAGAGATTTTTTGAGTATGAATGCGATAGATAAGGATAAAGCACTTAAAAACTTTATATCCAAAAGTCAAAAAAATAAAAATTGGTTATCGCTTCTATTATATTATACGATAGAGGCTCTATTAAGCGACCCTATATATGGAGGGAATAGAGATGAATTAGGGTGGAGATGGTTGGGGCATCATAGTGGCAAACCTAAACCACAAAAACCATTTGGGGAGATAGTATGATATATGATGTATGTATTATTGGAAGTGGTGTTGGTGGGAGCGGTGTTGCTTATACTTTGGCTATGAGTGGTAAAAAAGTAGTAGTTTTAGAGAGAGGGCTTTTTTATAGAGAAAAAGATTTTTCAAAAGATGAGATAGCTTATTGTAAAAGAGATATTATTACGCCAAATCTCAAAGAATCTTATCATACTATTGAGAGTTTAGAAGATGAAAAATGGATAAAAACAGCAACTTATGATAGTGAAAATAGTTTTTTCAATGGTAATGTTGTGGGTGGTTCTTCTAACTTTATGAGTGGATATTTTCATCGTTTTAAACCAAATGATTTTAGACTTAAATCAACTTATCCAGAGATAAAAGGGGCTAATATTATGGATTGGGTGATTGATTATAGTGAGCTTGAACCATATTATGAAAAGGTAGAGAGATTAGTGGGTATATCAGGAGAGGTTACTCCACATAAATATCACGAACCACGAAGCACACCAAATTTTCCATATCCTCCATTAGACGAACACCCTATATCTAAGCTTATTGATAAGAGCTGTCATAAATTGGGGTTTATACCATATAAGACACCACGAGCTATTATATCTAAGCCAAAAGATAAAAGAGATAACTGCTACTACTCAAACTATTGTGGAAGTTATGGGTGTAGTAGTGGAGCAAAAGGGAGTGCAAGGGTTTCTCTTTTAGAACCTGCTCTTAAGAGTGGTAATTTAACTATTATTACATCAGCATTTGTCAAAAAATTAGAAGAGAAAAATAAAAAAGTAACAAAAGCCATATATATTGATACTCAAACATTAAAAGAGCATTATATAAAAGCCAAAATCTTTGTAGTGGCCAATCAAGCAGTAGAGAGTTGTAGATTACTTCTAAATTCAAAATCTCTAAATTTTCCAAATGGATTGGCTAATAATAGTAATCAAGTAGGCAAAAATATACTCTTTTCAGCAGGTGGTGTAGGTAGTGGAGGGTTTGATTTTAACTCTATGCCTATAGATGAACTTATGAAAGAGGGGCTATTTGTTAATCGCTCACTTTGTGATTGGTATGAGATAGATGGAGTAAAAGGTGGTATTATTGATTTATTATTTGAACATGCCAATCCAATATCTAAAGCAATCAAAGAGAGATGGCAAGATGGAGAGTTGATTTGGGGTGAAAAGCTTCAAGATAAGATATTTTATAAATTTACAAAAACAAGAAGAGTTAATTTTGAAATATTTAATGATTGGTTACCTAATGATAACTGCTTTGTAAGTGTAGATGATAAATATAGAGATATTTATGGAGTACCTGTGGCTAATATTCGTATAGGTTCTCACCCACATAATCTAAAAATAGCCAATATCTTAGCTCAAAAAGCCAAAAAACTTCTAATAGAGATGGGGGCAAAAGATATTAATATATCTATTTCACCATATCCACCATCAAATCTACAAGCAGGTGGATGTCGTTTTGGAGATAATCCTCAAACATCTGTATTAAATAAATATTGTCAAACCCACGAAATCAAAAATCTTTTTGTAACAGATGGTAGCTTTATGCCAACGGGTGGTTCTTTGCCTTATACTTGGACAATATATGCTAACTCTTTTCGTGTAGGAGAGTATATATTAAATATCTAATTTTTAATAATATCTAATATCACATATATATAATCTATATCTTTTAATACTTCACTATGTGCAAACTCTCCTAAATCATTTATCTCTATTGATTCATCATCCCACTCTTTTGTGGCTGTTGATGAGATATATTGAAATGTATCTAATGTTTGTGCATTTGGTGAAAATATTACACGGTGTGGGGCAGGGGTATTTAATCCCATTTGACTACCAATATCTACAACACCATCTCCTGATGAGAAGTATAAATCATCTCCCTCACCACTAATATCATTGCTATAACCTAGATAATATAATTTGATATTTGTATATTTATCTGTTGTATTAGAGTTTAAAATCTGATATGATTTACTATCATTAGCAAGGTTTACTCCAGCATTTTGGGTAACTTCATTATATGTCCCACCATTACCACCTAAATGAGGAGTATTTAGAGTAATTACTTTTTCAATTAATTTATGCTCTTCGTTTTGAATATATGCTCTAATTGCCAATCCTCCCATAGAGTGTCCAATAAGTATAAAGTTATTAATACCTGTATGAGTAGATATATCATCTATCATCTTTTTAAGTTCATACCCTTGGGCATCAAAAGATAATTGATTTGAGTTAGAAAAGTTGATAGAAAATACTTTTTGTTTCTCTAAGATAGATTGAGTTGGAATATTGTTATTAATATGATACTCTACTTGTGTTACATCAAAATCACCCTTTTTCAATCCAAATACTTTATCATTTGCAATACTTCTATATTTATTTTGGGATTTTATATTTGAAAGATTATTACAAAAAATCTCATCATCAACTGCACCATCAAAACATTTAGCATTATCAAATATATTAATATCTACAGCTACCTCTACACTTAAATTATCATCTACTCTCATATAATTTGATAACTCAACTTCAATTATATTCCAAGCCGATGCTCCACTATTTAATCCATGAACCAAAATAATATTTGGGCGTGTATCATTGTTTTCTACTATTAATGGTGGTTCTTCTTCTTGTGTAGTATTGTTTTCGTTAGTGATATTATTATCTGTAGAGTCTGTTTCATTATTATCTTCTATTGTTATATTATCCTCATTTTGGATAGAACTATTTGTATCTACAATAGTATCTATGGGGCTATTATCTACTACCGTACTATTAGAGTTTAATGGTGGAGTTGTATCTGTAGTAATATTATTTTCAATATCAGGAGTGGTACTATTTTGTTCTATTTGTATGGGTATGCTTGGAGTAGCGATATTAATTTGAGTAGTTGTATTTGTAGGTTGTGTTGGAAGTCCATCACTAAAACTACCACCTCCACACCCTATCAAAAAAAGTGATGATATAATTATAATCTCTTTAAACATTATCAATCCTCTATTATAAGTATTACAATATAATATCATAAAGAGGTTTAATATTACAATATAATAAACTTTTAATTCAAAATTATTTTAAACCTTAAACCCCATATTAATATCATTCCCAAAACTACTTCCTAGTTCTCTTTTTATCTCATCTATAAAATCTTCTATCTTAAATATACTCTCATCTCGCACAGCTACTCTATATGCACTATTTTTGATAATTAAATTTATCTGCCCACCTGTAAGGTCATATTTGGCTAATCTATTTATATCAAATCCCTCTTCATAATCAGCATTCTCTGGTAGCATAAATTGCCATAATCTTACTCTTTGAGATATATCTGGTTTTTTAAACTCTACTTTGTAGTTAAATCGTCTTGAAAATGCTTTGTCTATATTATCTAATAGGTTTGTAGTAGCTATTAGTATCCCATCAAACCTCTCAATCTGTTCTAAGAATATATTTTGCATTTGATTGTGCATTTTATCTGCACTACTTCCTGCACCCTCACTTCTACTACTTAGAAATTGGTCTGCTTCATTGAGTAGCAAGATTGGTTTATCCTCTATTTTTTGAGATATTGCTCTAAAATCATCAAATATTTTACGGACATTTTTTTCACTCTCTCCTACATACATTGATAAAATTTTGGAACAATCAAAACTTAAAATTGGTTTTTTAAGAGTCTTAGCTAGGCTAACTGCTGTCATAGTCTTACCTGTACCTGAGTGTCCATAAAATATTATTTTGGCATCAATACTTTTATGATTGCTACTTTTAATTCCCCAATCTCTAAGCTTTTTGAGTACATTTTTATCAATTTGCTTTTGTAATCTACTTAATATATCTCTTGTATCTTGATGTAATACTACATCTTCTAAATTTGTTTTGGCTTCTAAATACTCAAAAATATCCTGCTTTTCTATCAAATCATTGATTTTAACTTTTTTGATTTTTTTCTTTTGATTTGGATATATTATCTCTTTCATTATCTCATCTTGTAGATAAAATGAGCGACTAATCCCACCAAAAGGATTGAGTATCTCTTCATAATCTATAATATTATTAGTAATTAAATATGCCCCATCTTCTAATAATGCACGATTTTTAATCTTCTCATATTCACTATTTGAGATTAAAGCAAGTAGAGAGTTCATATCTCTCAATCCTCCACCCTCACTACCACTATACTCCTCTTTAAGAAGTGCTAGAAATATTACTCTTTGATTATTTTCAAGTTTTTTAGATTTGATAAACTCTTCTACTATTAGAGGCTTAGTAGATAATTTTATTCTGTTCTCTACTCTCTCTTTGAGTTGAGTTAATTTATCTCCTAATCTATCAATAGAGTTTCTATTAGATATAGATATTTTATGTAGTAGTGATATTATCTCAAATTGGTCTTGAAGATACTCTAAATGGTCGCTATATGCTCTATTATCAGGCAGTTTTACATCCAAGCTACCATTTTCTAATAACTGTAAAAATGATAAACTTAGTGTAATATCCAAGCTAAGTAGTTGTAGTTTCAAATCACTACTACTATTAGCACTTATAAACTCTATTGGTCTAATCCACTCTAAATCAATTAAATTTTTAATCTCTGTAAGAAGCTTTAGAGATTTCAACTCTTTTTTAGATGAGTTTGTTTTGATAATCTCTCTAATTGAGACAACATCAAAACCCTCTATATACTTTTGAGTTACAAATTTTAATATTTGAGCCTCTTTTTTACTACGATTTAACTCTTTATATATTTTGGTATTTTTTATATCTGTTTTTTCTATAAATTCAATTAAATGTTTCAAACCCTACCTTTATAAAACTTTTTTCATCTATTAATTATACAATAATAGCACCTCATTTTAGATAAGTTTGGTATTTTAATGTTTTTCAGATAAAATGTTAGAATTATTTAAAAACTAAAGGATTGCATTTGGAAGGTAAAGTTTGGAAATTTGGTGATAATATTGATACAGACCTGATTATAGCTGCACGATATTTAAATACAAGCGACCCAAAAGAGTTAGCTAAGTATGTGATGGAAGATGCCGACCCTGATTTTGTAAAAAAAATGCAAGAGGGTGATATAATAGTTGCTGGAGAGAATTTTGGGTGTGGTAGTAGTAGAGAACATGCTCCAATTGCTCTAAAATATGCTGGTGTATCTGCTATTATAGCACCTACATTTGCAAGAATTTTCTATAGAAATGCCTTTAATATGGGACTACCTATATTTGAGCTTGAAGAGTCATCTCAAATTAATGAGGGTGATGTAATAAAAGTAGATATGGATAGTGGAGAGGTGATTAATATCACAACTAATAAAACTTATAAATTTAGAGCTATTCCTGAATTTATGCAAGAACTTGTAAATGCTGGTGGATTAATTAACTTTGCAAAAGAAGAGATAAGTAGGAGTCTATAAATGGGTAATAAAATATATAAAATAGGTATTATCAAAGGGGATGGGATAGGCCCTGAGATTATTGAAGAGGCTGTAAAAGTATTAGATGCAGTATCTACAAAAATGAACTTTGAAGTAAATTATGAAGAGTTTTTACTAGGTGGTATCGCTATTGATGAGACAGGCGTACCTCTACCTGATGAGACTATCAAAGGTGTGCAAAAATGTGATGCTGTTTTATTTGGTGCAATTGGTGGGCCAAAATGGGATAATTTAGAGAGACATTTACGCCCTGAAACTGGACTTTTAGGACTTAGAAAAGCTATGGGGACTTATGCAAACTTACGCCCTGCTATGGTATATGATGAACTTATCAATGCTTCTACTTTAAAACCAAGCGTTATCCAAGGTGTAGATTTAATGGTAGTTAGAGAACTTACTGGTGGAATATATTTTGGAGAACCTAGAGAAAACTTAGAAGATAAAGCATACAATACTATGATTTATACAAGAGAAGAGGTAGTAAGAATTGCCAAAGTAGCATTTGATATAGCTATGAAAAGAGATAAAAGAGTATGTTCTGTTGATAAAGCAAATGTACTAGAAGTGAGTCAATTTTGGAGAGATATTGTAGAAGATGTAGCCAAAGATTATCCTGAAGTTGAACTTACTCATATGTATGTAGATAATGCTGCTATGCAACTTATTAGAGAACCAAAACAGTTTGATGTTATTTTAACAGGAAATATTTTTGGAGATATTTTAAGTGATGCTGCTAGTATGCTAAGTGGTTCTATTGGACTATTACCAAGTGCAAGTACAGGTAATAAAGTAGGACTATTTGAGCCAATCCACGGTTCTGCCCCAGATATTGCAGGACAAGGAATAGCCAATCCATTAGCCACAATCTCAAGTGTATCTATGATGCTTAAGTATGCTTTAGGTGAAGATGAAGCATCTCAAAGAATTGATGATGCTATTCATAAGGTATTGAGTGAGGGTTATAGAACTGGTGATATTAGTGCTTATGATGCAAAAGAGGTTTGTGCTACAAGTGAGATTGGTTCATTAATTGCTGATTATGTATCAAGATAATATATAATTATTTAATAATGGTGGGTTTCACCCACCCTACGAGTTGCTTTTAAAATGATAATTATATTTTATGTAGGGTGGGAGAATCCCACCAAAAGTTTATTAAAACCATTTTATTGGATATAAAAAAATGATAATAATTATCACAGGTGCGAGTTCTGGTATAGGTAGAGAATTAAGCAGGTATTATGCACCTAATAATAATTTATATTTATTATCAAGAAGAGAGGATAAATTATCTTCTCTATCAAAAGAACTAAAACTACTTGGTGCAAATAGTGTTGAAATTTATCAAGTTGATGTAAGTGATTTTGATAAATTACAAAAAATAACTCAAGAGATAGCTCAAAAAGAGCCAATAATAGATATGATAATTGCAAATGCAGGTATATCATTAGGACATTCCCATAATGGATATAGCTCTTTTAAAGATTTAAAAAAAGTAGTAGATGTAAATTTCTTATCCGTCCATGCCTTATTAGAGCATTTAATCCCCTCTCTCAATCAAGGCTCTAAAATAGTTTTAATATCATCTTTAGCCTCAATTATTACAATGCCAAGTTCTATTGCTTATAGTAGCTCTAAGAGGGCTTTAAATGCTTATGCACAAGGATTAAGAACCCTACTCAAACCAAATGCAATTGAAGTAATCAATATCTTACCAGGATTTATCAAATCTCCAATGACAGATAAAAACAACTTTCAAATGCCATTTATTTTAACTACTCAACAAGGAATAAAAAGAATTATATATGCTATTGAAAATAGTAAAAGATGTTATAAATTCCCAAAAAGATTTTTTATTATTATCAAGCTTCTATCTTTTATTCCAATATCTATTAGAGATAAGTTTATAGCATCACTAAAAAAAGATAAAAAATGAGAAATATTATATTTATATTAACATCTATTATATTTATAAGTTGTCAAGAAGATTTCCCAATCTATGATAAATTTTGCACCAAGAAAGAGACTCTAAATTGTCTTAGCTATGATATGTTAATAAAAGATAGCGATAAAAAAAGACTTCAAAATGCTTTTAGATTTGAAGATAATAAAAGTTGTAAATATAGAGTCCAACTACTTAAATATCATATTAGAGATTGTAATAATCCAATTGTCAAAAGTGTAGGAAGTGATTTTAATGGATATATTAGAGTTACTATATCAAATGGATTAAATTGTTATTATAAAGTCCAAAGTGATTTTAAAGATGATGAAGATGGAGCATTTGATAGAGTATTAAATAAGATTAGACAAGAGTTTTAATTTTATGTTAAAAATATTGTAACCATTTAGCACCCACTCCTAATAGGCAAGTAAGCTTTCAATACCAATGACTTAATGATTATTGCTCTTTGGCTTCAGCCTCACTAAATACCTACTGAAGCTAAAGCATCAGTTCCCAAGTTTTGCAAGAAGTCTAATAAAGAGTTTAAGTATTTGACTTTCAGAATAGGGTTTCAATCCCCTAATTCGGGTCATAGGTATATAAATCTTTCCGAAAAGATGGTATGCTTACTTGGAAAGACAAGTTTCAATCCCCTAATTCGGGTCATAGGTATATAAATCTAACAATAGTGTTTTAGCCTCTGAAGAAGATTTGTTTCAATCCCCTAATTCGGGTCATAGGTATATAAATAGCCTTATAATCATAAAACTATTAAATTTCCAAAAAAATTAATCTACAAAACAGTACGATTTTATGGAACAATGCAAAAAAGTTCGCAAACCTAAGTCAAATTATATACAAACTTAGCTTGGTTTTTTCTTAAATCTCCCATTTTTAGGGGGTTTGAGGGGTCAAAAAAGTTCGCAAACCTCTTTGGGTAGTAGTCCAAAAAGTTAATTTACGAACTTTTAGGTTCTCTTAAGCTCCCATAAGCCGTAAATACGGGGGGTTTTATCTTAAAATAAACTTAAAGTTCGCAAACCTCCTTGGTGCTTTTCAAAAAGCTTAGGTTTGCGAACTTTTTGAAAATTGGGTAAAATCTACTAAACTCCCATTTTTAGGGGTATATCGTGATTTTAGCTTAAAATAAACTTAGCTAAAAAGTTCGCAAACTGTTTTGGCTATATTTACATTTACAGGTTGGTAGTATAGCATAAATTTAGTGTATATTCAACGCCTCGTATATATAAGATATATAATTGATTGTAAATAACTCTTTAAAATATTAGATATTTCAACACCTTATAAATTAGACTTTTGTATAATCCTTATAAATGAAATTTGTAAGAGGATTATATATGATTACCTTAAAAGAGGCATTAACAAAAAATCAAGATGAATTAGATAAATTAAAAGAGGAGATGAAGCAAAAAGCTATTGATGGTGGATTAAATGCTTATATAGATTTTAATAGTAGTGGTGATGGTGTGCCGGTACTTATCAAAGATAATATTCAAGTAGAGGGGTGGAGTGTAACAAGTGCCTCTAAAATCCTTCAAGGCTATATTGCCCCTTATGAAGCAACTGCGATTAAAAACCTTAAATTAAATGGATTAGCTCCATTTGGTAGGGCAAATATGGACGAATTTGCTATGGGTTCTACAACAGAGAGTAGTTTTTATGGTAAGACTCTAAATCCTCATAATTTGGCTCATACACCTGGGGGGAGTAGTGGTGGAAGTGCTGCTGCTGTAGCAGGTGGGATAGCTATTTGTGCTTTGGGAAGTGATACAGGTGGGAGTATTAGACAACCTGCTTCATATTGTGGTTGTGTAGGAATGAAACCAACTTATGGAAGAGTGAGCCGTTATGGGCTTAGTGCCTACTCTTCAAGCCTTGACCAGATTGGACCAATTACACAAAATGTTGAAGATAGTGCTATACTCTATGATGCTATTGTAGGCTATGATGAGAAAGACTCTACAAGTGCTAATAGAGATGATAAGAAGATATATCCAAATCTTGATAGTAATCGTAAATTAACTATTGCTGTAATTGATAACTATATTAGCGAAGCAGATGAGGAGATACAAAAAGCATTTAATGATACTCTATCTAAGCTTCAAGAGGCAGGGCATACAATAATCCATAAAAATATGACAAATACAAAATATGATATAGCAACTTATTATATTGTGGCTACTGCTGAAGCTACTACAAACCTTGCTAGATATGATGGAATTAGATATGGAAGTAGAGAAGAGGGAAGTAATTTATCTGATACATTTATCCAAACAAGAAGCAAAGGGTTTGGAGATGAAGTAAAAAGAAGAATACTTTTAGGAAACTTTGTATTATCATCAGGATATTATGATGCTTATTATCTAAAAGCCCAAAAAGTAAGACACTTAATAAGAGATGAGTTTAATGCGATATTCCAAGAGGCTGATTTGATATTATCTCCAGTAGCACCTACAACAGCACCTAAAATTGGTTCAAGTAAAGACCCATTAGAGATGTATAAGAGTGATATGTACACTATTGGTGTAAATTTAGCAGGATTACCAGCTATATCAATCCCAGTGGCAAAAGATAGTAATAGTATGCCAATAGGATTACAACTAATTGCCAAGGTATTTGATGAGAAGACTCTATTTGATGGGGCTTTGAGTATGGAAAAAGTGGTAGAGTATTATTAATTTTAGATATAAAAGGAGTAAGCTGTGATAACATCAGAAGATTTAGCTAAAGCTATATTGGAATTAAAAGAGTCTCAAAAGGCTACAGATAAAAAACTAAAATCTTTAGGTATTCATCTTGATGGAATTACTAAAACAACTATAGAGGTTAAAAATAAAGTTAAACAACAAAGCTTAGTTAGATAAAATTATAGAAGAATTTTATGAATTCCATCCAGCATTTAAAAATTATAAAATTCAAGGTGCTATTGCAGGTAAAATTTTTAGTGATGATTTACAAAAAAAAGCTTTAAAAAAAAGGTTTTATTGTACTTACTCAACATGGAAATCATGTAAAGACTATTATACCTAAAAAGCATAATAAAAAATAAGGAACTATTTTGACAAATAAACCAAAGTATCATCTATTTAATAATACATCTTATGCCATTAATGGGTTGAAAATAGCATTTAAATATGAGAAATCATTTCAAATTGAGTTGATTATATTTATAATACTTCAAGTAGCAATATTTATAATACCTATTGAGACTCCATATCAGATGATTTTATCATCATCTCTCTTTTTGGTACTAATAGCAGAACTTGTTAATAGTGCTATTGAGAGGGTGGTGGATTTAGTAACCACCGAGATACACCCATTAGCCAAAGAGGCAAAAGATTTGGGTAGTAGTGTAGTATTTATTACCATTATGATGGTTGGTGTAATATGGTTATTTGTTGGATATATAATATTAATATAATTTAGCAAAAACTCAACTTAAAATAGGAGAGATAAATTGAAATATAATAGAGAGTACTTAATTTTAACTATATTTATATCCATCGGATATTTTTTGCTAGGAAAAGTTAGTTTTTCTATATTACAAGAAGATACTATTGTTACAATTGTAATATTTGCATCAGAGGGATTAGCATTAGCTTCAGCTATATTTTGGGGTAAAAGAGTATGGTTAGGTATATTTATAGGACAATTTATATTAGCATCTAGTTGTTCGTTGGATTTTATTCCATCTTTTTTTATCTCTATTATCAATGCTTTAGAGGCAGTTATTGGAGTGGTTATATTTAATAGATATAATTTACATAAAAATCTATTAACTCTAAGAGATGTTTTGGGGTTAGTTATGATTATTATTTTTATACTACAACCATTTAGTTCTATTTTGGGTAATTATGTTTTATATATTAGCAATGAGTTAGAAAATATTTCTTATTTATCATCTCTTTTTTCATGGTGGTTTGGTAATATAATGGGGCAATTGTTATTTACTCCATTTATATTATTGATACTAATACATTATAAAAAGATAAATATATATGAGTATCTATTATATATACTCCTCTTTACTATTTTTATATATATTTTAGAGTTGAAGATTATTTTAGAGAATTTATCACTACTACTTACTTTTACTATACCTGCTGTAATATTAATAATCTCTAGGAGGGGGCTATTATATGGTGTTGCCCTACCTGTGGTAATAGCTATGGTATCAACTTATAGTGTATATATTGGAGTGGGTGCTTTTGCTATTCACTCTATGGTAGATAATATTATTAATATCAATTTTTTTATACTTGTCCATATATCTTTGGCTTTAATATCAGGTGTTTTATTTGAAGAGAATAAAACAAGAGAAAAATATTTAAAAGATACAATCAAGCAAGAGGTAGCCAAAAATAGAGAACAACAACTGTTAATGTTACAACAATCAAGATTGGCTCAAATGGGAGAGATGATAAGTATGATAGCCCATCAATGGAGACAACCTCTAAATAATCTATCATTAATTAGCCAAACAATTATATTGAAGTATAAAAGAGGTAAAATAAATGATAATATTATGGATTATTTTGAACAATCATCACAAAAGCAGATTAAATATATGTCTGATACTATTGATGAATTTAGAAACTTTTTCAAACCAGAGGTAGATAAAAAAATATTTAATCTTCATGATAGCATAAATAATTCTATATCAATAGTATCTCCTATACTTACAAAAAATAGTATAAAACTACAAGTAAGTGAGTGTGATGGCTGTTTTGTTGATGGGTATCCCAATAAGCTAGGGCAATCTATTATTAATATTATCAATAATGCAAAAGATGCCTTGATAGAAAATAAAATAGAAAATGCGTTGATTAATATCTATTATAAAATAGAAGAGAAGCATATTAAATTATATATCAAAGATAATGCAGGTGGGATACCAAATGATATAATTGAGCGAATATTTGACCCATATTTTTCTACAAAAAATGAAAAAAATGGTACAGGAGTAGGACTTTATATGACAAAAATAATTATAGAAGAGCATATGAGAGGAAGCATAAAAGCATCTAGTATAGATGGCATTACAACATTTGAAATAGTTTTAAATAGGAGTATATAGTATGTTACAAGATTTTACACTTTTATATGTAGAGGATGATAAAGATACACAAGAGTATATGAAATTTTATCTCTCTGATGAGGTCAAAGAGTTTTATCAAGCCTTTAATGGTGAAGAGGGTATAGAGATATATAAATCTAAAAAACCTGATATTATTGTTACAGATTTAAATATGCCAAAGTTAAATGGTATTGATATGATTAAACAGATAAAATCAATTGACAAAGAACAAATGATTATTATCACTTCTGCATTTGGAGATAAAAATAATTTGATGGAGGCATTAAATTATGGAGCAAATGGATTTATATCTAAACCAATTGATATTGATAAGTTTAATGAAAAACTATTAGAAGTTACTGCTAGTTTAAAAGAGAAAATAGAGAAAGATAGAGATAAAAAGATTTTATATAATCTAGCACACTATGACGAACTAACAAAAATAAAAAATCGCCTCTCTTTTAATCAAAGTTTAGCTCAACTTAGAGATAATAAATCTACTTTTTCTCTATTTTTTATAGATTTAGATAATTTTAAACCAATTAATGATAATTATGGACATAAAGCAGGAGATGAAATATTAAAATGGGTCGTATCTAATATATCAAAAATGATAAGAAAAGATGATATATTTGCTAGATTAGGAGGAGATGAGTTTGTTATAATTATCAAAGATATAGTAGATATAGATAATCTCAACATATTAGCACAAAAGATTATAGATGCCACCTCTATACCTCTTATATACAATGAAAATATACTAAAAGTATCTGCTAGTATAGGAATTAGTAGATATATCCAAGATACTTTAGATATAGATTTGTTATTAAAACTAGCAGATAAAGCGATGTATATGGCTAAAAAAGGTGGTAAATCTAATTTTTCTATCTATGGATATAATCATCAATAGTAGATAAGATAGGTTCTATATCACACTTAACTAATACTTTGGTAGATGATAAATTTTGATAATCTAAAAGAGTCTGATATAGCATACTTTTATCTATAATTTTAATCCCACTAACAGAACGATATATATCTTTTTGGTTAAAATAGTATTTACCTGATATTATCTTACAACCAAATTGAGATGCCTCTGCTACATTATGCCCACCTATCCCATCTATAAATGAACCACCAATAATAACAATATCACTAATAGAGTATATATTAATAAGTTCTCCCAACATATCTACAACTATTATATCACTATTTAGGCTTTTATCTTGTGAATATTGTGAAAATGATAACTGATTTATATTAGCAAAATTATTAGCTAAATCTACAATTTTATCAAAATTATGACGAGGTACTAAAATAAGTTTAGCATTTGTATTTTTTTCTTTAAATTTTTTAAATGCCTCTAATATTAAAATATCCTCTCCACTGTGAGTACTTGCCCCAGTAACTATAAGTGAGTTTGGTTTATCTAGTTCTCTTGTAGTTTGTGGCAATTTATAGAGTTTGATATTACCTATTACCTCTATATTTGTAGCACCAAGAGTCTCTAATCTATCTCTATCTATATCACTTTGAGCATAAATCTTATCTACAAATGCAAATATTTTACGATAAAACCATCTAAATCTTAGATAATTTTTATAAGAGTTATCACTCATTCTAGCATTAATTAAGACTATCTTAGCACCATAAAGTTTAGATAATAAAAATAGCATATACCAATATTCAGCCTCCATAATTACAAGAGTTTTTTGAGGTTTTATCCAAAATGGTAATAGTATCTCAAAAGGAAGATAACGACTCTGTGAGCTATATTTAGATATTTCACCAAATCCTGTATTTGTAGTAGTAGTTAGACGAATATCATCTATATTAAATTTATCAATAAGTGGTTTGATTGCTTTTGCCTCTCCTAAAGAACAGGAGTGAAACCATATACCATTTGGTTTTAGTTTAGGATTGTTTCGTAAAAAAAATCGTGATGGTAGGGATTGTTTATATTTATCTTTAAATGAGAATATTATAATAAAAGCGATAGAGATAATATATACTATCAAGATAACAATAGTATATATTATATTAAACAAAGATTACTCTTCTTCCTCTACTGGTTCCATATATATAATTCTATCACAATGAGGACAAGTTACAATCTCTTGTGCTTTGATTATATCTGCATAAGTCTTGTCATTTAATTTCATAAAACAACCATAACAAGCCTGTTTTCTCATAGGTACAATAGCACTATTTCTAGCCCACATTCTAATTCTCTCATAGAATTGAAGAACATTTGGTTTAATTCCTACTGTTACCTCTTCTCTTTTGCCATACAAAGCACTCTTTTTACTATCAATATCAGAAGTTGTCTCTGCTACTTCTTGAATAATAGCATCAACTAATGCACTCTCTCTATCAATCTCTTCTTGAAACTCATCTAATTCAATAGATTTTTTTTCATTAATATCTTGAAGTTTTTCTATCTCTTCATTTGCAAAAGTCATCTTCTCTTTTGCAATTTCCTCTTCTAAAGTAAGTGCCTTTAACTCTTTTTCAGTAGTTACAATTTTATTCTTTTTTGTAATATCTTTTAATTGTTGATTTAGCATCTCTAACTGATTTTCAAATTCAGATACTTTGCTTTTGTTATCTTCTATTAATTGATTAGTTGCATCTCTATTTTCTACAATACTATCTAATTTAGCTTTAGCTTTTTCTAGCTTTTTGTTTGCAGACTCTATTTTTGGTGAAAAGCTATCAATAGATTTATCTATATCTGATAACTTTATTAACTCTGTTAAATCATTATTCAATTCTTATCCTTTAGCACTCTAATGAAATGGGTTTTGCGAATTTGAAATTATAGCTAAAATAGGTAAATTTTCCAACTCCATTTTTAGCACCTCCCCAAAAAACTGCTCACTCTCATAATGTCCAATATCAATCATCATCAAATCTTGCGATTTTGCCTTGATTGCATCATGATATTTTATATCCCCAGTAAGCAAACAATCCACACTCACTCTATCCATCAAAGAGGCCCCTGCTCCCGTAGTTAAGGCAACTCCTCGTATCTTCTCTTTGGGATTAACAACTCTAACCTTATCAATATCAAACCTACTTTTAACCAAAGATATAAGCTCTCTTCTAGTAAAAACTTTATTAGAAACAGATAAAAAATCTTCAAAACTAGCTATCTCTAAATCCAAAACCTCTTCAAAAACATATCGATTAAGATGAGTTTTATCAAAATTTGTATGCATAGCAATCAAAGATTGATTTTTTTCTATCATAATTTTAATTAACTTTGCAGGATATTTAGCAAAATCCAAAGATTTAAGCCCATCAAATATCAAAGGATGATGGACTATAAAAAGCACATCTTTATCACTTTTGAGAAGTAAATCTTCATCAATATCGATAGATAATATAATTTTTTCTATATTACTATCCATATTTCCAATAATTAATCCACTATTATCCCATCTTTCTTGTAGGTCAAATGGACTGATTTCGTCTAATTTGTTGTATATCTCTTGGAGTTTCATACTGTTCCTTTCTTTATGGTCTAAATACAAAAATATCTAACTCTTTAATCACTTTATAATGTTTATCATTAGCTGTATAAAGTGTCATACCATAATATAGCAAACTCACCAATATTATGAATAAGGTCATAAGCATTTTGATTACCTCTTAGATACCAAATAATTACATCTGTATCAAGTAGTTTATCATATATCAAAATTACGACCTTTTCTCATATTTTTTACTATACTATTTACATCCTCATCTCTATCTTTTCATAATCCAAAAATGGCATCACTTTTTTCCTCTTTTAAATTATTATAAGAGATAAGTTTAGCCTTTGCTTTACCTCTATAAGTAATAAGTATCTCTTCACCTTTACTCAATACATCAAAAAGCATAGATATATTAAATCTTAAATCTTTTGCACTTACAGTCATTATTAATCCTTTACTTTATAGTTAAAGTATAAACTAATATTGTTTAATTTTAACTAAAATTATGATTTATATTTATAATAATTAATTTTTTCTTGTTTTATTATATTCTTTTAATTTTACTTTATGCAAATTAAAAGCTTGAATAATTGTAAGTATTACCTTGTTCGCTTTTAAGCTTAATAAATTTCTTTTCTATGTGCTACTCTAATTATTATAATGACTATAGTGAGAAAATAAATTGCTGTGAGGTAACTTATTCTCTCCTCTTACTTTTTAGCAATTCTTTCTGCAATATGTTTATAAGGGTCAATAATTTTATCATATTCATTTTTATGAATTCTCTTTGATTTAAAATCTATTTTTATGTTTTGAAGAAACTTCATAAAATCTGGGTTTTTTCTCTTTCAGCCTCTTGTTCTTTATAAAGCTTAGCACAACCAATAGAGAGTTCTCTAACTTTAAGTATATAATTTTGTCTTTGAGCTTGTGATATAGCTTTTCTAGCATCAAGGACATTAAAGGAATGAGATGCTTTCATACACTCATCATAAGCAGGTAGTGGCAACTCATTTTCAAGACATAATCTACACTCATTAGAAGCATCTTCAAAATCTTTAAATAGCTTCTCTACTGTGGCTACTTCAAAGTGATATTTACTAAACTCATACTCACTCTCTTTATGAACATCGGCATAAGTTGTGATATTATCACCTTGTCTATTCCATACAATATCAAATACGGATTCAACTCCTTGAAGATACATAGCAAGTCGCTCTGTTCCATAAGTAATCTCAACTGCTACTGGGTTACAAGCAATTCCTCCAACCTGTTGAAAATATGTAAATTGAGTAACTTCCATACCATCAAGCCAAACTTCCCAACCAAGTCCCCAGGCACCAAGAGTTGGGGATTCCCAATTATCCTCTACAAATCTAATATCATGCTGTGATAAATCAAGTCCTAAATACTCTAATGACTTGAGATAAAGCTCTTGAATATTATCAGGAGATGGTTTGATAAGTGCTTGAAATTGATAATATGCCCCTAATCTATTTGGGTTTTCTCCATATCGTCCATCAGTTGGTCTTCGTGATGGTGCTACATAGGCTGTACTCCATGGTTTGCTATCTAAACTTCTTAGAAGTGTAGCAGGGTGAAATGTCCCTGCACCTGCTGGTATATCGTAGGGTTGTACTATATTACACCCTTGGTCTGCCCAGTATAGTTGTAGTTTTAGTAGTATTTGACTAAATGTTAATGTGTTTTTATTCATTTTGTTTCCTTTATAAATTCAATATTAAATCTTTTTTGAAAAAGTTTTTTTAACTCATCACAATCCTCTGTAAAAATATCTTTTACAAATTGTGGTTTTAAATCCTCTAATCCAAACTCAATAGAACGACTAGAAAAATCTTCAAACATATCTAAAAGCTCATCTTCACTACTTTCTATCTTTTCTTTATTGTAGGCAATAAAATAAAATTTATCATACTCTTTATAAAGACAACTTTCTTTACAAAAAATTTCATAAATTAAAAAAAGACCTGAAAAAATCTTTTTTCTTAATTTAGATTTTTCTTTCCATGAATTTAAAGATTTATGATTAGAAGATTTAAATTCTACAAACCATATTTCTTTTTTATTTTTATCAATATACAACATATCAGGAGAATTAGGGGATTGAGATTTTTTCAAAATGCCTTTTGTATCATCTAAATCAATAAAAGTATTGATATAGTTGCAAACTATAATGTTGTTTTTCTTATCATAGCTTAATTGAGAAAGAGCTTTTTTAATCATTTAAGTATTTTGCCATTTTTAGTTTTTTTAACTCCCTCATAGGAAGAGCTAATTTTTCAAAAATATTCTCTAAACTATCTTGATGCTCTATATATCCATCTTTTGCTAAATAAAAGTTTGTTTTTTGTTCTATATTTTCTAGTTCAGAATATCTTTTTAAAGCCTCTATCATATATGGACTATGAGAAGTAACCAAAACATTAATATTATTTTCAACTAACTTAACTATAAACTTAGCATATTTTAATTGCCATTTTGGATGTAGATGTACTTCAGGTTCATCTAAAATCAAAAGAGAATTTTTATTTATATAACCACTTTTTAGAAGCATTTGAATAATACCAAACGATTTAATTCCAGTAGCAGTATTAATGCTATAAAAACTATTACCATTTGATATATAGATAAAATCTTTAGTTTTTTTATGATATTTAATATTTCCATTCATAGTATTAGATAAATTATTATTTAAAGTATTTATATCTAAATCACTAAATATTATATCTAAATCCAATAAATCCTCATTATAAGATGACTCTTTTAATTTTTCATTTAAATCTTTAATATGTAGAGATATATTCGGTTGCCTATTAAGAGGTTTCTCTATATTTTCAAAATAAGTTTTAGAATTATCTATAAGTTCAGAGAGTTGCAAAGAGATGGGACTCTCAATAAAAGTAGCATCATTAAAATATAATCTATCATAAACTTCAAATTTTGTAATTTTATTATCTCTAATAGTTACATTTAATATTGGGTTTTGACCATCAAATATTTTGATTTTTGATTTATTAGTAGAGTTAAGATTTGTAATTTTTCCTTTAAATTCAGAAATTAATACTTTTTGAAATGCTCTTTTTTGCATATCCTCTATTTTATCTTCCGTATTAATTATTTTTAATAACTGATTTAAATCATTTTCTATTTTATTAAAAATATTAAAATTTTCAGATATATTATTTGAAGTATATATAAAATCTAATCTTTTCTCAATAGCTATACTACCTTGTCTATCTACATCCATTTTAAATATAGGTGGAAAAAATTGTTCTCTTAAGTCTAATCTATTTGAAAAATCTATTTCTCTTCTTAATTTAAAATAGATTTGTTCAATTTTTGCAAATATCTGTTTTTCTTTATTTTCTTCTAAATCTTCTTTATATCTACTACTCGCTTTGATTAGAGAAAATATTACTTTTCCAACGGTACTCTTCCCTGTATCATTCTCCCCAGCAATAACAGTTAATCCATCTATCTTAACGATAGCCTCTTTAATCATTCCAATATTTTTAAGTTCTATAGTCATAAATTTAAGCTCCTATTTTAAGGCTTTGCTCCATAGCATTACATCTTTTCCTATTTTTCGTTGGTGTAAGGATTGTGTCTTGAGATTTAATTTATAATCTGTTTCATTTGTAGATACAGTAGATGTTTGATAAATTAAAAGCCAATCTATTTTATCTTTGATGGCATTAAGCATTCCCTCTCCTCCCTCTATAATTACAAATGATGGATTATCTAAAAAGCTTAAATCATCTCCTATTTCTACGGTTCTATGAGGAATATTAAATAGTGGTGTATCTCTATCAAAATTATCAGCACTTGAATATATATAAACATCAGGAGATATGGCCTCTTTTAAAAATCTACAATCAAGTCTTGGTCTATCTACTCTTACTGTATTTCCACCAATTAATATTTTATTGCTAACCTCTCGTAGTTTGTGAGTATGAGTAAGTGAGCTTTTACAACTTAGATACCCACCACCTATCTTTCCATTAAAAGTTTGAGCTATTTTAAATAGAACGAAAGCTCTACTTTGCCATATTAAAAATGGCTCAATTAATTCTTTTGCTTTCTCTTCTTCTACCCCAACTGTAACTTGAATCCCTTGATATTTCATTATATCAATTCCACCACTATGAGAGGATATTGGGTCTGTTGTAGATACAACCACTCTTTTAATTCCAATATCAATAAGTAGTGATGCACATGATGGAGTTTTGCCAATATGAGAACATGGTTCAAGTGTTACATAAATTGTACAATCTTTGAATATATCGTTAGAGTAAGTAGTCAAAAATCTATGTGCTAAAATTGGGTTTAGTTTATCTATGGGAAGTTTTTGATTCGTTATCTCTTCATAAGCACTAAGCAGTGCCAAAACTTCTGCGTGAGAAGTCCCTGCTTTTTGGTGAGCCTCTATTGCTACAATCTCACCTTTACCATCTACAACCAAAGCTCCCACTGCAGGGTTAGGATATGTAAAACCTTGATATTTCCATGCTTTATAGATAGCAAGATTCATCAATATTTTATCATTAAATCCACTCATAATAAGTCTTTGTTGTACCTACACTATCATACCTTAACTTACTGATTGTGCCATCTTTATACTTTATTTCAAATCCATCTTTATCTACTGATTTTAAAACACCTTTTACTTTACCATCACCAAATATTTTGGTTTTTATCTTCTCTCCAATAGATGATTTAAAATGTGATAATTTTGTAAGTTTTCGCTCAATACCTGGTGAGCTTACTTCAAGAGTATATTTAGCACTCATAGGAGGATAAACATCTAAAAATGGTGAAAGTTCTCTGGATATAGAGGCACATAAGTCAAGGCTAATCCCACCCTCTTTAGTTACATATACTCTAAATATACTGTTTTCATGTTCTGTAACTATCTCTGTGTCATATAAATTAGCACCATTTATATTTACTATTTTTTCTATTTCAATATCTAAATTCATAATCTTATCCTTTTATGATTTTGCACTAATTTGTTTAAATAAATCTTCCATTTTTGTAATATACTCTAACTGCTCATCAAACTCAAAAGTAAAGATAGGTGCTTTAAACCACCCCTCACTACTTTTACAGTGGTTTTGAATAAATCCACCCACTTTTCTAAGCTGTTTTAGTGCTTCACCTTGTTCTTGAGGAGTAAGAAATGACTTATCAAGATAAACTTTTGCATTACTTCTACCTTTAGAACATACTACTTCTGTAACAAGTAGAGAGTTAATCCTACTATCATCAAGCGAACTCAATGCCTCTGGAATAATCTCTTTTAAAATTGACTCTACTCTATGTCTTTTAATCTCTTCGTTTGTCATAGTGATGCTTTTTCTTCTACCTCTTTGAATGTCTCAATAAAATCTCCAACTTTAATATCATTATAGTTAGCCAACATTATACCACACTCATATCCATTTTTAACTTCTCTTGCATCATCATTAAATCTCTTAAGAGAACTAATTGTACTCTCATATACAACCACACCATCACGAATAAGTCTAGCACCACCACCACGGATAATACTACCATCAGTTACTTTACAACCAGCAATAGTTCCAACTTTATCTACAATAAAAGTCTCTCTTACTTCAGCTTGTCCTGTAACCTCTTCGCTTAATACAGGGGACATCATACCACCCAAGAATGCTTTTACATCATCAATAAGTTCATAGATAATTGAGTATGATTTAATCTCAATTCCAAGCTCTTTTGCTCTCTTTTTTACACTTCCTGTTGGGCGAACATTAAATCCTAAAATTACTGTATGCTCACTAGCACTTGCCAATGCTACATCACTCTCTGTAACTCCACCAACACCTTCGTGAATAATATTAACTTTAACCTCTTCATTTTTAAGTTTCTCTAATGAGCCTTTGATAGCTTCTAGTGAACCTTGAACATCTGTTTTGATAATAACAGGAAGAGATTTAAGTTGTCCCTCTGCAATAAGAGATGATAAATCATCAAGAGTTGCTTTTGTACTTCTTGAAAGCTCTTTTGCTCTTTTATGGTCATATCTTTTTTGAGCCAACTCTTTTGTCTCTTTTTCACTATCCATAGACATCAAAATTTCACCAGCAGTTGGTACTTCATTTAATCCCATTACAGAAGCAGGAGTACTAGGTCCTATTGATTTTACGCTTTTACCATGGTCATTAACTAGAGTTCTTACTTTACCATAAGTAGTACCAACTACAATACTATCTCCAATGCTTAGAGTACCATCTTTCATAATTACATTAGCAACAGCACCAAAGCCTTTTTCTAATGAACTCTCTACTACAATAGCTTTAGCTTTTCTACTAGGAGATGCTTGAAGTTCCATAACTTCTGCTTGAATTAAAATTACATCAAGTAGTTCATCAATTCCCTCTCCCGAGTGAGATGATACATTTACAGACTCTATCTCTCCACCCCAATCAACTGTAAGAAGATTATGTTCTGATAGTTGAGATTTTACCATATCTACATTAGCAGACTCTTTATCTATCTTAGTAATTACTACAATAATTGGCACATTTGCATCTTTTGCATGAGAAATTGCCTCTTTTGTTTGAGGTTTAATCCCATCATCTGCTGCGATAATAATTAAAACTATATCAGTGGCTTGTGTTCCTCTTGCTCTCATCTCTGTAAAGGCAGCATGTCCTGGAGTATCAATAAATGTGATTTTTTTACCACTTTTTTCTACTTGATAAGCACCAACATGTTGTGTAATTCCACCTGCTTCTTTATCTACTACTTTTGTCTCTCTAATCTTATCAAGAAGTGAAGTCTTACCATGGTCAACATGCCCCATAATTGTAATTACAGGAGGTCTCTCTTCTAATAGAGTCTCATCAATCTCTTCATCATCATAAGCATTAGAGTAATCAAGAGCATCAAGAGGATTAATAATAGTTACTTCTACTTCAAACTCTTCTGCTAATATCTCAATAGAGTCTTTATCCAAAAAGTCATTTTTGGTAACCATAGTCCCAAGTGTGAAAAGAACTTTTACAACCTCTCCTACATTTTTACCTACTTTTTCAGCAAACTCATATACTCTTACATCTTCAGGTATCTCAATAGAACTAACTACAATATCCTCTTCTATTTTATTGTAATTCTTTCTTTTTCTACTTGAACGCTTGATACTTTTAGGTCTGTTATTAAAATGCTTGTTAGAACCATTATTAATCATACCTCTTTGCTTGTTACCCTCTTTTCTCTTTTGTTCTTGTCTTTTCATATCTTCATAGATATTTTTATCAGAAAAGTCAAGTAACACTACTTCCTCTTCAGCAAATAGTTCTGTACCACCACCAAAGTTGCCACTACTCATAATCTCTAGTCTTTTACCACTATCTTTAGCAGTTGCTCCACTCTTCTTTGGCTTTTTCTTTTTAGGAGTAGAAGAGCTTTCCATTGATTGAATTGGTGCTTTTTTCTTTAGAGGTCTAGCTCTTTTTACAACTGTAATTCCACCACGAGATAAAGATTTTTTAGTTCTTAGCTTTATCTTCGGCTTCTCTGCCTCTTTTGGTACCTCTTCAGCTTTACTATCATCTGAAGCTTCTCCTTTTGTTTCAGTAGATTTCTCTACATCTCCTACAACTTTAGGAGTCTCTTTTTTTACTGCTGTAATTTTTTTACTTACAGTAATTTTAGATTTCTTTACAGGTTTTTTAAAACCATCAGGAAGTGTTCCATCAATTACATAATTTACAAGTATTTCTGCTTGTTCTTCGCTCACTGTACTATTTGCTACTTTTACATCAAAGCCTAACTCTTTAGCTTTGTCTAATAATACTGCATTTGACTTTCCAGCCTCTGCAGCTATCTCTAGGATTTTTACTTTACCCATTTATTTTCGCTCCTTTAAAAACTTAACAAAAAGCTCTTCATCTTGTTTAAAACGCTTCGTTAAACCTTTGATTTTTTTTGGATTGCAGGTACAACTAACACAGATATAAAAACTTCTTCCATAACCTCTATATGAGATAACCTTATCTTCTATATATTGTAATCTCAACATACTATTTTGTTCATTTCTTATACGACAGGATATACACATTCTCATAGGTTTGGATTTTTGCAATGTAATTATACCTTAAAAGAGTTTAACTCTTTGTTGTAACACCATAATTATCCAAAGACTTTGTCATAACTCTAAATCTTGGAAATTTATCTTTTAGCTTCTTTGCCACCTTATTAACATCTTTATCATAACATAAACTAAAAAATGTAGAACCACTCCCAGAGAGTGTACTCATCAAAGCACCATTATCAAGTGCAGTCTTTTGTACATCAAAAAGCTCTGGCATAGCTTTCATTCTTCTAGTTTGATGTAACTTATCTTGTGATGCCACACGAAGCAAATCCCACGACTCACTCATAAACACAGATGTCATAAATGCACTACGAGAGAGCGAATAGACAGTCTCCTCTGCTTTATATTGATTTGGTAGAATTGTACGAGAACGAGCAGTTGAAATTGTCTTGTTTGGCACAACTACAACTGCTTTTAGATAATCAGGTAACCGTCTTTTTTTGCTATAAACCTTATCATTATCAACACAAGCCACATTAAACCCACCCATAACAGCAGGAGTAATATTATCAGGATGATGCTCATATTTAAGAGCTAAATTTAAAATCTCTCTCTTATTATACTTAGTTTTAGACATAGCATAAGCTGCTGTAATAGATGCCACAATTACAGCAGACGAACTACCTAAACCTCTTGAAATTGGAATATTATTAATAAATTCAAACCTAAAATTATCACTTCTATTTGTTAATCTTTTATAATTTTCATTAAAAATGCTTAGAAATAGTGTATTCTTCTTAATCTTTGGATTATTAGAACCCTCTCCTATTGTTGATAAACTTAAAAACTTTGATGGAGTAATAATAATCTCATTTCTCAAATCAATAGCTAATCCTAATGAATCAAAACCAGGCCCTAAGTTAGCACTAGTTGCAGGTACACTAATTAACAAATAATCCCTTTTAATCTTTTTTTGTAATTATAGTGTTTTTTTCTTTGAAAATGATTTATAGTTTTGGAATAAAGCAATTTTTAGGTAAAATCCTCTCTAATAAATAGTAATTAAGAGGTTATTTTGGAAAATTTAAAAGATAATATATTAAAAGCTGATACTCTTGAAGCTTTAGAGGGCTTACGGATAGAGATTTTTGGTAAGAGGGGGATACTATCTAAAGAGTTTATTAAACTCAAAGATATTCCACCACAAGAGAAAAAGGCTTTTGCTCAAAATCTAAATGAGCAAAAAGAGAAGCTTCAATCTGTTTTTGATGATAGATATAAAGAGGTTAAAAAGATTGAGATAGAAAATATTTTGAAATCTGAAAAGATTGATGTATCTTTGTATTCAAATATCTCAAATAAAGCATCTCTTCATCCTGTGATGGAGACTATGGATAAGATTATAGACTATTTTGTATCTATGAATTTTGCTGTGGAGAGTGGGCCAGTGGTAGAAGATGATTTTCATAACTTTGAGGCTCTAAATCTACCAAAATATCACCCTGCTAGAGATATGCAAGATACATTTTTTTGTGGAGATGGGAAACTTTTAAGAACTCATACATCACCAGTTCAAATTAGGACTATGAAAAACTCAACTCCTCCAATTAGAATGATTGCCCCAGGTAGTGTATTTAGAAGAGATTATGATGTTACCCATACTCCAATGTTTCATCAAATAGAGGGGCTTGTGGTTGATAAAAAGGGTGTAGTAAGTTTTGCTAATCTTAAATCAATTTTAATTGACTTTTTACAATATATGTTTGGAGATGTAGAGGTTAGATTTAGACCTAGTTTTTTCCCTTTTACCGAACCATCTGCTGAAGTGGATATATCTTGTATATTTTGTGAAGCCAAAGGGTGTAGAATATGTTCTCATACTGGTTGGTTAGAGGTATTAGGTTGTGGTGTGGTTGACCCTAATGTATTTGATGCTGTTGGATACAAAGATGTAAGTGGATATGCTTTTGGTTTAGGGATAGAGAGATTTGCTATGCTTTTACATAGAGTACCAGATTTGAGGACTCTTTTTGAGGGAGATATTAGACTAATGGAGCAGTTTAGATGATAGTAACAAAAAGTTGGTTAAGTGAGTATCTTGACCTTGATAGAATTAGTAATGATGATATTTATAGATGTTTAAACTCTATTGGTTTAGAGGTAGATAGTATAAAAGATATAACAATTCCAAAGGGAGTTGTAGTTGGAGAGATTTTATCTTGTAGCAAACATCCTAATGCTGATAAATTAAATGTTTGTAGTATTAATATTGGAGCAGATGAGCCAGTTCAAATTGTATGTGGTGCAAAAAATGTAGTTGATGCTAAATTTGTAGCCGTAGCAACTATTGGGGCAAAACTTGGAGATGATTTTGAGATTAAAGAGGCTGTTTTAAGAGATGTAGATAGCTTTGGTATGGTTTGTTCATCTAGTGAGTTGGGATTACCTGAACTCAATGATGGGATTATGATATTAGATGACTCTATTGGAGAGCTTATTGTAGGTAAAGAACTATCTCAATATTTAACTATTGCTGATACTATTATAGAGATTGAACTTACTGCTAACCGTGGTGATTGTCTAAGTATTAATGGAGTAGCTAGAGACCTTAGTGTAGGATTAAATAGAAAATTAATACCACAAGAGTTTAAGCCAAAAGCATTAGAGAATATATCTATTGATGATGTAGCACATATTGATATGAAAGACTTTTTAAATGCAGATTTAAGCTACTCATTAGTAACAGGTAGAGATATAGAAACAAATCTATTAATCGAGCTTAGAAAAGCATTTGTAGGCATTGAATCTAAAGATAGATTAGATGGATTAATCAAATATTCTACTCACTCAACTGGTGTAATATTGAGAGCTTATGATGCTTCACTATTTAAAAATGCTAAAGATAGAGTAGAGATTGAATTATCTTCAAGAGAGAGTGGAATTGTAGAAATTATTGCAAACGATAGCGTATTATCAACTCTAGGTGTAAATCAAGAGCCACATTCAAGAGCAATTAATATTACCAAAAAGATACTTATTGAAGCCTCTTATATAGAACCCACTCTATTAGTAGATGCTGTATCTCAAAAAGATTATACAACAGATGAAAAATATTATAACACTTCAAGAGGAAGTGAGCCAGAATTAAAGCTTGGTATTGAAAATATTTTGACACTTTTAGAAAAAAATAGTAATTCAACATTTCTAAATGGAACAATAGAGGTATCATCTAACCGTAAAAAAGTATCTCTAAATATCTCAAATAGTGATATAAATAATATTATTGGTATGGATATAGAAAAGACTCAAAACATTAAAATCCTTAGAAATTTAGGCTTTGAAGTAAATAGTGCCAAAGCTGATATTCTAAATATCTTAGTACCACACTCAAGACCTGATATTAAAAATATATATGATATTACCGAAGAGATAGTGCGAATTATAGGCATTGACAATATCCCTGCTAAATCATTTAGCTTTGAAGAGAAGATGAGATTAAACTCTACAAGTGATAAATATCGTGCCAAAAAAGAGATTAGAAACCGTGCAATTAGTGCCTCATTCTATGAAACTCTATCTTATATTTTTGCTAATAGTGATAAGCTTGATAAGTATGGGTTTGAAAGAGTAGAAAAAGAGTTAGAACTACTTAACCCAATTACACAAGAGTTTGATGCATTGCGAACTACAATGATGACAAATCTACTTGATAGTGTAGAGAGAAATATTAGCTATGGTAAAAAGAGTATAGCACTATTTGAAATTGGTACAATATTTGATACTAAACGAGAAGAGAGAGAGGTAATGTCTTTTGTATTCTCTGGAAATAGTACAAATGAAAATATCACAAACAGTGGAAAACCTCAAACAATAGATTTTGCTAAATTTGTAGAAAAGTTAGGTGCTGTGATTGGTAACTTTGAACTTATCCCAACCACTCAAACCAATGCACTTATCCACCCATATCAATCAGCAGATATTATAATTGATGGCAAAGTAGCAGGATATTTATCAAAGCTTCACCCAAATCCAAAAGAGGATTATGACCTATTTGAGACATTTATAGCTCAAATTGAACTTGATGCTATCCTACCAAAACATATAAATGCTCATCAAATATCAAATTTTCAAGGAGTTTATAAAGATTTAAGCCTTGTAATTGATGAGAATATATCAGCTAAAGAGTTGATGGATACTATAAAAGCCCTTAATATTGAGATGTTAAAAGATTTTTATATTGTAGATATTTATCAAGATGAGAAACTTGGAAGTAATAAAAGTATATCATTGAGATTTTATATCCAATCAATGGAAAAAACTCTAAAAGATAAAGATATTAATAAAATTACTTCTAATTTGCTTAAACAATTAGAAGAGAAATTTGATGCTAGTTTGAGGTAGGTTATATAATTTAATATATTTGGTGGGTTTCACCCACCCTACAGAATATTTTTTATTTTAATAATTATTTTGTAGGGTGTTGTCCCATGACAACACCAAAAGTCAAGACAATTTAAAAAATAATCTAATTCCACCTCAAATTTTCTACCTTAGCCTACTTTTTTACTCAAATCATCATAAATTTGATTTAGAGAGCAAAAACTAAATTTTAGAATTTTAAGGTCTGATAATAAAAATAAACTTTCTTAAAATATAACCAAATAAGAAGATATTTAGATGGGTTGGGTAAATCTAAAACCAAATATAATAATTTTTTACTAAAATAGTAGAAGTGATTTTAAAAATAATGAAGATAATTATTGAATATAGTTTTTATTATAAGGGTATTTATTTAAATACCCATTATAATTATTTACGACGAAGCTCTTTAATTCTAGCTTTTTTACCTTTAAGTTCTCTAAGATAGAATAATTTAGCTCTTCTAACTCTACCTCTTCTAAGTACTTCAATAGATGTGATACTATCTGAATATAGTGGGAATACTCTCTCTACACCGATACTATTAGCACCAATTCTTCTTACCATAAATGTTCTACCTGTTCCCTCACCTCTGATAGCGATACAAACACCTTCAAACATTTGAACTCTCTCTTTACTTCCCTCTTTAATGTTTACACCTACTCTTAGTGTATCACCAGCTCTAAACTCAGGAACATTTTTACCTTCAAGTTGAGCTTTTTCAAAACTCTCTATATACTTATTTCTCATTTTATTACCTTTATATTTTGCTTTGTAAATCAGGTCTAAAATATTTAGTTTTAGCCTCTGATAGCTTCAATTTCAATTGCGAAATTTTACTATGATTACCCTTTGAGTATTCTGAAATAACATCTCTATTTTGATATGATAGAGGCTTACTAAAAGATGGTGCTTCTAGTATGTTATTTTCATAACTCTCAATATCTAATGAATCACTATTTCCTAGTACGCCATCTATATTTCTACTAATAGAATCACATACTACCATACTAGCTAACTCTCCACCAGTAAGAATGTAATCTCCAATAGAAAATAGTTCATCTCCAAACTCTTCTATTACTCTCTCATCAATACCTTCATATCTACCACTTACTAAAACAATATGTTTTTTAGATGCTAATCTTTTGGCATCATTTTGAGTGAATTTCTTGCCAACTGGTGTAAGAAATATAATATGGGTATCATCTGAACGAACTTTATTTAGAGTATCATATAGTGGTTGTGGTGTCATAATCATACCTGCACCACCACCTACCATTTGAGCATCTACTTTATTATGCTTGTTATCTGTATAGTCTCTAGGATTATAAAAATCTAATGATATTTTATTATTCTCTATCGCACGAGATAAAATACTATCACTAAAATACCCCTCAATTAAAGATGGGAATAGAGTTACAAAACTAAATTTCATAATCTAACTAGCCTCTAAAATCTCTTTGGTATCTTGTGAATATATAATTTTTGCCTCTATATCACTTTTGATAATATATCTAGGGATATATGGTACTAAAAAAGTTTTAGATAATCCTTGTTCTATTAAATCTTTAGATGTATCTAAAACTAGATAATCTATATCCAATAATCTTTGAATATCTACAACTTTTCCAATTATCTCACCAGCATCATCAAGCATAGAACCAATAATATCAAACCAAAAATGTTGTCCCTCTTCTAGCTCACAACTATTTTTTGTATCTTCATAATCTGTATATATCTTGGTATTTGTAAGTTTTTTGGCATAATCAATACCCTCATAACCTTTAAATCTAACTAAAGAACGACTATGATTTATATCAATAATTTCCAAAGAACCTCTATCACTTTTGACAATATTACCAATTTGGAATTGTTGTGGGAAATCTGTATGGAAATGGAGTTTTAAATCCCCCCATAATCCAACAGTTCTACCTATTTGTGCTACTAAAAAATCATTTTTATTCATAATTATTATATAGACTTGACATTGATACGATAATTATGCGCACCTTTGGCCTTACAACCAGAGATAAAAGTCTTGATAGAGTTTATCATACGACCCTCTTTACCAATAAGCTTACCTATGTCTTCACTACAAGCATAAATTATTACTTCATCCAAATTATCATCAATAGAGTTTATTTCTATTTTTATATCATCAGGATGATTTACTAATAACTTACTATATGAAACGACAAACTCTTCTACCATAAGCACTTTGACTATTTACTCGCTAATCTTTTAACAGTAGGACTCATTTGAGCACCAACACTTACCCAGTAGTTTAATCTCTCTTTATCCATTACTAATGTTTTATCAGCAGATACAGGATTATAGTGTCCAATTGATTCAATCCAACCACCATCTCTTCTTTTTCTGCTATCTGTAACTACGATTCTATAAAATGGTTTTTTCTTTCTACCCATTCTTGTCATTCTAATCATTGTCATAATTCTATCCTTATATTATTGTTTTTTCTTAAAGTATTCACAACTACTTTTAATGCAAAATACTCATCACTACTTTTAGAGATGGTATTGTAGCATAAAATTATAAAACTTTGTTGTTAAAAATATAGTTTTATAAAAACTCACTTAATAAAATTACTTTACAGTTATTACTATTAAATTTACTTAACTTGTCATCATTAGTAACAAATAAATCAGATTTGGAATAAATAGCTGAAGCTAATTGTACTGCATCAGGAGTTTTTATACCATAATTAGCTCTAATTTGAGCAAAAAGAGAAGCTATTTGGTCATTAAGTTCTATTAATTTAATATCCTCAAAGAACTCTTGATAAATTTTAACTAAATCAACTCTATTATCTTTATATGGTTTTGTTAAAATCTCTCCTAAAGTCAAAGTAGAAGTAATTATCTCATATCTATTTTGTTCTAAAAATATTAATAACTTATCTACTTGATTTAAATATAATTTATTTTCTTCAATTAAATAGATAAATATATTCGTATCCAAAAATGCTTTTTTACCACTCATCTCTCAACTCTTTGATATATCTATCAGAGTCTATCCCCTGATATAACTCTTTACCTATACCTTGTAAATCTCTTATTTTTGAAATAGAATTTTTATTATATCTTTTATCTATTAAATAATTTTGTTTTTTTACTTTTATCTCCTCTTTGATATTGAGTAAATTTTTAGGTATATTTTCAAGAAAAAACATAATATAGTCATATATTGAGTTATTTATCTCTAATGTAATTTTTTGCATTTTAGATACTCCTTTTAAATGATTTATAACTATCTAGGTATTCCCCCACCATTCATTTGAGACATTATATCTTGCATCTGCTTCATACCATTTTTACCCGATAATCTTTTTGCCATTTTAGCAGCACTTTTAAATTGTTTCATAATACGATTAACTTGAACTTGTCCCATACCAGCACCTGCTGCTATTCTTCTTTTTCTTGTATTATTTAGTAAATCTGGATTTTCTCTCTCTTTTGGTGTCATTGATGAAATCATAGCGTTGATAGCTTTTACCTCTGAAGAGTTATCTAAATCAATATTCTCTAGCTGTTTTGCCATACCACTCATTCCTGGTATCATTCCAAGCATAGATTTCATAGAACCTATCTTTTTCATCTGCTCCATTTGATTTAAAAAGTCATTAAAGTTAAATTGTCCTTTTTTAATCTTTCTTGTAAGATGTTTTGCCTCTTTTTCATCAATTACGGCTGATGTTTTTTCTGCTAATGATTCTAAATCACCTTGCCCCATTAATCTACTTACAATTCGCTCTGGGATAAATTGGTCAAGGTCTGGCATCTTCTCACCAGAACCTATAAATCTCAATGGTACACCAACTTGACCTGATAATCCAAGTGCCACACCACCTTTACTATCACCATCAAATTTACTTAGTACTACACCTGTAATTCCAATTTTTTCTTTGAATGTTGTAGCAGTTCTTACGGCATCTTGACCTGTCATTGCATCTGCTACATAGAAAAGTTCATCAGGTTGTGCCAAATCTTTGATAGATTTTAGCTCTTCCATAAGCTCTTCATCAATAGCTAATCGTCCTGCTGTATCAATTAAAACTACATCATAAAGCTCATTATTAGCTTTTTTAAGTCCCTCTTTTACTATCTCTTGAGGTGTCTTATTCTCATCTGCTACAAGTGTTACATCAATTTGAGTCGTAATTTGTCTTAATTGTTCTACGGCTGCTAATCTCTGTAAATCTCCTGCTATAACTAATACTTTTTTCTTTTTTTGCTCTTTTAGAAAATATGCTAATTTTCCTGTGGTTGTAGTCTTACCTGAACCTTGAAGCCCCATCATAAGCACAACTGTTGGTGGCTTAGAGGCAAATACAAAACCTTGATTACCCTGAACTGTTAAAACTCTTGTTAATTCATTACGAATAGACTTTAAGAAATTATCTTTTCCTATGCCTTTTGTTTTTGTCTCTAGTTCTACTATACTTATAAGCTCTTTTACTACTTTATGATGTACATCAGACTTCAAAAGAGATTTCTTCAACTCGCCCAAAGCCTTTTTAAGAGCTTTTTCATCATCATGAAAACGAATTTTACCAATGGCATTTTTAAAACTATCTGTTAATGTATCAAACATTTAACTATTCTCCCAAACTTTTATTTTGTGATTTTATCTAAAATAAACTTATAACTTCTGTATAGTGCGTCTATGGTATGTTATCCAAGGTGGCATATCTGTATTATTTATATGGCTATTAACTGCTCTATATCTTACATAAACATCTACTATAATATTTGGACTTAGTTCATTACCATTTACAGTAGTTACAATTGCTCCATCATCACTTAAGATATGCTCATTACTACATTTAAGTCCATTTCCAATATATCCAATATTTACCTCTACTCTATAACCTTGACCACCATCTACAGCCCCATTATTATCTATACCCAAGATAATATTACCTACATCACCTCTTATAGTCTCTACACAATTACCACTACGGCTATTATTTGCTCCAGCTGCCATAATAGCATACTCTGTATAACTTTTGGCAAGTAATATTGCTTGTTCTTTTTGATATTGTGTGAGTGTAGCAGTTGTAATTTTACTAGAAAGATTAAATACTAATACACTTATACCCATCATAACAACCATTACAAATACTGCCATCATCATTGAAAAAGCTTTTCTCATCTTATTACCGCCTTCTCTTTACATGTTGTAATATTCTTATTACCTACATTTTCGGTTACACATAATTTAAATCTAATCGTATCACCCATAGCAGAGAATCTAAATGTAGATACATTTCGTACTAAAATATTTTTATTTGTCCCACTATCTTTATAGCTCTCTCCTTGCCATGGTTGATAATCATATCTAAAGTCTAAATCAAATACAGGTGTGCCATGATAATCTCTCTCATTAACAGGAACTAAAGCATAAGCACTTCGTATTAATTTATACTGTTCAGATACTCTTTTAGCATCACTATTAGATAATGTGAATGCCTCTAAAGTTGTATTTAGAGTTGAAACCTTTGAGATACAGCTACTATCTACATAACCCATACATTTAAAATTATATCCTTGTGTATTACTATAACTTGGGTCTGCAAAAATAATAGCTAAATCACTAATTTTACTATTAGAGACATTTTCTATAATTGTTTTTAGTAAAGATAAATTAGAACCTATTGTAGCAATACTAGTTTTACTAGAACCATTCACATCACAAAATCCATTCCAAGCAGGTCTCATATTAGTATCATTTGCATTGAAGCTATCTACTGCCATACCATACCACTCTAATATACTATATTTGTTGGAGTCTGTAATATTACTAACAAGTTCTATATCACTTGAATTACTAGGATTTCTTCCAACTGTTGTATTTGTCAATCTATGTGATAAACGGTTAAATATAATAGATGAAGCAATTTCAGTTTTGGTACTACTGCTATACATAGCTCTTTGATTAATATAATTTAGATAAACCTGTGATATAATTGTAGCACCCATAGAGGCAACAATTCCTAAGACTACCATTACTATTATAAGTTCTATCATTGTAAAGGCTTTTTTGAAATTTTTTATCATTATAAATCCCTAATACTAAGTGAATAGTTACCTATATTACAAGCAAATGCACTAAGTCTAATATTTTTTGATAGTTCGGTAGCTTCATTTTTGGTAGTAAGTTGGACACTAATTAATTTAATATTAGTAGAAGTATTTAGAGTTTCATTGAAAGGGTGGTTAAATACAATAGTAGAATCACTGTTATAATCTCCACTATCTGTACTATCTCCACCATATCTTACAGTTGTAGTCATCTCTATCTGATTATCTATATAATCACTACCAGTAGAAGTAGTATCACCAAAGATAGATACTACTGCTTTATTCCCATCATAATCATCTATATCATTAAACTTTTCAGTACCATCTACATTTTCACCAAAATTACTGGTTAATGATGCTTTTTTTGCATTTCCTCCCTCATCACTAGCAAATGTTCTTTGACTTGGATTGAAAGTACCTGCTCTATATCTATTATCATTTTTAATACCTAATTTATCATCTCCACCATCTACTACTAATATACTAGGGTTAAACTGTGTATCAGCATTGACCTCATCCCATTCTTTTGTAAGAATAAGACTTATATGAGATGATAGAGTATTGATAGACTCTTGTTGCATTCCTACAAAACTACTTTTGATAGATTGATGTATAAGCATAGGCGCACTCATCAAAGCTATAGCCATAATCACAATAGCAAAGATAAGTTCTATCATTGCTACTGCTTTGTGGTTTGCTATATTTTTCATAATAATTTCCTTATTACCAATTCATTCTTTTTGTCTGTCTTGTACTAGCATTATTCTCAATAATATGCCCTGTATCTCCTACACCAGACCAACTATCAGAAATTTCTTTGATAAATTCTACTGCATAAGTTGGTCTTCCATCTGCCAAGTTATCCTCATTATATAGCAACCAAGGATCAACTTCAAGTCTTACATTTACAATTTGTTCTCCACCATTATTAGTGATTTTTACATCTAATTGCTCACCATTTTCAGTAATTTTAACTATATCACTACCTTCTGCTTTAAATGTAGCATCACCAGAGAATATTTTACCTTTGATTGTACCACTATTAGTTGCTTTGTCATTTGTCCATATATGATTTAGGTTAATATACCAGTTAGGGTCTCTTGTCATAGAGTTATTTACATCTAATCCAAGTTTTTCACATTCAGAGGTACTATAATCACAATAGATATCTACATATATTGGTGTATCTTTAAATTTTTCTGTTACCTTCTCATAAAATCTCTTAGAACTTCTAACTTTTCCATAAGCAAATCTAGCCTTTAAAGTTCTAAAGTTTACATCATTTGTAGAGGCTAATGTAGGAGTATCAAGAGTTGGTTCTCTAAATTCAATATCTGATAAGTTCATCTCAAATATATTTACAGGCTTTTTAATATCTTTACCAAAATTAAGATTAATTGTACTACCTAATATCTCTCCAGGTGTAGAGTCTTCAAATAACTCTTTATCAATATTTATTGTAATATTTTTATCCTCTAGTTTAGCCTCTTCTATGGCTGTATGAGTATCACCCCTTGTAATAAATGATTGAATATTTTCAATAGATGTATCTATATCTGTAGTATCATATATTACAGAGAGAGTACCATCTTGTGCATAACAGTTAGCAGTATAATTTATAGCTATACTCTTATCTGCTTTTAATGCTTGAATATCAAATTCAACTTCTGCTCTCATATTAGATTCACTACTTAATGGTGATAAATATGTAAATGCTCCACTATTAAAGTTTTTGAAATCTTTGACTGAAATATTAAAATCATCTACAAATATCCTAATATTTTCAGCTCTATATGGGGTAATTAATCTTTGTGGGTTATCTGTATCTTTTAAATCTACATAAGCAAATTCTTTATTTAGAATTTCTGAAATAGAGAAATCAAATTGACCCACATTACTCATCTGATACCCAGATGTAGATATACCATTAGCAAATTTGATATTTGGAGCGATACTAAATTCCATAACTTTACAATTACTATTATCTGATGTTAAATTGGCTTCAAATGAGTTACCTTGAACTTCATTATAATTATTTGTCAATCCTCCTTTAGCATCTAATGCTTTAATAGTCAATGATTTAGTTTTCATAGCTTTAAATGTTGTATTATTAGGTATAATATCATCTGTTGTAAATTTATCAGGTCTAATAGCAAAATTATCATGACTATTAATATTTCTATAACATAATCTATCTATTGTATCTGCTTCACAAAAATCATTATAAGCACATGATTCATAAGGATATACTGTATAAACTTTAGATGAATTATAATCAGCACACATTGTAAATACTACTCTAACATTAGAATATGCACTATCTACTTTGAATATTTTTTGAATCTGTTTATCAGCAGTAGCATTAAACATATCATTATCACCATTATCATATTCATTATGGATAAAGACATCATTATTATTTGCATCTTGTAATCTATATAGTGCATAAATATCTAAACTAGATGCAGGTGCTGTAATGCCTTTGCTAATTAAATTTTTTTGGGCTTGTAGATATTTTGGGAAAGTATTATTAATATGTGATTTAAACTCCCACTCTTCACCAGCTTTATCCATACTATTTACAAATAGTTTAAACTGCTTGTTTACAATCTTTGTTTTAATAGCTCTTGCATGTGGGTCTTGATATTTTTTCTCTGTTTTATAACTATCTATATCCCATGCATCAAATGGTCCTCTATTATATAGTTCTGATATATAAGCACGACAAACACCTTTTACTTTTAGATTATCTATCTCATGGTTATTACAACCACCACCACTACCTGATGTAAATGCTAATCTTACTCTAGCTGGGGCATCTGCTTGTTGATACTCTGGTGCTTTGGCATCAAACTCTTCTATAATAGTATAGTATCCATTACCATAATCTTGAAGAAGAGAAATCATTAACTTATTAGGATTTCTAGCATCTATTCTCATTTTATACTTATCCCCTGGATAAGATGGATTTATATCTTTGGTAGCTACAGAGTGGTCAAGATTGATATTAGCACCCAAAAATCTATAACCATTATATCTATTCCCACCTCTTAAATCATCACTAGAACCTCTAATCGTTACATTATTTGGTTTAAATCCAACTCCACCATTTCTTCCTTCATTAGGATTAGAGAAGTTTCCATATTCATCAATTCCAAGTCCAATCCAACCATTTTGGAACCCTTTTTTACCTGTTCTATTTGCATATCCCATAGACCCACCAAAAGAACCAACTTCAGGTGAAGCCCCTGCATTTGAATCAAATAGCACCATTACAATACCATCTGCCCCCCATTTACCAAGTCCTCCACCTCTCGTAGCACTAGAACCACTAGAACAGCCTCCATAAGCATAGTGATTATACTCTACCTCTATTAAGTTCCATTTAGCAGAGAATTCATAATCTTTTGTTACTGCTGTTGAGAGAAATTTACTTCTATCAGTTAAACGAAGTCTCTCATTTGCAATACCTGGTGTAAATCCACCTTGTGCAAATAGAGTTCTCCATTTGCTATCAAGTCCATTTGCAAAATCATCTTCAAAACATAATGGAACATCATCTATCATTTGAAGTCCAATTGTAAGATTAGTCTCATAAATATCACCTAATGTTACATCAGCACCACCATTTATAATTTTAAGTTTTCCAAAGAATGTCTCATCAAACTCAATATTATCATCTCTTTTGATAGTAGTTGGTACAAGTACAGATGTTGTCCCAGCAGGTATAATAATAGATTCTGGGTTTTCTAAGTTTGCTGAATAATCAGCACCCTCTTGTGCATGAATTTCAATATCAAATGGATCTCCATCAAAAGTTTGATACTCTACTGTTATATCATAATCAACTACTTTAGAGAGTGTAATATTCACCTCTTTATACTCTATACTATATAAACCACCATCAATTGCTGGTTCTTTAAAGATATATTTTGGTTTGCTAAATTGGATAAATACACTACATTCACCCATTCCCTCACCAGTAAGACCTGTACCATCATAAGTAAACTTAGAGTTATTACCTACATCTAAATCTCCCTCAGCTGTAATTCCTCCTACAAATCCACTTCCACGATTAGAGTTTGCAGAAGATACAAAAGTACCTTTTGTATAGAAGAAAGCATTTGCATTATAATTAGCACTTCCACTATTTGGCAATACAAAACTGCTTCTACCAAAGAAGAAAAGGTTAGATGCTAAGCCACTCTCATTAATATGAAGCTCATTCCCCTCAAATCTTAACTCACCATTTAAGAATATTCTCACTTTTCCTACTGTTTCAATAGTTAAATCATTTCCACCATGTCTCCACGATTTAATATAGTAATCTCCAGCAGTAAATATATATTTTGCACCTTTTTTATTAGCACTATTAAGTTCTCCTATAAACATATATTTTTTATTACTATTTTTATAATTTGTAGATGCTTCAAATTTTAAAGTTACATCTTTTGCCTTAATAGTATAAGAACCTGCATTCTCTTCATTAACAGTTAAATTAGATATTACATCATAAGATGATTCATTATTTGTCAGATGAAAAGGTATAGTATAATCAATAATATGTGGTTTATTTACGATACACTCAGCACCATTACAAGTTACATCTCCTGTGGTTGGTTGTTCATTTGGTGCTACATTAGTAGCTACTACATTATCTACATTAATTACAGTTGTAGCACTACCTCCACCATTACCACTATTAAATGTAAGTGTTTGATATGTTTGTAATGCACTAGCAAAAATACCACACTGTGCAAGATTAGGTTCACCTATACCCTCACCACCATCACAAGGTCCATAATTACTATTTGCTAAATCACTATCATAACATACTTTTGTATCATTATTTAATACTATTGATTTATCAGCAGATACAGCACCTTTCACATAACTAGCACTTCCTAATATTACATCTTTTTGAGAATATATAGTACCTACTATTCTTGAATCATTATGCATATTAAAGTTACCATAACTATATATAAATAAGTTTCTTGCTGTATGTGAGTCATTACATAAGTTTGTTGCACCTGTTGTATCACTATTGATTCCAATTTGTGATATAGTCTCATAATCATCATTAATTACTAAAAGCACTTTACCATTCATATTCCAGTGATAACCTTGACCACTTCCTTGTGTATCTAGTGTTTTAATATAATATGTACCAGCTTCAAAGTTGATATTGTTATTAGAACCAGTATCAAATTTATTCATCTTAACAACTACTGGTTGCCCACTTGTTAGAGGTTTAATATTGATAGTTGTAGCATCACCTACAATAAAATCACCAATATCTATATAGTTTGCTCTGATTTCAATTGTATTTTCTTGTCCTAATCCTGATACATCTTTGATAGTATTAATATTTACATATTGTGCTACTAATTTATAACTACTACTATGACCTATATTTATAGTATCAATTTTAATAGTCTGTTTAGCTATCAAATCAACCATTATATTAGTAGAACCAATTAAATCACTATCATAAGTAGATATTGTACCAATTTTAATATTTTTTGCCAAAGTATCATTATTTCTAAAAATTGCATTAGCTTTTGTATTGATAGTATCAATAGTTATCTGATACTCTCTACCATCGGCACTTTCAAATGATACCAAAGCATCTTCTGAACCATTTTTAATCTGATTTAGAGCAACAGAAGTTGTAATGCTAAATGGTATAGTTGTTGTACCCCAACCACCATTCCAATCACTTAGAATTTTATCATATCTACTAGCTTCTAACTTCTCACCATTTTGGGCATCACCACCATATTGGCTATATTTTACAACAGTTGGACTATCAGATACAGGTGTAATTAATGTAAATATTGCAGGTGCCTTAAGCCCACCGATTGGTTCAGTGATAGATTTAGCACCTTTGTTAGTAGGAGTACAGTTAGTATCATCACTACTTATTCCTCCATTATCATTACAAGTTATATCATTACCAGGTCCACCATTTACAGGTGTATGATAGGTATTTAGAGTATTATCAGGGTTATTATATAATTTTGCACTACCATTGCTAAAATCAACTGTTGAATCATCTGCTCGTGTTTGAAGTCCATCTTCAAATACTCCACAAGTTTGAGGTAGTACATCAGGGCTATCATTTGGTATTAATTCATCATCAAGTTCTTCGTTTATTGTAACATCACAAGATTTGATAGAACCTCTATAATATTTTCCATTTTTACTATAGGTTGCATATAATTTCTCTCCACCCAAACAGCTCATAGAGAAAGTTGCTTTATTAGCTACGGCTCTATCTGCATCTGTAATTTTAATTGGGTCATTAAAGGTAAATTGTGTAGTACTACCCATCATTCCCACAGGACCCATATCTACATTACTAGCAGTATCACAATTTCCAGATGGTTGAACAGTACAAGAGCTTCCCATAGTCCCACCCATACCAGACTCATCATAATATACATCAATATTTTCTAATTGAGTACCATCTTCTGCTCTATTTTTAAGAGGTATAGAGGTTGTACAACCTATCCCACCTTTACACATTCCCATATCCATACACATCATACCCGAAAATGTAAAATCTTCATAACATAAATCATCAGCATTTTCTATATAAACTACAGCTGGTTTAGTAGGGAATAGATTAATTGAGGGTACAATTACACTACTTGTAATATTTTGATTATTTCTCCATTGTAAATGGGCATGAGCCCCACCACTTTTTTCTATAAATGTATATTCAATAGGATAATAACCTACTTTAAAGTGCTTGGTTTTAGAGTCTTTATATTGATTATGACTCCAATCAGCAAGATAATATAACTCCTCACCATCAATAGTTAATCTTGCGTCATCATCATGCTTTAGAGAGAATGTATAATCACCCTCTTCTGGAATATATATATATCCATCCCATTTTACAGAGAAGTTATTATTGTTAAGTCCTCCACCAGGGTTTCCATCACCCCAACCCCAATCAATTTGAGCATCAATTCTATCTATATTTGGAGTCCCACTCCAATTTGTATTATTATAGTATTTTGCATTTAATCCATTTTGTTGGACTGTTCCCTCTTCTATAACTATATCAAAACTTTTTGCGATAGAATCTCCATCTTTATCAGTAGCTACAAGAGATATATTTTGTCTCTCTATAGTTGTAGGAGTACCATTGATTATACCTGTAGTATCATCAAATACCAATCCAGCAGGTAGAGTCCCTGTAATAGTATATTTAGTAATCTCATCATTCTCTGTTTGATTTACATAAGATGATAAATCTAAATTCATAGAGTTATCTTTAGTAAATGTTTGAGTAGATATATCATTAATAGTTGGAGGTGTACCACCTATTACAAAGTAGAACTCTTGGCTATCAGTTCCATCTATATCTTTGGCTCTTACTGTAACTGTATAATTACCCTCAATACTAGGAGTACCTTTTATCTCACCTGTTGCACTACCAATAGTCAAACCACTAGGAAGTCCTGATGCACTATACTCTATATTATCTCCATCTGCTTCGGTTGCTGATACAGTATAACTATAAGCTTCATCTTTGTGAGATGATTGATTTGGAATATTATTTAATACAGGAGGTGTCCCATTAGACTCTTTTACTACGATATTAAAATATCCCTTTTGTGAGTCTCCATCTTTATCATAAGATATAGCAGTAAGCATTGTTGTACCAAGTGTAGTAGGAGTACCACTAATAACTCCTGTATTAGCATTTAGAGTAAGTCCATCTGGTAAAGTTTCATAAATCTCATAAGTAATATTATCGCCATCTGGTTCAGTTGCAACTAATTGATAACTAAACTCTATATCTTTACTAGCCTCTTGGTCACTTACCGTTAGTGTTGGTGGAGTACCTGCATTTTTGGAAGTAAGATAAAAAATTCTAGTTAGAAGATAATCTCCTCTCGTTTTTTCTGCATAAACTTTTATTTTATTTCTATTTTTAATTGAGGTAAATTTACCTGTAATTTTACCTGTATTAGCATCTATTTGAAAATTATCTATTCCATCTGTATTTGATGTACTAGATAGTCTATAACTAAAAACTGTACCTTGTTGTTGTGCTTTAATAGTTATATCTATATTATCACCAACTACATATGTTATCTCTTGATTTTCAGATGGAGTAGGGGGTACAAATTCAGGGTCAGGAAGTGCATTAGATATTAAATGAATTGTTCTTGTAAGGAAATGGTCATTAGCACTCTTCTCTGCATAAAATTTAATAGTATTATTTTTACTACCTTTAGTAAAAGAACCTGTAATTGTACCAGTAGAACTATCCATTGCTAAGTTTGATAAACCATCTCTATCAGATGTACTAGATAATCTATATATCAAACCATTATTATTACTTACAGCAACAGGAATATTAATAGCCTCTCCTACATCATAAGTAAGCGATGCACCATCAGGTGGAGTGGGAGATATCCATTCAGAGTTTGTTGCTGTAAAATCAAAACTAATATTAAAATTTAGAACATGTTTTCCATTTGCCTCTACAACTTTTACATAATATGTAGTATTTTTGGCTACATTAAATGTCTTAGATGCACTACTTTTATAATTACCACTATTATATATATCAGTGCCATCACAGTTTGTACCAATTTTTAATGAGTGGTTAGTATATCCATACTTCATCTTACTTGATGAATAGGATATAGTTATTTCACCATCAACTTTAGTTTTAAATTTAAAATATCTTGCATCTTTATTTTCATCTTCACCTGTATAATAAGATTTAGAAGCATCATTTAGAGCATTATTAACACTAGATACATTCTCTCCATTACAACTGTAATTTGCCCCCAATAAAATATTAGGTAAAATTAATAATAAAGCAAATAGATACTTTATATAAACTCTATGTTTAGACCATTCCATTACAAACTCCTTTGAATAATTATATGACTATTTTGTAGATTATGCATTAAATATATATTATAAAAACTTAGAAATGAAATAATATACTATTTGGCGATACCAAATCTACAATAAAGACAACCATTTTATATAAAATCTCAATAGATTAAATATATTTGATTTATTATAATCTTATTTTATTTAAATAGAACTTAAAGTATTAATTAATATTAGGGTAAGTTATTTTTGCTAATTCTATTTTTGGCTTTTAATATGATTTCTTCATCACTTGCCATATCAAGCCATCTATTTTTGACTCCACTCTGTATAGAACCATCTAAAACATCTCCACTTTTACGATATTTAAGGTCAAGTAGGGCTATATCAAATCCACTTGTTGTTTTGCTAAACTGCTCTAGCCTACCATTTGGTAGATTATTAGTATATAGATAACATCTACTTTTTAGTCCATTTCTTCCTACTCTACCACGGAGTTGATGAAGAGAGGCAAGACCTAATCTTTCAGCCCCAACTATTACAATTGTTGTAAGTCTTGGTAGAGATATGCCCACCTCTATTACAGTAGTAGCTAATAGTATATTACCTTTTTCTCTAAATTCTATAAGTGTTGCCTCTTTGTTTTTATCTTTGCCGTGAGTGTAATAAAAATTTTTAAATCTACTTTGCCAAAACTCAATAGATTCATCTAGTGATTGATACTCTATTTTTTCACTTGCTTCTACTAATGGATAGATTATTACTACTTGATGGTTTAGTGATATTTCATACTCTATATGAGATAGTAGCTCTTTGAAATCATTTTTGCCAATTATTATACTCTCTATATCTTTTTTAAATGGGGTGGAGGTGATTAAGCTTACATCTATCATTGCACTATTCATCATAGCCTGTGTTCGTGGTATTGGGGTGGCACTAAATTGGATATAGTGAGCTTTTTTATCATTACTATTCATCATATTTTCCAAATCTTGTCTCTGTTTTGAACCAAATCTATGTTGTTCATCTACCATTACAAGTGGGGCTTTGGGTAAATCATCACGATAGAGTAGGGCATGAGTACCTATAATTACATCAAACTTATCTAAATCCCCACTCTTTTTAGAACCTTGCATTATAAGAGTAGATTTGATATGATTTGGTAGATGTTTTTGGGCTTCATCGTAGAGTTGTTGGGCTAATATTGAAGTGGGTGCCATAAGTATTGATTTATGAGGATATGCTATCATAATAGATGCTAAGATTATCATAGTTTTACCCGAACCTACATCTCCTACTACCATTCTTCTAGTAGCTTTTGTAGTTGATTTAAAATCTCTCTCAATATCATCAATTACTTTGATTTGTTCTGGAGTAAGTTCAAACTCTAAAGCATTTATAAATTCACTTATATCTCCATTTAGAGTAGTAATTGGTGGATAGTCTCTCTTTTTTTTGGATAGTTTTTTGATATGATTAAATGCCTCTATAAATTTTAAATCATTTAATATCTCATCTTTGTACTCTTTTTCACTATATATATCATTAATTGATTTGGGATTATGAAGAGTCAATATTGTATCTACCTCTTTTTCATTTAATCCCTCATTTAGTAGAGATTGTTTGGAGATATATCGTTCTATTAGATATATAAGTTCGTTTTGTTTGATATTGCTTTTATATTTTGGTGATATTTTATTTATAGTTTTAATTGATTTGGGTTGAGAGATTTGTAGATTATCATTATATCTCTCAATTTTACCTTGAATATAATGCTCACTTCCAATAGCAAATGATTTAAAGTGATATGGAGTAACTCTAAAAAATATACCTTTGATATATAGATTAAATTTAGGTAGATAAAGCTCAATATATAGCTTATTACCATAAGAATTACTACTCTTTACAGTAGCTTGAAATATATTTATTTTTCCTTCTTCTATATGAGAAGAGAGATTGGTATCACTATAAGATATTGGCACACTAAGAGCCAAATCAAGTAGAGAGTATATTTTGGCTTTGATTAAAAGAGTTTTATCATCATTCATTATTTTTGAGTTGTAACTACACTAAATGTTATATTTTTTATCTCTTGATGAGACTTGATAAACTCATTTAACTCATCTAAAGTCAAACTCTCAATATCTTTTAGTTTTTGGCTACTATAATCTAATCCTCTCTCATAATAAAAGTTATTAAAAGCACTATTTAATCTTTGTGATAATGACTCGTTTTTAAGTGGTTCTGAACCCAAAATATATCTTTTGGTATCATCAAGTTCTTTTTGAGTTACACCATTATCAACAAACTTATTTATTATCTCTTCAATCACTTCAAGTGCCTCTTTTTGAGACTCTAGTTTAGTAGATAGATGCCCTAAAAAATAGTTTGTAAATTTCATACTCACAAAATAGGCATAAGCCCCATAAGTTAGCCCTCTTTTTACTCTCAACTCCTCCATCATTCTACTACCAAACCCACTAGCACCTAATATATGAGAAGCGACATATGCTTTATATTGATTTTTATCATTATATGCTAGATTAAATTTAGAAGCAAAATATATATAAGCCTGTTGAGTATCACTATTAATTACAAAGTTAAATTTATCTTTTGGAGTTTGGAGTTTAAGAGTATCTATTTTAGTTGTTTTTGATTTTGGTAAATCTGATAAAATTAATTTAATATATTTTGTAACATCTTCAAATGATATGTCTCCACCCACTACAACTATTACATTATCATATCCTAAATGAGAGTTGATATAACTTTTAATATCATTTAATGATATATCTTTGATGCTCTCTTTTGTCCCAATTGATGGAAACTCCATTGGAGAGTCTTTGAATATTAGCTTGTTTAAATTTTGAGATGCTACTAAATCAAAATTATTTTTACCCTTTTCAATTTTGGCAATACTAAGCTGTTTGATTTTCTCCATACTCTTATCACTATAATTTGGCTCTTTTAGAAGTTTTTGTAGTTGTGATACTCCATACTCAAAATGCTCTTTTAAAGCTTCAATTTCAATATTAAATGTCTCAAACCCAGTAACACTATGTAGAGATATAGCTTTTGCCTCTAATTTATTGGCAAACTTATAACTTCCATCACTCAAAGTTCCCTCATTTAGTATTGAAGCACTAAATTTAGCCAATCCCAACTTCGTACTATGTAAATTCCCACTATCTCTAAATACAAACTTCATATAAACAGATGGAATATAACTGCTCTTCTCATATATCACATCTACTTTTATACCATTTACCTCTATCTTTTTTACCTCTGCTGACATTAACAATCCTTGTATTAATAAACTTATCCAAAATATCTTTTTCAATTAAAATCTCTCCAAAATATTATAAGCTGTATCCCTTTTAGCAGGATACTCATCTAAATCTATAATAAGAGTTATCATATCATTTTGATTCATCTCATTTTTGACACCTGCTGATGATACCACATTCTCTTCCATCATAGTAGAACCCAAATCATTTGCCCCAAATTTAAGTGCCAACTGCCCAATATAGCTCCCTTGTGTTACCCACGAACTTTGTATATTTGTAAAGTTATCCAAAAATAGCCTTGATACTGCTAGTAACCTTAAATATCTATTTGATGATTGTTTGCTAATCTCTGGGAATTCTTGTTTAAGAAGTGTATTATCACTTTGAAATGACCACATAATATATGCTCTAAATCCACCCGTCTTATCTTGAAGCTCTCTAATATCTGCCCAATGTTGGACTATCTCTCTATTAGTCTCAACCGTACCATACATCATAGTAGCCGTTGATTTAATCCCCAATTTATGTGCTTTATGGTGAATATCCAACCATATATCTTTATCAATCTTACGAGGTGCAATAATATCTCTTACTCTATCATTAAGTATCTCTGCCCCAGCCCCTGGCATAGAAGCCAACCCCTTAGCTTGAAGTCGTGATAAGACATCTTCAATAGAAATCTTAGATATTTTAGCAATATAATCTATCTCAATAGCACTAAACCCATGAATTGTAATAGTTGGATATTTATTATGAATATGAGCTACCAACTCCTCATACCACTCAATTTTGAGCTTAGGATGTACCCCACCTTGAAATAAAATCTGAGTCCCACCTATCTCTAAAAGCTCTTCAATCTTATCATCAATCTCTTCAAATGTTAATACATAAGCATCACTATCTTTCTCATGTCTATAAAATGCACAGAACTTACAATCTACCCAACATATATTTGTATAATTTATATTTCTATCAACTACAAATGTAGTAACTTTTTTGGGGTGTAGTTCTCTTTTTCTTTTCGTTGCCATCTCTCCTAGTTCTTTAAGAGAGGCGTTTTCTATTAATTCTACTGCTTGGTCTATACTCATTCTCATAATATTATTATCTGCCTATTTGATTTTTATCATTTTATCTAATATTTAGTTAATATAAGTATAATTCTATCTTGTAATCATATTTGGCAACAGATATGAAAATTTAATTACCATTCAAGGAGGTCATTATGGCTTTAGATACGGCGAAAAAACAAGAGATTATTGAAAAATACTCAAGAGGCGAAAAAGATACAGGTTCTACAGAGATTCAAGTTGCACTTTTAACTGCAAGAATTGTATATTTAACAGAACACTTAAAAACAAACAAAAAAGACCACTCTTCAAGATTAGGACTACTTAAATTAGTTGGACAGAGAAGAAGATTAATGAGATATTTGAAAAAGAGTGATTTAAAAAGATATACTGTAATTAAAACAGATTTAGGTTTAAGAAACTAAATAAATTTAATAAAATGGTGGGTTTTACCCACCCTACTATCAAGTTATAAAATTAATACTCTCTTTTTTCCTATTTACTTAAATATGTTTAAATAATTTAATATTATGGTTATTTTAGTTTTTATATTGAAATTTTAGTATGGTGGGGTTTTAGCCCACCAAAAAACTATATTCTAGCTTCTTCTCTTCTTTGTAATCTTGCCCAGTTATCATCAATATCTTTTTGAATTTGTTCAATTACATGTCTATTTTGAGGCTTAAATAGATGTTTATATCTTCCTTGTGCGCCTAAATAATCTTCTACTGAAATAATATTTTTTGGACGGTAAAGAATATTAAGTTCGTGTCCTTCAATAATTTCATAGATTGGGAACATTAGGCTATCTGTTGCTAAGTCTGTTACATGGATTGTATCTTTTGGGTCAAATTTCCACTCTGTTGTACATGCAGAAACTGTGTTGATAAAACATGGTCCCTCAGTCTCAAGAGCTTTTTGGAAACCTTTTGCCATACTTTTCCATTTATTTGGAGCAAGTTGTGCAACATAAGGAGAACCGTGAGCTGCCATAATTGATACTATATCTTTTTTCTTCTCTTTTTTACCATAAGAGTGAGTACCTGCTTGTGCAGTTGAAGTTGTAGCACCAATTGGTGTAGCAGAGCTTCTTTGTCCTCCTGTATTTGCATAATTTTCATTATCTAAACAGATATAAGTAAAGTCATGACCTCTCTCCATAGCACCACTTAACCATTGGAAACCAATATCATAAGTAGAACCATCTCCACCAAATGCTACAAATTTTACAGGAGCATCAGGGTCTTTTAGAGTACCTTTTCTTTTTCTTGCTTTATACATTGCTTCTGCTCCAGTTACAGCAGTAGCAGCATTTTCAAATCCGATATGAATCCATGAAGTATCCCATGAAGTATATGGATAAACAGCGGTAGAAACCTCTAAACAACCTGTATTTGAAGAGATAACAAGGTTATCATCTGTACAGTTCATAAGCTCTCTAACTATCATAGAGTGCGCACAACCAGGACAAAGAAGGTGAGCACCTTCAAATCTATCGTTGTTTGTTGAAAATTCTTTTAAGTTTTTAACTGATGTAATTGCCATCTCTTAGCTCCTTCTTGTCTCATAAAATCCAAGTTTAGGACCTCTTAGACCACTAAATTGTTGGATATTTGTTGTAATATGTCCAGCATCAGCATGTGCTTTTTGCTCTTTCATTATTCTTTTTGCTTCATCAATAGCAAAATCTCTTCCACCCAAACCATAAATATAGTTACTAATTAGTGGTCTTGTGTTTGTTGTATAAGCAGCTGATGAAACTTCATTAAATAGCATTCCCATAGCTCCACCAGGTGCTGATTTATCCATACAACAGATAGCTTTTAGGTTTGATGAATTATCAATAGCATCTCTTATTAAATCATAAGGGAATGGTCTAATACAACGAGGTGCAATAATACCAACTTTTAATCCCTCTTCTTCTCTAAGTTGTTTAGCTGCTAAAATAGCTGTTTCAACAGATGAACCAAGAATTACAAGAGCAATTTGAGCATCTTCCATCATATATGTTTCAACTCTTTTGTATTCTCTACCTGTAAGTTCTTTGAACTCTGCCAAAACTCTATCAATTACAGGGCGAGAGTCCATAAGTGCTTTATGTTGTTTAGCTTTGTGTTCATAATGCCAATCTTCTTCAGTTTGAGCACCATGAGTTACAGGTCTAGTAAAGTCTAGCATCTCATCAACTGGTACATAATCACCTACAAAGTTATAAGCTACATCATTATCTAATGGATAAACATTTTGTGCTTTATGTGATGTTGTAAAACCATCTTGATGTACCATTACAGGCAATCTTACACTCATATCTTCACCGATTTTAAATGCACATAGAGGTAAATCATAAGCCTCTTGTGAGTTAAATGCATCAAGTTGAATCCAACCACTATCTCTACCTAAATACATATCAGAGTGGTCGCCACGAACATTAAGTGGAGATGCTAAAGCACGATTTACAACTGTTAATACAATTGGTAATCTCATACCAGATGCTTGATAAAGTGTCTCTACCATTAGTGCAAAACCTTGTGAAGAAGTCGCCGTTGCAACTCTACCACCAGCAGCAGCAGCACCAATACATCCTGACATTGCAGCATGTTCTGATTCTACCATTACAAATTCACCATCTACGAAACCATTTGCTACATAACTACCATAATTTTCAACAATAGGAGTAGATGGAGTAATAGGGTAAGCTGCTACTACATCTACTTGTGCTTGTCTTAGTGCTTGTGAAGTAGCATAATTTCCATCCCAAACTTCTACTTCATTTAATTCAAATTTTTCTGCCATAACAGTCCTTTAATTCTTTACTTTTTTCTCTTTTACTGGCCAACCAGCTAGAGCTTCATTATTATCTTTTGCTTCACTAAACATGAGGAGTGATTTTGGATTTGTAGGACAAACCTCTACACAAACTCCACACCCTTTACAGTGGTCATAATCAATTCCTAGCATCTGCTTATCTCTTGATATAATAGATGTATCAGGACACCAAATCCAACAATTTTGACAATCTATACAGATGTCTCTATTATAAACTGGTTTTATAATTCTCCAAGATGCAACAGTTGCAGTATAAGAGTTGAAATCATTATAATTTCTCTCTTCAGCTTTTAAAAATGCTGAATTTTCACTCTCACCTACAAATGAGTTAAGAGCAACTCCTTGAGTTACTTCATCCCAACCAACTTTTTTTTCAGCACCCAGTTCACGGATACCTCTATTATCATTTCCTTGTAAACTCATCTATATACTCCTACTTCACTTCATTATATGCTCTAGTAATTGCTGCCATATTGGCATCAATTATCTTTTGTGGGAACTTTGAAAGAACCTTTTTCATATTATCTAAGAAAAAATCTAATTCATATAGTTTAGAAACTTTCATAAAAGCACCCAATACTGGTGTATTTGGCATAGTCCTACCAATAGTATCAAGTGAAATTTGCATACAATCAACTACAAAAGTTCTTTCAACTTTATCTTGTAGTGCAGGTATTTTTGCAATTAATTCATCTTTTGATAGATGAGTTGTAATAATATATTTAGTCTCTGGTTTATCATTTTTTGTAATATCATCTGTAAATGCTAAAGCAGGGTCAATTACAAAAACAAAATCAGGATACATTTTTGTTTCATGATTTGTAATTGGATTATCATCAATTCTATTGTATGCATTCATTGCAGCCCCACGCTTTGCAGAACCATAAAGAGCATAAGCTTGAACCTGTTTTCCTGTGGTAGCAACAACGCTTCCTAAACCTTTGGCACCTGTAACAGCACCCTGTCCAGCACGACTGTGCCATCTAATTTCTACCATTATGTCTCCTAATTAAAGTATAAGTAATACGATATTTTATTATTAGCACTCTTAAATCGTGCTTTAAACTCTTAATTTATTTTATTTATTGTTACTAATGTGTAATAGTATCTCTTCAACTGCCTCAAAAGCACTATCTTTTATTATATTTGTACAAGATTGAAGCTTCTCTAACGAGCCATATCCACAAGTAACACCGATAGAGTTGATATTAGCACTACTTGCACTTATCATATCTAAACAAGTATCACCTATCATCCAAGATGTGTAGTTATTACCCATTTTATCAAGTGCTTTAAGTATTGGTTCTTTATTAGGTTTTGGATTATCCACATCATCTCTACCTATAAAGACATCAAAATAGTGATAGATTTCTAAATGTTTTAGAAGTTCTATAGAGTATTTAGATGTTTTAGTTGTTACGACTGCTAAGTTCCCTATTTTATATGCCATCTCTAGTGTCTCTTTAGCTTTTGGTAAAAGTGTAGTTTTTTGTTGATTTATCTCTCTATAGTGCATTTTATAGTGATGTATAAACTTATCTACACTACTCTCATCTACTCCTAATGAACGAAACATATCATCTAATGGATAACCAATTTGTGATTTTATATCCTCATCATTTGGTTTAAGCATTTTCATATTGCTATATGCTACTTCAAAACTCTCTAATATTGCAGTTGTTGAGTCTATAAGTGTGCCATCTAAATCAAATAGTATATTTATATTTTTCAATTTTTTCTCCTAAATTTTGTATTGATATTATAATCTTAAATAATAAATTTTATAAGTTTAATTTTTTAAAAGCCACTTTTAGATATTATTGCATAAAATATTTAAAGGTAACTAAATGATAAAAAAAATAATTTTAATTAGTACTATAACATCAACTATATTAATCTCTGATACAAATGTAACTACTTTAGGTGAAGAGGCTATTATGAGTATGGTAAAGAGTCTGAAGCATACTCTAAAAGGTGCTATTAAAGAGGGTGGTATGGTAAATGGTGCTAATGTTTGTAAAGATAGTGCAGTAGCAGTAGAGAGAGATGTAAATAGTAAATTAAATAATATAGTAGTCAAAAGAGTAACTACAAAACCTAGAAATATAGATAATACTCCATCACAAGATGAGTTAAAAGTATTAAATGAGTTTGAAAAAACTAATTCAAAGAAAAGTATAACTATTAAAATAGATGAAAATCACTATAAAGTATATAAACCAATCTATATGGAAATGAAAGTTTGTGTAGCTTGTCATGGAGATGAAAAAACATTAAATAAAAGAGCTTATGACATTATAAAAAATAATTATAAAAATGATAAGGCAATTGGGTATAAAAAAGATGATTTTAGAGGTGCTTTTGTAGCTGACATTATTTTAAAACCATAAAAAAAGAATTTTAACACCTCTATTAGTTTAACTAAGTATAATAGCACTTTTTATATACAAAGGGGTAATATGAGTAATATAATTGAAAAATTAAAACAGACTACTATATTTGAAAAATTAGATAATAAACAGATAGACTACTTAATATCAATTTCATATATTAAGACTTTTAAAAAAGATAATATTATCTTCTATAAGGGTGATAGTTCTAATTATATGTATCTTTTACTAGATGGTTCTGTTAATATATATAAACATAATATTAGAGGTAATGAGGTAATATTAAAACGAGTAGATGATATATCATTAATAGCAGAACTTGCTAATTTAGAAGAACTTCCATATCCATCAAACTGTATAACAAAAGAGGATTCTAAAGTTTTGGTAATAGATTATAAGAAATTCAAAGATTATTTTTTGAGTAATCCAGATTTTTTGTTTCTTTTTGTTAAATCTCTTACTCAAAAGCTTATTAAATTAGAACAGATACTATCTCGCCATATTGCATTAAATGCAAATGCCAAAGTAGCTAAATATATATATGAGAATGAGGAGAAATTTAATGAATATAGTAAGGTAAATATTGCTAAAATTCTTAATATTACTCCTGAAACGCTTTCACGCATAATTAAGAGATTTAAAAATGAGGGTGTATTAGTAGTAAATAATGGTAATTTATCTATAGGAAGTTTTATTAAAATAAGAGAGTATTTTATTGATTAATAACAACTTCTATACCCCCTCTATCTACTTTATTATAATCAATAAAATATTATAATGATATAAATTGAATATTTTAATCAATTTAAATTATATTTTAAAGGATAATTATGAAAGATATAAAGATAGGAAGGGTAGCTTTCATAACTTTGATGATACTATCATCATCTATTTATAGTGTGGCAAAATCATCAACTGTATTAGAATTAATTAAAATTACTGGACATCAAAAAGTATTATCACAAAGAGTAGCAAAAGATTATATATATAATGGTGCTCATATTGCTACAAATAAGGCAAAAAAGCAGATGATATAAGTGCTAAAATGGATGAAATTTCATCTCTATACTTAAAAGTTAAATAAGTTTGAAGGGAATAATATTATGAAAATATATAAAAAAATACAACTATTGATAGTAGCATTAATGATTAGCGTAGTGAGTCTTCAAGCATCTAATAATAAAACTATTAATGCAATTTTAGATATGGGTGCTCAAATGTCAAATATGAGAAATATGTTAGAGACATACTCATTATTAGCTACACAAGTAAGCTATAAATCACCAGAGAAGAGATTAAAAAGTTCAATAGCAGAGTATGAGAGTACATTAGATACTATGTCAAAAAATTTCAAAGATAAAGAGATTATTACAAGTGTTAAAGTAAGTCGTAAAGCTTGGAAACCGATAAAAAAAGCTCTTCTTACGGCACTAAGTGATAATGATAAAAAGAAAATGATGGATGAGGGATTATTTATCCATGAAAATATTCATTCTGTTATCAAAGAGTTGGCAAAAATGAAAAAATATCTTTTGAAAAAAGAGAGTATTAAAGGTGGAGATTTATTAAATGCATCAATAGAGATACAAGCATCATCACAAAGATTATCAGCTCATTATGCTATGAAGATGTGGGGATTACCAGACCCAACAATCCAAAAACATTGGGATAATGGAGTCAAAATATATACAGACTCTATCAAAACTTTAAAAGCATCAGAGTTTTATAAAAATAAAGAGTTTAAAAAAGAGTTAGATAATACAGAAAAACATTTGAAATATTTTAATATTGTTATAATGTTTGAAGATAAATTTGTACCTGTATTAGTACATGATAAAGCAGAAGATACTTTTAAAAGTGGTAAAAAATTGAGTAAAATTATTTTAGATAAGATAGCTAAATAAAACTATTAGGGCATTGTTGATTAACTGCCCTAATATAAATTAATCTACCTTTTGAGCCAAAATCACCTTTTTATCACACTCATCTATATCACCCTTACAATATCTATTATCATAAGTAACTATAAATATTTCATCACCACTTTGTAGATAATTATGTTCTCCAAACTCTTCATAAGCAGTAGCACCAATTGATATTAAAGCCTGTTTTGGATAGTTTGTATCTTTGAGATGAGAAGCAATATCTTCTAATGGCCCAAAATCTTTTTGAGTGTTCATCTTCTCAATTATCCAATCTTTTAATTTTGTATAAAAATAGCTATATCCAATAAGTGGAGCATCTTCTCCATAAGGATATAATACTCCATCTCGTCTTAAAAAAGAACATATTGAGTAGTTATCCATCACTCCACCACTCTCAAATTTATCAATATCTATCCACTCTTTAGCAATACCTTTTGAGTTCTCTCCCCAACTTTTTTTCTCTGATATTTTTTTAGCTCTCTCTTTTCGAATTGTACAATCATTAAATGTTGTAAATTTTTGAGCCACTAAATCTAATAGACTCATATCATCATTATATATAATATCAAATATAATAGCAATTTCAGGTTCTACTTGTGCATTAGCTTGATATGTAGGAAGAGATAATCTATCACTACCAATTGACTTAACTCCCAAAAAACTATCACTATTTGGTAAATAAAATGGAAAAATCCCTTTTGGAGCATCGGCTTCTTTGGTAACTACATCTTTGAAATCTTCCAACTCACCAGCTTGTTCTAAATGGTGAGCAAAGTTCCCTGCTACACCCAAACATATCATATTATACAACTCCATGTTATATCCTTATATTTTTGGTAATGGTATCATATTTTATTTTAGTTTATTCTTTTATGATATAATTGGTAAAATCAAAAGGAGTATTTATGAAGTTTTCAAAACTACTTATTATTGTTTCGTTATTTGTTTTTAGTATATCTTTTGCTCAAGCTAGAGATTATGATTGGGGTTATTCTCATGGTTGTTCTAGTGCAAAGGGGCATTGGAAAAAAAATTATGATGAGTATAGATATAATTATAGATATGCAAGAGGTTGGAATGCAGGTAAGAGATATTGTAAAACTCGTTATACCAAAAAAAGAAGATATAATAAACATGGACTTAAAAGAGTAGATAGATATAAAAGAAAGAGTTATAAAACAAGAACTTACAAAAGAAGAAATTATAATCTAGGATATAAAGATGGTTGTAGAACTTCAAGATATGGATATACCAAAAATAGATATAAATTTCGTAATATAGAGAGTTATAGAAGAGGGTGGAGAAGTGGTAGAAGAAATTGTCGTTAGAGTATTATAGATGAAAATAGTTTTAATAGGTATGATGATATTGATAAATTCGTGTAGTTCTTCAACTAATTCCAAGATAGTAAGTGTAGTAAATAAAAATACTACACTAGACTATGAAGATGGATTAAGAGCTAAATGTTCTAAAGCACCTATAAATCAATATCGTTATCAAACTAATAGTAATTATAGAACAGGTTGGAGTGATGGTATTAAAAATTGTTAATTATTATAAAAATTTAATTAGCAATATGATATACTATGAATAGGCATAATCTTATATGCTTATATTATTCAAAGGAAATCTTATGAAATTTACAAAATTATTTGTAGTAGCTGTTGCTATTATTGGTATGTTTAGTTTTACATCTTGTACATCGTATGAGAGAGGTTTAGTTGCTGGTGGTATCGCTGGTGCTGTTGTTGGAAATGCTGTATCTACTAATCGTGATACTACTCCTAATAGTTATAGAAGTTATAATTATAAACTTGGTATGAAACATGGTTGTCGTACAGGTAATGGATATTACACAAAAAATAGATATAAGTTTAGAAATTATAGAGATTATAGAAGTGGTTGGTATAATGGTCGTAGAAATTGTAGATAATATAATTTTTTGAATACTACAAAAGTTATTTGGCTTTTGTAGTATGATAATATCAAATATCTTAAAATAATGAATATGCTAAATCTTTTTGTATATTATCCAATCTTTTTTGGGCTATTTTAAAATAATTATTATCTAATTCATAACCGATAAAATCTCGTTCAAGCTCCAAAGCTCCAACTCCCGTACTTCCACTTCCCATAAAAGGGTCTAATATAATCTGTTTTTCAAATGTGATTAGTTTAACCAAATGATGCATTAATTCCACTGGTTTAAGAGTGGGATGAGAGTTGAAATCATCTTTTTTTTGTCTAACTTTTGGAACAACAAAAAACTTATCATATCCATCATTTTGATTATCAGTTCGTATTATATTGGATGGTACTCTACCTTTTGGGTGTGGATTATGTCCTACTTTACTCTCCCCTTTTTGATAAGGTATTCTTGTATTTTCAAAATTTAAAGCACCTGTACCATATTTAATTATATTTTGTGATATATTTAATCCTTTTTTTAATGGTTTTTGAATTAAAATTATTGGTTCATAAGCTGGTTTAATACCTAATCCTGCTCCATCATATTTTTTACCTATATCAGAAGATGGTGATAATTTATCTTTAGATTTAGCTTTGTAATTTTTTTTCTCTTTATACCCTTGAACATATTTATACTCACCTATCTTTTGACTCTCTACTCCTAGTTCTTTATCAATAGATAATCCTACATTACGACTTTTGGGCATTCCATTAAGATATGACCAAAATAGTACATCTTTAATAATAAATCCACTATCTTCTAAATCAACCATTAATCTATGCATTAGTCGAACCGAACTAAAAACCAATCCAAAACCACCATATTTA
>JAMOOX010000086.1 GCA_027065045.1 Campylobacteraceae bacterium | reverse complement strand
CATATCAGTAATTTCAGATGTATTAGCATTTATAACTAACTGAGCATTTTCATCTGTTGGATTATTGGTATAATTATCTATTAAAGTTTCTAATTCTGCTCTTGTTAGTGCTACTGAATTATTAGTTGGATTATCTACAACTTCTGGCATATCTTCTACTGTATCTTCACTATCAAATAAAATACTCTCAAGCCCTTGCTGTGTTGTAAGAGCTATATCTTCATCAGAAGTCAATCCAGATAAAACAATTTTAGTTGTTGTGATACCATCTAATGAGTATGATAAGATAGCCTCACCATCATTAGTATTATTATCAATATTTATTATAGAAGATGATGCCTCTGTAAAGTCTAGTTTATCATTAAGAATATCAAAGTTATCTATAGTATGAGTATAACCACCTGTAGTTATAATAAATACTTCACTATTATTATCAGAAGCACTAGTCGTACCATCAGTAGATATAGAGTATCTATTACTAGAATCTACATTTAAAACAATAGGAGAACTAGATAGTTCATTTTCACCAATAGATACAACACCATTATCATACTCTATATCCAATATTTGAGAATTAATTGAGATAGTTTTTTCATTAACACTTGCCATAGAAGCAACTAAATTACCATTATTATCAAGTATATTGAGATTTGAACCAAAGCCTTGAGAAAACTGATAATCACTTAGAATACCACTAAGACCTATAGATTCTATTGTAGATGCAACTACAGTGTTTAGTACCCCAGAATTTATAAAAACACTATCATTACTATTTGAACTTCCAAATACTTCACTATTATTGTTAGCTACTATGTAACTACTATCGTCATCTGTTAAATAAATGTATCAACTCAGCCCCCTCATTTAGCAATACAAAATTTATAATTATTTTAACTAATTTTTACTTCAGTTTTATCAAAAAAACTTTTAAAATTTACTATAAAATAAGTCTAATTTAAGCCCATTATTACTAGCTTTTAGCTATAATTACTTATCTAAAAAGAAAGGTTTTATCTCTTGAAAAAAGCTAAAATAAAATATCAATTTTCTATGAAATCGAAAGAAGAATTAAGAGAATTATCACATGATGAATTATTAAAATATATAGAAAATCTTCAAGATAATGTAGTACAAGAAAAACCACCAAAGAACTCTGGAAACTCATCTATACCAACAGGAAAAGAGATAAATACTCCAAAGAGAAATCAAAGTACAAGAAAAAAAGGTGGTAAGAATGGTGGACAATTTGGGCATAAAGGTAAAACTTTAAAACAAAGTGATACTCCTGATGAGATTATAGATATTGAATATAATATTAATAATTGCCAAAAATGTAATTATGATTTATCTACTATTTTAAAAGAACTAAAAGAGAAAAGACAAGTGTTAGATTTAGACTTAAAAGATACACTTAAAAAAATTACTCAATATCAAAGCTATAGTAAAACTTGTCCTAAATGTGGTCATGAAAACCATGATAATCTATATCCTGAATTTGTAACACCGCATATTAGTTATGGTAAAAATATTATGGCTATTGTAGTATATCTTAATGTTGTTCATTATGTATCATATAAAAGAATAGTGCAAACTTTAAAGACAATGTATAAGATTGATATATCTGAAGGTACTGTTGATAATCTAATTAAAAAAGCAAGTAAACTTTCACAAAAAGAGATTAACAAGATAGTATCACAATTAGAATTAAGTGATATAGTAGGTATCGATGAAACAGGTGTTAAAGTAAATGGTGCTAGAGATTGGCATTGGGTATTCCAAAAGCAGCGAATAGCGGTTGCGAAGCAAGCTTTCCTCGAAAATGAGAATAATACTTTCATTGTTCATAATGAATCAAGAGGTACTAAAGTAATAGATGAGCATTTCCCTGATGGATTTGTAGATGCAATAGTAGTACATGATAACTATTCATCATATAATAATTTAGTTGCTAGTGGAGAACAACTATGTTTAGCTCATAAATTAAGAGATTTAAATTATGCAATTGAATGTGATGATACTAAGCTTATGAAAGATATAAAATCACTGCTTCAAGAAGCAATGATTGATCACAAAGAAGATATATCATTATCTCAAAGAGATATTTTAAAACAACAATATGAACAAACATTTGACTATTTACTAACAAGACCAACTATAGAAAAAAGTGAAACTGCTAAACAAATAAAATCACTTACAAAAGCAAGAGATAAAATATTTACATTTTTACTATATCCAAATGTACCGCCTGATAATAATGGAAGCGAAAGAGCAATTAGAAATCTTAAAGTAAAACTAAAAGTATCACAACAATTTAAATCTACTCAAGGTGCAAAAGATTATGCAACACTTCGTTCTATTATTGATACTGCTAGAAAAAGAGATTTAAATGAGTTTGATACAGTTAGAGATATTATTGGTGGTGGAAATGTATTTTAGAGGCTGAGTTGATACAGTTTTTGTAACTATTTTGAAAAGATATTGGTTTGTTTAATTAAATACATATTGTTATTGTATCTTATTAGATACTAGTTTGTCAATAGTAGTATTTGCTTGATTTGATGATTTTTCATGATTAGCACTAAGATAAAAT
>JAMOOX010000085.1 GCA_027065045.1 Campylobacteraceae bacterium | reverse complement strand
AGGTCTAAAATTGACATATCAAAATTCATTGTAGTCAAAGCGTATAATCTATCTTTTTTTCTAAAACCATAATCCCCAAGATTACAAGAGAGATTAACCACACTTTGGTGTGAAACCATTGTCCCTTTTGGTCTGCCTGTTGAACCAGATGTATAGATAATATAGGCTAAACTTTTCGGACTACTAATAATAGGCAGATTATTTTTATGTGAATTTTTAATCTTCTCAATCTCTATAATAGATATATTATCTCTATCTATAGTATTATAATTATTTTTATCTGCTAAGATAAGAGTAGCATCCAAATCATCCAACATAAACTCTATTCTACTCCGTGGTAGATAGTTAGTATCAATAGGCAGATAAGCCCCACCCGATTTAAGCACCCCAAAGATAGCAATAATCATCCACTCACTTCTATTTACCATAATAGGCACAATAGTATTTGGCTCTATATTAAAACTATCTCTTAGATGAGATGCTACTACATTTACTCTCTCATTTAACTGCCTATAGGTAAGTTCTCTATCCTCACAAATAACAGCTACACTATTAGGATTCTCTTTTACCTGCTTCTCAAATAGCTCTATAATGTTACTCTCTTTTGGGTATACTCTAGTGGTTTGATTAAAACTATTTAAAACTCTCTGCTCATTTTTAGAGATAAAATCTATCTCATATAGCCTCTTATCAAGCTCTATAGAGTCTATAAGTCTCTCTAAATTCAACGCAATCCTATTAATAGTAGATTTTTTAAATAGTTTTTTATTATATTGGATAGATAACTCTATCTCTTCTTCAATCTCTACATAATTAAAACTCATATCAAACTTGGAACTACTGCTCTCTATCTCTATATATCTGCTCTCTAATCCACTAAAATCTAGACTATTTTGCTCATTGTTTTGGAGATTTATCATAATATTAAAGAGAGGATGTTGACTCAAATCCCTCTCTAACTCCAACTCGTCCACCAATCTATCAAATGGATAGCTTTGATGTTCAAATGAGTTTAAAGTCTCTTCTGTAATAGCTAAAAGGTTCTCACTAAAAGAGGCGTTTTGATTTAATCTAACCCTTAGAGCCAAAGTATTAATATAAAATCCTATCTGACTAAATAGAGCCTCATGATTTCTATTAGCTACTGGTGTTCCTAATATAATATCATCTTGATTTGAGTATTTTGATAATAGAATATTTGTAACAGTTAATAGCACAGTAAAAAGAGTACTATCTTTACTAAACTCTTTTAATCTATCTGAACTACTCTTGCTTAATCTAATTTTTAACTCTTCACCATCAAATGTTTGACTACTTGGTCTTGCATAATCTAATGGAAAATCTAAACTCTGATGACCCTCTAAATAGTTTAACCAATAGTCTCTATTTCTATCAAGATACACACTATCTTTTAATAAACTATTCTGCCAATATGTATAATCCCTATACTGTATTTTTAAATCTTTAAGCTCAATCTTCTTATTATCTATTAGAGATTTATATATATGTGATAACTCATTGATAATAACATTTATTGACCACCCATCACTAATAATATGGTGCATATTTACAAATAGTATCTTTTTATTAATTAGTTTAATATATATAAGAGTCTCACTCTCCAAATCAAATATCTTTTCTATCTCTTTTTTTATATAACTAGATATTTTGCTATCTTTTACTTTAATTTTATCAAGTATAGATTTAGGATTTTTATTAACTATCTGTCTAACTTCACCATTAATCTCTTTGAAATTTGTTCTTA
>JAMOOX010000084.1 GCA_027065045.1 Campylobacteraceae bacterium | reverse complement strand
CATTAAAATTCTCTTCTAATGATATATTTTTGCTTATATTATTTCCACTTGTTACATCATATATAGCTAATGGACTAACTCCTGTCATAAATATCTTTTTTACAGCCCCACTTGTACCTACTTTTAACATTGTAAAAAACTCTTTATATATTGCATTTTTACTTGTTACTATGTTTTTATAGGCGTTTAAATCGTTTATTAGAAGTTTTGTTACGAAGTTATCATATTCATCTATTAGAATATAGATTGGTAGAGTATTATCGTTACAATATTCAAAAACTACTCTAAGATTATCAATAGGGTTGTTTTTATAATTAAATTCTATATTTAATTTATGTCTTTTGATAAAAAAATCTATTGTAATATTTATATTATTTCTAAAACTACTCTCATAATCAGTAGTATCCACACCAGAGAAATCAAATCTAAGGATATAAAAGTTGTTTTTTAGAGAGGTTTGGTTATTTAGGATATATGTATCTTTAAATATGCTATTAAACTCATCTTTGTAATATATATTATAGTAGTAATATAGCATTGATATAGTTAGAGATTTACCAAATCTTCTTGGTCTTAGAAAGAATAGAAAATCAGAACTATTTTCTATCTTCTCTATAAAATTAGTTTTATCTATATAATAATATCTCTCTTCTATTATTCTCTTAAAGTCGCTTAATCCGTAGGGTAATTTTGTCCGTTTCAATATCTTCCTTTTATTAAAGCATAATGTATTTTACAATAATTTACCCTACAATCTTATTTATTATCTTGTAATTGATATATGTTCTTTATCAAAGTGTTTATGACAATCTCTATCTCTATCCATAGCTTTTGTATTATCCATAAGTATTGGTACAAATAGAAGTGATACAAATACAGCTGCTACTGTACCTGAAATTAGTGCTACTCCTAATCCTCCAAATACTGGGTCAGATGCTAGAAGTGCTGAACCTAATATAATTGCTACGGCTGTTAGCATAATTGGTTTGGCTCTTGTTGCTGCGGCTACGGCTATTGCTCTTTTTTTCTCTATACAATGCTCATCGATAAGAGATTTTGCAAAATCTATCAATAGAAGCGAGTTTCGTGAGCTTATTCCCATTAGTGCAATAAATCCAATAAGTGAAGTGGCTGTAAGAAAAAATGTCTCACTTGTAAAGAAATTAGCTACCCAGTGTCCTACAATTACACCAATTAATGATAAGAAACTTCCCAAAAGTATCACTCCACTTAGTGCAAAACTTTTATAATAGATAACTAAAAGTAAGAATATCATAATAAGTGCGGCTATAAATGCTCCACCTAAATCTCTAAATGTATCAAGTGTAACCTTCATTTCACCATCCCATCTAAGCAGATATTTTTCTCCCGTTTTTTTATCTACTAAATCTATATCAAACATATAAGTAGTAATTCCAGGAACTGGTGATACCTCAAATTTATCTTTAAATACCTCTAGTATTTTTTCTCTAGCATCAAGAAGTGGATATACTTGCGATACCATATCTGTTTCAGCAATTACATTTACCATTCTTTTTAAATCTTTGTGCATAATCATAGGAAGAGATGGTGCTTTTTGGATTGTAACAACTTCACTAAGTGGTACCATCATACCTTTTTGGTTCATAAGGTTTAGTGATGATAATTTACTCTGTAAAGCTATCTTGTTTCGTTCACTAATTTTTTTGGTATCATTGCTAAGAATTAAAAATATACCAATTTGATCCGCTGTATATTTTGAGTTTTTTGTAGCTATTACCATTCCCTCAAATGCTAAATATAGTATTTGATTTACTTGTGCTATACTCAATGCACTTCTTGCAATTTTCTCTTTATTTGGAATAAGTTCAAACTTTTCAAACCTATCATCAAGCATTACATCAACATCTACTAATCCATCTGTATTAGCTAATATTTTGGAGATTCTCAAAGATATATCTCTTGTAACTTCTACATCATCACCATGAACTTCTAGTACAATTGATGCAAGTGTTGGAGGACCTGCTGGTTGTTCTATCATTTTAAGTTTAGTTCCTCTTACGAGCGAGGCACACTCTGAATTGAGTATAGGTCTAAGTCTTTGTGTCATTAGAAATGATGGTTCACTTCTATGATGTTTATCTGTAAGATTTACAGATATTTCTGCTACATCTTCACTCATTTTCATAGATGAACCTTTGACTAATCCTGCATAATCAAGAGGAATACCATGACCCAAAAATAGAGTCATATTCATCACTTCACTCTCTTTGATTAATCTATTTGTTACACAACTAGTAACTTTTTTAGTCTCTTCAATAGAACTTCCTGTTGGTGTATCTACATATATTGAAAATGTATTATCACTTTTACCAGGTAGCATTTTTGCCAAAACCATTTTGCTAGGAAACATTAATAGTGAGCCAAAAAAAGCAAGTGCTACTAATACTATAGTCATAGTTTTTTTCTTTTTATCTATTAAAATAGAGTATATAAAATCTTCAAATTTTTTCATTATTTTTCACTCTCCTTATATTTATCTTTATTATCATCTCCATGGTTATCTCCATGTTCGGGTTTTTTAAGTAGTTTAAGACTCAAATATGGCGTAAATATATAAGCTACAATTAGTGAGGCAAATAGTGCAACAGGTACATTATATGGGATAGGTTTCATAAATGAACCCATCATACCACCAACAAATGCCATAGGTACCATAGTCATAATAATAGCAAGAGTTGCAATATTTGTAGGTGCTCCAATCTCATCAGTAGCTTCAATCAAAAGTTCATCCATCTCTCTATCTTCTACTTCATGGCTATGAAGATGTCTATGAATATTTTCAATTACAATAATAGCAGCATCAACGAGTAATCCAAGGGATAATAGGAATGCAAATAGTGTAATTCTATTGATAGTTTGCCCTGTCATATAGGCAATAAATAGGGTAATTGCCAAAATAGCTGGAACTGTAAATGTAACAATAATAGATTCTCTCCAACCAAGTGCATAAACTAGCATAATAGCAATAATTATAATTGTAATGACAAGGTGATGCATAAGTTCATTTACAGCTTCATTTGCTCTCTCACCATAGTTTCTTGTAATTATATATCCTATTCCATCTTTTGCTAACTCTTTTTCAAAACCTTTTAAAATATCCAAAACATCTTTTGCTACAAAAACAGCATTTGTCCCTGCTAATTTTGCTACTGTTAGAGTAATTTGTTTATGTTCTGATGTCTCTACTGTACCATTTTCATCTTTGGTTTTAAATATAATTTGAGCATCTTTGAAATTTTGTTTATCAATTCCTGCTGTAACTGTAGCCACATCTTTGAGGTAAATTGGAGAACCCATATAGTTTGCCACCATTACATCACCTACATCATCAATACTCTCTATAGCATTTTTGATACCAAATATTATAAGTTGTCCATTATCAGTACGCCCCTTTACATCAGGTACATTAATAGCTAATGATTTAATAGCATTCATAATTTGACCTAAAGATAGGTGATATGCAGATAATTTACCAATATCAACTTCTACATTAAACTGTCTTTTATGGTCTCCTTGTAGTGTAGTTTTGGCTACATTTGTAACTGAATTTACTCGTTGTTGTACTTTTCTTACTTTATCAAATAAATCTGCATCATCAAGGTTTGAAGTATGTTTAGTATAGAATGCAAATGATAAAATAGGTATATCAATATCTATATCAAATGGTTTTATTAGTGGTTGCATTACACCTTTTGGCATCTTATCCATATTTTGCATCACTTTATCATAGAGTTTTAGATTTGAATCTTCTCTATTTTCACCAATATAATACATAACATTAACAATACCAACACTATTCATAGCCATTCCATAAACATGTTCTATACCATTAATCTCTCTTAGTTTCCGTTCAAGTGGTTTGATAATTATATTCTCAACCTCTTGTGGAGTTGCACCTGGCATAGGTACAATTACAGCACCACCACTAATAGCAATTTGAGGGTCTTCTTCTCTTGGCATAATATTAAGTGCTAAATATCCCATTAAAAGTAAAAAAGCACCTAATACAGATGTTAATGGACTTTTCATAAAACCTTTAGCAAGTTTTCCTGCTACATCGGTAACTTCATACTCTTTTTTCTCTTGCATATATTACCTCCTAGTTTTTGATAGTAATTTTGGCATACATTCCTGGATATACTGAACGATTTTGCATATCAAACTCTACTTTCATTTTAAACTTATGTGTCATAGGGTTTGAACTTGGAATTATTGAACTAATAGTCCCAACAGTTTTAAAGTTAATAGATGGAATTTCAATATTTACCTCTTTGCCTAATTCAACATGCTTTAGGTTTGTTTCACTAATCTCTACTACAATTCGTAGTTCACTAAGGTCAGTTAATATAACTGCTGGCATTCCAGGGATTGCCATCTCTCCCTCATTAGCTCTCTTAGCTACAATTACCCCATCATTAGGGGCTTTTATAGTAAGATATTTATATTGGTTCATCACCTCTCTTTTTTTCTCTTTAGCTTGTTCTACTTGCTTTTGAGAGATAGTTACCATTCTTTTCATATTAGCCTCTGCTAATTGAAGATTTTCTAAATCATATTTTGATACCATACCTTTTTTAAACAATCTTTTATGTCTAAGTAGGTTAGTCAATACATTATTATATTGGTTTCTATTCATTTGAAGAGCTAGAGTAGCTTGTGAGATAGCAAGTTCTACTTGACTTTTTGCAGAGTCAATATCACGAGAGTCTATCTCATAGAGTAAATCACCTTTTTTTACAATATCACCCTCATTTACAGCCATATTTTTGATATAACCCATAAATCTACTTGTCATCATCTTTTGATTATTAGATATAACCGAACCAGTTAAATTTAACTCAATAGCACTCACCTCTATTGAGATTAAAGATACTAAAATTAATATTTTTTTTATCATAATTATCCTTTGTTTAATATACTATTTAGTTCAAAAACTTTATAGTTTCTTTGATTTTTTACTGTTAAAAGTTTTAATAAGATTTCAAGTTGTTTTGATTGTTTGATTAGTAAATCACTAATTGAAACCATACCCTCTTTATATCTTGCTTGATAGTTTTTATATACTTTATTTGCAAATCTATATTGTGCTTGGAAGCTTCTTATTTTTGAGTTTCCTGTTTTAATCTCACTTTGTAGCTTTTTAATATGTAATGCTATACCTTTTTTTGCTAATTCTACTTGGTCACGGACTTTCATCTCTCTTACTCTTGCTTTTTCTAAGTTATTAGCATCAATCCCACCATTAAATAAGTTCCATTTTACTTGGACTCCAACAGTATAAAAATCTTTATCATTAAACTCATCAAATAGATTATTATCAGCACTTCCATACTCTCCAAATGCACCAACTTGTGGCAAGAAATTACTTCTCTCTACTTTTACAGCCATAGTAGCTACTTCTAATCCTATCATAGCTTTTTGAATATCAAGATTTTTACCAATATCTGATTTACTCACTCGTGGAGTTTTTGCAATATCGCTAATTCTTTTGATACTATTTACATCTCTATTTAATAAAAATGATAAAAATTGATATGCTAATTCACGATTAAGTTTTGCTTGTGAATACATATTTTGAGCCTCTGCTTTTCTAGCTTGAACCTCTAGCATATCTATATCTTTTGCATATCCCTCTTTTTTCATAGATGATACAATATTTTCTAATCTTTTGATATTAGAGATAATCTTACCTAAATTACGGATATAATTCTCCACAAGTGCAATATCATAAAATGTTTTTCTTGTTTGAAAAAGTTTATTATTCAATACTTTTTTACTATCAAGTTTACTCATACTATACATCTTATTAGCAATTTTACGATACTCACTAAGCTTTCCACCAGTATATAGAGGAAGCATAAATGATAATTTTGTAAGATAGTGATTTCTAGCATCAGGATAGTTTAGTGCTTTTGGAGCTACTGGTAGAGGATTTGTTGCACCTGACATATCAAATTCGGCAAATCCAAAATCTCCAAATGTCGCCTCTCTACTTTGAAGTTTAAAACCAAATACATTTCCAGAATCATTAGAACGCATTCCTTGAATTGTTAAATCAACTTTACCATAGCTATACCCTTTAGCTATTTTGCTCTCAATTTTTTTCATCTTTTGATTAAATTTTGCTATTCTTACTTCTAAGTTATGCTTCTTTATAATTTTTAGTGCCTTATTTAAACTTAGGTTATTGACTCCAGCAAATAGAGGAACAGCCAAAAGAACAATTAAGTATCTTTTTAATCTCATATATTTCTCCTATAATGATATAATTTTTTCTTTTGGAATTATATCGTTATAAGTTTATTTAGGGATTAAAATTTTATTATTATAGGGGAGTTAAATTATGAATAGTTTATTAGTGCCAAAACCAACAGGTGAAGCAGTATTTAGTTGGATTTTTGGAAGAGAAGAATATGAGTTATCAACAGTTTATAGATTATTTGGCTAAACCAAAGTGGTTTACCTATAAAAGAAGATGCAATTCCTGTAGATTCTACAGAGTGTAAATTTGGTATGTGGTTTTATAGTGATGGACAGAGATTAAATGCTATGCCCAATAATTCACTAGATTGTATGATAAAAATAGAGACGCTACACTTTGAATGAATTAGATAGTATATTGTAAGTTTAATTATTTGAGAGAGGGTTTAAGATAATTTAACTTGACCATCTCCTCTACAATATGTTTAAATGTTGGTACAGCCGATTGTGATGCAAAATATTTGTATTTTTTCTTAGCTTTTATAACCAATACTCCAATTGTATATTTTTTTCCTCTACTATCATTAGCAAATCCAAAGAAGCTACTATTATAATTATCTCCATATTTTCCTCTAGTAGATATATGAGCTGTACCCGTCTTTCCTCCAATAATAAGCCCTTTATATTGTGCCTCTACTCCTGTTCCTTTTTTTACAACTAACTTTAAAATACTCTTGATTGTATTAGCAGTTTTTTTGGTTATTGAATTTAAGTTTGGTTCAGATGGTTTTAGTTTATAATATTTTTGAGTTTTACTATCTTTGAAATAATCAATGATTTGAGGTGTCATAGCTATACCATCATTATTAAATGCACTATAAGCTTTGAGAAGTTGTATAAAGTTTGTGTGCATACCATATCCATAAGAGCTATTAGCACTATGTACTTTATGATTGAGTTTGTATGGTTTTTTGATTTTTCCTCTAAGTTCTCTTGATAAATCTATACCACTCTTTTGAGCTAATCCAAATTTTCTAAACCCCTCATATAGCTCTGTACCTGTAATTCTCCATACAATTTGTGATATTCCTACATTAGATGAGTGTATAATAATACCTCTAGCACTAAGTGATTGAAACTTATCATCATCACTAATAATATACTTTTTACCAATTCTAAGTTTACCATTAAATGTTTTGACCCAGCTATTAGCCTTTACTTTACCTTTATCCATAACAATTGCTAATGAAAGAGGCTTTATAACAGAACCTGGTTCATATAAATACTCTGTAAATTTGGGATTGAGTGCTGAAATCTTATCTTGTGTAATAAGATTTGGATTAAACCTCTCACTACTTGCTAATGATAATATTTTACCACTATTACTCTCCATTACTCCTACTATTATTTCCGTGGCATCTAGTTTATACTTCATATATGTCAGTATTCTCTCTACTCTTGTTTGGAGTGAGAGAGGAATGTTTAGATGTAAATCTAACCCATTAATCAACTCTATATGTCTGCTATTATCACCATATACAATATGTCCTGCTACATCTCTTTTACCCACAAAATAACCATCTCTTTTAGATTGTAAAAAGTTATTATAATATTTTTCTAACCCTTTCATACCAATAGGTCTTTTATATCCACCTATTATCTTGGATTTAACATAACCTGTAATAGGGCTAAGAGTATAATCAAATGGATAAAACCTACTCTCTTTGACTTCTGTAATATCAAGACCATAAACTACCTCTACACCATTAGCATTTTTAATAGGTCTAAATACTTTAAGTCTTTTGAGTTTATAAGCAAGTGCTTTTAATCTAATTGCATCTTTTGCATCAATATTATTACTAATTATTACTCGTCCAAATATTAAATCACCATATCTATCTAATAAAGCACTCTTTACTATATCTCTATCAATCTTACTATATATACTAAAAAGTTCAACAAAAAGCTCTAGTTTATTTGGATATATACTCTTGGTATTGATACTTGCTTGATATATATTTTTACTATAACTTACCACATAATGGTCTGCTGAAATTATATTTCCTCTTTTGGCTCTCTCTAATTTTTTGGCAGTAGAAGATGGCAAATCTCTTGGAGTTTGGACAATATGATAGACTCTATATAAAAATATAGAGATAGCTATTACGATAAGAGAGTATAAAAGTAGCAATTTACTACTTCTAATATTAGTTAGTTGATTTTTTTTATATTTATTCATTAGTGATATTATATACAAAAGAGTATTAATCTTATTTAAATTTATATAATATTAATATTATTAAAGTGTAATTAGATATAATAAGAGTATATCAAATTTAATTTTATACAAAGGATAGTAAATGTTTAAGAAAATTTGTGTAAGTCTTTTAATGGCTTCATTATTTTTAAATGCTCAAGAGGTTCCTGCTAAAAAAGAGGTTCAGACTCCACAATCTATTATCAACAAAAGTTTAGTTCAGTTAAAAGATAGTGGTATAGTTGTAGAAAATAGAAAAACTACAGCAACAACTGATTCATTTGATATGGTAGTCTCTGATTTATCAAAAGCTCTCCCAAAAGATGCTAATGGTAGTCAAGACTTAAGTATATTTAATGGTATTAAAGCACACTCTGATATAAACTATAGTAAAGATGGTTATGCATCTATATCATATTTATCTGCACTACCAACAGATGCTGATGCTTCTCAAGAAGAGAAAATCACAATGGCACAGATAATCAAAGAAAAATTAGTATATATCACTACTAAATATAGTGTTAAAGATTATAAATATAGTATGATTTTTAGAGATATAGATACAATTTTATCTAAAGTAAAAATTCAAATATCTAACTTTATAGCAAACGGTACTTATAATCCTGATGATTTATACTCACAAGATATGAAATTATCTATTGGTGATATTGCAATTAAACCATTAGAAAAAAGATTTATAGGTGAATATTTAAATATTAAAAATATATTTATCTCTAGTGCCGTATCTTCAACTGATAAATTAGTTGATATTATATATAATATGGGTGTAGATTTAGTAGATGGTAATATATCAAAAGATACTATAAATATTAAAAAAGTTAATAGTGAAATTAAACTAGGAAATATTAATAGAGAGGCTTATGGAAAACTTATAGAGTTAGCAAAAAGCAAAACACTTAATCCTCAATCACCTGAATTTATGACAACTCTATCTCAACTAATTACAAAAGGTTTCTATATTGAAATTAAAGATTTAAGTCTTAAGAGTGCAATAGTAAAAGGTGATACTTTAGGAGATTTCAAATTATATATAAAAGCATCTCTAAAAGAGGATGATAAACTAGCACAAATGATTCAAATAAATCCAATGATGGCATTAGGTGGATTGAGTGTAGAGGCAAAATTAACAATGTCTAAAAGTGTATTTAAGCTAATTAGTAGCTCACCAAAAGGTGCAATGTTGGCATTTATACCACCAAAAATAGAAAAAGGTAATATGGTATATAATGTATCTTTTGCTAATGGCAAACTATTAGTAAATGGTAAACCAATGCAATAAAAGAGAAATTTTTAATACTTTTTCACTTTCTAAGCTAACTTTAAGCTTGGAAAGTGTATAATTTTCATCTACAAATCAAAGGACAGTTGGGTGAGTTGGCTGAAACCACATCCCTGCTAAGGATGCGTACTCGTAAGGGTACCGAGAGTTCGAATCTCTCACTGTCCGCCATAAATTTAACAAATCAATCACATACGAAACTTCTGATATTTAGGACTTATTATGATATTTAATTCATAAAACAGTTC
>JAMOOX010000083.1 GCA_027065045.1 Campylobacteraceae bacterium | reverse complement strand
TCAGATAAAGCTAGAAGAGTTGGAAAGTCTTGTTAATATTGAGGAGAATATTCATAAAGAAGAAATTTTTAAACAATGGTTTGAAAATCATATAAAAGTTTCAAAAGATTATTCTACCCCAAAAGTCAAGACAATAAAAAAAATAAATTTCATGCAACAGAACATGCCGTAGTAGTTATTCCTAAAATGAATTTAGATATTATTTGGTTATATCATACATTGGTAATAATGGATTTAAACAAATACAAAACAGGTGTAGCTCAACCAGGTCTTTCTGTAAAAAATTTAAATGTAGTAGATATAAAAATCCCATCTATTAAAACTCAAAAAGAGATAGTTTCTCAAATAGAAAAGTTAGAACTAGAAATTAGTAAATCTCAAAAAATAGTAAATGAAGCGAGTGATAAAAAACAAGCTATTTTAAGAAAGTATCTCTAATTAGTTTAGTTATTTAAAATGGTGATTTTGACAATCTAATACATTTATATCCTCTATAATAGTAGCAAAGGGAGTAAGCTTTAATCCATAAGATTTGAGTATATCTAATTTAGATGGCTCAAATCCTATTAGCATCTCATACTCCTCTCCACTGCTATATATACTTTTATCTATATCTTTGGTTAGTTTAGCACCAAGGTTATTGATTTGAAGTAGTTTATTGGTATCACAAAATAGCCCATCACTTATATCCATACCTATTTTTAGATGTTTTCTCATATTATATATAAAATCAGCTCTTAAAATTGGTTTGATAAATTTTGAGTTATTTGAGATGGGTAGGTTTTGAAAAAGTCTATTTAAATCTCTTTTGGACTCTCCTAGTTCTCCTGTATATGCTAATATATCACCTACTTTAAGCCCTCTTCTAAGTAGTGGTTTATCGCTTTGGCTAATAATTGTGATAGATATATCAATCTTATCTCCTGCTACTGTATCACCTCCTATAATTTCACAATTATACTCATTTGCTATATCTTTGAACCCTTTTGTAAGTTGGTCTATCTCTTTGGTTGTGATATTTTTGGGTAGGCTAATGGATATAAGGGCAAATTTGGGTTTGGCATTCATAGCTATTGCATCAGATATATTTACAATCATAGATTTTTGAGCGATTTGATATAGACTCATCCACTCTCTTTTGAAGTGTATATTTTCACAAAAACTATCCATACTATATATCATATCATTAATTACTGCACCATCATCTCCAATATATCTATTTTTCATTTTAGATATATAATAATCTTCTCTATTCATCGCTCTCCTCCTCTCCCTCATATACAAAAATAGCCTCATCTTCAATATCTATATTTGGATGTGATAATCTATAATTTTTCTCTTTTAGATATTTATAAATAGCTATTATCTCTTTGTTGATGAGGTAGTATGTTGGCATTACTTTATGCCTAGTTGTTAGGCTTTGATGAAATCTTTTGAGTGAGATATTTCTAATATCAATACCTTTGATTATTACCTCTTTATCATGGTTATTAATATAACGAATTATCTCTTTACCCTCTCCATACTTACCATGACAACTTATACAGCTAATACCTCGTGGATTTTCATATAACATTGAACCATAATTATATTGAGATATAAAATTATCTTGTGATATAGATATGATTGAAGATATTATTAATATAAGCAGTATTTGTATCAAATTGATAATCCTAATTATTTATTGGATTGGCATAATAGCATTAAAAGGGTTAAAAAATTGTAATATATTGGAGTAAAACAAAAGATTAGTATTCTTAGGGTATAATACATTAAAAATATTAAAAGAGTAATCAATGCAAATTATAGATGGAAAAGCTTTATCGCAAAAAATAAAAACTTCTCTCAAAGAAGAGACTTCGTTACTTAAAGATAATCAAAATATTGTCCCTGGATTAGCTGTTATTATTATTGGAGATGACCCTGCTAGTCGTGCTTATGTTGGTATGAAAGCAAAAGCTTGTAAAGATGTTGGATTTTACTCAATAGTACATGAGATGCCAAACTCTATCACACAAGAAGAGATAATTGATACTATTAAAATGATGAATAATAATCCTAGAATTGATGGTATATTAGTTCAACTCCCACTACCAAATCATATTGATACAGATAAGATATTAGAAGTAATTGAACCCAAAAAAGATGTAGATGGGTTTCATGCTTATAATGTAGGGCGACTTGTAACAGGTCTTGATAGCTTTGTAGCTTGTACTCCTTTGGGTGTAATGGAGATGTTTAAAAAGTATAATATAGAACTAGAGGGCAAAGATGTATGTGTAGTAGGTGCTAGTAATATTGTAGGTAAGCCAATGGCAAGTCTATTATTAAATGCAAATGCAACTGTAACAGTAACACATATATTTACCAAAGATTTAGCCTCACACACATCAAAGGCTGATATTGTAGTAGTAGGAGTGGGTGTGCCTCATCTAATAAAAGAAGATATGATAAAAGAGGGTGCAGTTGTGATTGATATAGGGATTAATAGATTAGAAGATGGTTCATTAACTGGTGATGTAGATTATCAAAATGTAGCTCCAAAATGTAGTTATATTACCCCCGTCCCTGGTGGAGTAGGACCTATGACTATTGCAATGCTTTTATCTAATACTCTAAAATCTGCTACAAAGAGAGGTCTATAAGTTGGAAATTAAAAAGAATTTAGTTAAATTATATCATTTTTCAGGGACTTGGACTGGCACAATTATAATTGTACTATTTTTGATATTCTTTGTAGCCCAATCATTTGTAATCCCAAGTGGTTCTATGAAACGAACACTATTAATTGGAGATTTTTTGTTTGCCAAAAAGTTTAGCTATGGGATACCAACACCCCATCTACCATGGGCAGAAGTTCCTGTATTACCAGATTTTGATGGAGATGGACACCTAATATCAGGAGATAGACCTCAAAGAGAAGATATTGTAATCTTTAGATATCCCAAAAATAATAAAATCCATTATGTCAAAAGATGTGTAGCAGTAGGTGGAGATGAACTTATATATCTACCCAAAAAGCTTTTAATACATTTTAACGAGGGTGATAAATATATCAAAGATAACTATCCAAAAGAGAAAATAGTAACATTAAGAGATAAACTATGGGTGGTAAATCCATATAAATCTAAATATAAAGGTATTAGATATGTACCTGAAAGTGGTATAAATATTTTTGAAGCATTACTACAATATAGTGTTTATAACAAAGAGGTAGATATGTCCACAGTATTTATCAAAGGACTTAATGCCCCTGTATATACTATTGGTGGTAAGCCTGTAAATGCTTTATATAAAAAGGTAGAAAAAGATAACTTTTATATGATAGGAGATAATAGAGATAATTCAAACGATAGCCGTTTTTGGGGTTCTGTACCATATAAGCTAATTGTAGGACAACCATGGGTTATATACTTTAGTTTAGAACATCGTGGATATGATAAGGTTCTAAATGGAGATAAGTTTGGAAATGGTAGAGATAATGCACGACTTCAAGAGGTTTGTAAAGGAGTTGATATAAAGTCTAGTGAGTGTGAAAAACTATGGGACAAAGAACAATACTCTATAAGATGGGGTAGGGTAGGTAGAAGTATAAGCTCACTCCAATTAGAAGAACCAATAGAGTAGATAATATAATGGTGGGTGAAACCAACCAAATATTTGAATTATTAGTTTAAATTATAAGGAACAAAATGAAATTTTATATAGCAAGTGACCACGCAGGATTTGAGATGAAAAACCTTAGCAGAGATTACCTAATCTCTAAGGGATATAAAGTAGTAGATTTAGGCCCAAATAGTGATGATAGAGTAGATTATCCCGATTTTGCCAAAAAGTGTGCTAATGCTGTGGTGTCTGATAAAGGTAGCTTTGGAGTATTAATCTGTGGTACAGGAATTGGTATCTCAATATCAGCAAATAGAGTAGCAGGAGTAAGAGCAGGATTATGCCATGATGCCTTTACAGCTAGTGCTACAAGAGCTCATAATGATGCTAATATCTTATGTTATGGGGCAAGAGTTGTTGGTATGGGTGTAGTTGAGAGTATGATAGATGCCTTTTGTAATACAGAGTTTGAGAGTGGGCGACATAGTGGGAGAGTAGCCAAAATAGAAGATTGTAGTATGGGTGCTAATTTATAGATGGAAGCTAGAGTATTAATTGATTGTAGTGATGAGAAAGGACTTGTATATAATGTAAGTAAATTATTTTTTGAACTTGGATTAAATATTGATAAAAATAGTGAATTTGTAGATAAAGAGTCCAATAAATTCTTTATGAGAAGTGAAGTAAGTGGAGAGTTTGATATAGAAAACCTTAAATCATCTCTTCTTGATATTGCCCCACCTAATGCCTCTATAAAAGTAATCCCTAAAGCTATCAAAGATATAGTTTTAATGGCTACAAAAGAGTCTCACTGTTTAGGTGATATTTTATTGAAGTTTGAAGCAGGAGAACTTGATGCTAATATCAAAGCAGTAATTGCTAATCATAATGATTTACAATCACTTGTAGAGAGATTTAATATTCCTTTTATTCATATTAGTACTAATGATAAATCAAGAGAAGCCCATGAATTAGAGGTAGTAGAAGCCTTATCTAAAATAGAGTTTGATTATATAGTATTAGCTAAATATATGAGAATTTTAAGTAGTGATTTTGTAGATAGATATGAGTGGAAAATTATAAATATCCATCACTCCTTTCTACCTGCCTTTATAGGTGCTAATCCATATAAACAAGCCCATAGTAGAGGAGTTAAGATTATAGGGGCAACAGCTCACTTTGTAACTAATAACCTTGATGAGGGACCAATTATCTCACAAGATGTAATATCAATAGACCATAATTACAATTGGAGAGATATGCAAAGTGCTGGTAAAGATGTAGAGAAGGTTGTATTATCTAAAGCACTATCTTTGGTGCTAAGTGATAGAGTGTTTATATATCAAAATAAGACGGTGATTTTTTAATATGTATTATGGTGAGTTTAAGAGAGCTTCAAAAAAACATCTTATATCTTGTGAGTGTTTAATTAACTCATTAGATAATAATTGCAGTAAAGAAGAGAAATATATTTTAACTACAATTTATTATCTAACAGGATATATATTTGAAACAATTTTAAAGTTTGCCATATATTCAGCAATTGGATATAAAAATAGTGAAGATATTAAAAAATTAAATAATAATGGACTTAGTTATGATAGTGATATAAAGATACATAATCTAACAAAATTAAAAAGAACTGTTGAAGCAAAAAATATTACTTCTCTATCTAAATATGAAGATAATAAAAATCTTTTTTCTAATTGGAATTCTGAAATTAGATATAGTGAAAATGTAGAGTATTCAAAAGAGGAGATTTTATCTTTTTTTAAATTTTCTAAAGATACATATGAAACACTTCAGCAATATAAATAAAAGGTTACAAGATGTTACTAGGATTAAAAGAGTTAGATAGATTAAAGGTACTTTTAGATGACTTTATAAAAGAGCAAAAAATTTATAAATATAGAATATATTTGAATTTAAATACAACTTTATCTGTAGATATTGTAGCAGATGAAAACAGTAATACTAAAGAACAAATAGAAAATAGTAATTTAATAGATATTTCTATTGATGAGTGGATAAGTATAGATGAGTATGAAAATGATAAATACTATCAAAAGCTTTTTGAGAAAAAAATAGATAAAGAACATCGTAGAAGACTATCTAATCTAATAGATAATAAAAAATATAACCATAAAAATAAAACTCCAATTATCTCATTTTATAGCTATAAAGGTGGAGTAGGAAGAACTACATCATTAATTACTTTTGCTAATTATTATGCTTATCATCATGCTAAAAAAGTTGTTATTTTAGATTTTGATTTTGAAGCCCCTGGAGTTACAAACTTCTTTGATTTTTCATTAGATGAGCTTAAAAATAAGAGTGGAGTAGTTGAGTATATATTAGATAAAGAGGCTTCAAAAGAAAAGTTAAATCTTGAAAAGAATTATATGATAGAGGTCTCTAATGAATTTTCAAAAGATGGTTCTATTTATGTTATACCAGCAGGAAATCTATTTGGAGAAGATAATTTAGATAGTTATATAGAAGCACTTTCACGAATTGATATAAATAGTACAGATACAATAGTAAATCAAATAAACTCTCTTATTGATGATATTAATGAGACTATTAATCCTGATGTAATTTTAATAGATTCAAGAACAGGGTTTAATGATATTTTTGGATTTTTGATTAATAAAATTAGTAATGTGATTGTTGGATTATTTGAAGATAGTATCCAAACAAAACCTGGATTAAAACTATTTTTAAAAGAGATTTATACCAAAAATCAAAATAATATTAATTCTATTATAGTAAATTCATTAGTCCATAAAGATAGTATAAATAAAAAACGAAAAAGTTTTAAAGATAATGTCCATAGCTATATAACAGAACTTACAGAAGAGACTTATGCACCAAATATATTTGACCTAAGAAATAATAGTATATTAGGAGATTTAGGTACAGTAGATTATGATAAAGAGGATTATATTGAATTTATAAGTGAATTTACACCACCTGATTATCAAAAATTTTTTAATAGAGTTATAGAGCTTATTGAACTAAAGGTAGATAATTCTAAAGATGAAAATATAAATGATAAAGAGATAAAAAAGTATAAATCTATTACAACTAATAAAAAAGTAACAGTTGTTAAAAAAAATAATGTAGAACAATATAAAAAAGAACTTTTAGAAAAAATATCTGATGATAAAAACTATCCTAAAAAATATGCAGAAGATATTGATTATAATGATAATTTTTTAAATAAAAAGTTTTATTTTAGAAAATCTATGGAAGATATATTTAATTTTGATAAATTTTTATTAATGGGTACAAAAGGTACAGGTAAAACAGCATTTTATTTAGCACTTAGAGATGAAAGGTTTTTAAATACTCTAAAGATAAAAGCAAATAAAAAACAGATTAAATTTACAGCTATAGATATAATTTCAATTAAAGAGTCCCAAGAGAGAGAGAAATATTTTGAAATAGATAATTTTAATAAAATAGAAAATAAAGATTTTTTTTATAAAAGATTTTGGACTATTTATATATTAAATTCTATTTTATTAAGTAAGAATAAATTAGATAAATATAATATTTCAGATAGAATATCTTCTATTTTACCTATAAAATTAAATAGTATAGCTACAAATAAGCTTTTTTTTGAAGATATAATTAAAGATGATAAAAAGTTTATATTAATAGAAGATGAGTTAGAAAAAATAGATTTACATCTTAAAAAAATAGATTTAAACCTTATGATAACTTTTGACCAATTAGACTATATAGTTAAGCCTATTAATTGGGGAGAAGCAATATCTCCATTAATAAACTATTGTAGAAGTATGCCATATCTTAAAATTCAACCAAAGATTTTTATAAGAAGAGATTTATTTGATAAGTATATACAATTAACAAATAAACAATCTCTAAAGAGTAAGATTATAGATTTAGAATGGTCAAAAGATGAGGTTTTTGCATTTTTCTTTAAAGTAGTTTTTGCCTATGCTAAGTATGAATTTTTAGATATTATGAAAGAGTATAATATTAATAGTGATAATATTAAAGCAATTAAAAAACAGATAGAGAAACAAAATAGTTATAACCAAATAGATTTAGATAAATATAAAATTATTCCTCTTGTAGATACATTTTTTGGAGAGTATCCTAATCCTAATACAAACTATAATAGACAAAATGAAGATTATTCAAAATCTTATAATTGGTTCTATGAAAGTTTAGCTGATTCTAATGAAACTATTAGTTTAAGAGTATTTTTGGATTTTATTAAATTATCAATAGAAAAATATTTTAAAGAAGATACAAATTTTTCAAAACCAATATTGCATCCACATTTTTATAATGATAGAGAAATAAGACGAGCTTGTGTTGAAAATCATTTTAAAGATTTAGCAGAAGAAAAAGGTAATGAGGATTTTAAGGTGATTATAGAACATATAAGAGATTCTTTTAAATTTCCAAAAAAATTTAAATATAGAAGAATATATGGATATAAGTATAATGAATTTTTTACCTATTTTTTAGAAAATATAGAACTCAAATATTGTAAATCTATAAATGATATAGAAGAAGTACTTCAAATTAATGGTGCAATATCAATACATTATACACAACAATCTTTTTCTTTTGCATACTTATACAAATACTATTTAGGTTTAAAAGGCTAGTTAATTTTATTATAAAGCTATTTTATATACTAAAAAAATTTAAAAGGAGAATATTAAAATGTTTAATATAGTATTAGTAGAACCAATGATACCTCAAAATACAGGTACAATAGGGCGATTATGTGTAAATCTAGGTGCTTCACTTCATCTTATCAAGCCATTAGGATTTGATATAAGTGATAAGGCTGTCAAAAGGGCAGGGTTGGATTATTGGTCTAAATTAGATTTGACTATTTGGGAGAGTTTTGAAGAGTTTCTAAAGGCTCATCCAATAGGAGATAACTCTCATTTAGCTACTACCAAAACTGATAATTTATACTTTAATAGCTCATTTTCAAAAGATGATTATATAATATTTGGTTCAGAGTCCAAAGGGATTGATGAGGTTGTATTAAAAGCAAATAGTGATAGATGTATGACAATTCCTATGGGTAGTGAGGGTAGAAGTCTAAATCTTAGTATATCAGTTGGAGTTGTAACTTATGAAGCACTTAGACAAAATTATGATGGGTTTGAGAAGATTACTATTGATATGAAGAGTTAGTGCTTGAAAGGGTAATTACTTTATGAAGTTTAATAAAAGAGTATTATTAAACTCATATATAAATTATTATCCTAAAATGCCAAAACTTCTCTACTCATAGCCAAAATCTCTCTCTCTTTTAGATAAAATTTATTATCATCTGTTGATATACTATTTTTATTCTCATCTAGCCATTTTGCCAACTCTTCATTTACAAAATAAAATCTATTTACTTTTTTGATAGCTTTATCTATATCAAAGCCTTCTGAATACATCGGTTCATTATATGCAAAACTCACCTCATATACAAAAAACAGAACACTATTTTTGAAATAAAAATTATACTCTACTTTATATGTCTCTCCATACAAAACTAAATTAGCAAAATTTATCTCACCATCACTATTTTTATATACTTCTACTTCTCCACCCTCTAATGATAGTTCATTTAATGAGTGTTTAGACTTGCTTAGAGTATTAAGTGAGTTTGTTGTTTTGCTATATTGATTTTTTACTTCACTAATAGATGATATTTGAGATATATTTTTTTTGCTAAAGCTTTTTTTAATTTTGCCATCTTTGTTATATATATCAATATTTACCTTATCTACCACTCTTTTCTCATCCCAAAATTTATATATCTTAAAATCTTCACTAATTTTATAATATTTTTTATTATATTGAGATGCTGATACTCTATTATTGGTGCTTAATTGTCGGTTATCTTTGTCTATTTGTAGGTTTGAGGTATCTTTTAATACTTTTTTATACTCCTTTGTATCACTATTATAGATATATAAATCTCTTATAATATTTGCCATACCATAGCTAGATAGTACGGCTATATCACTATATCCATCAAAATTATAATCTTTGATTAAAAATGTTTCTATATTTTTATTAGGTTCTAACTCTCTAAAATTTGGTAAATCTTTGAGCTTTATTTTAGTAGTTATATTTACAAATACATCTCTATCTGCTACCTCTAAATTTGCTTTTTTACCCATACCTAAATCAAACTCTATTACCTTAGAAAATAGAACAACAGATAACATAGACATCACTAAAATATATCTTTTCATCTTATATTTACCTTTATTTTTATCTTTTTATATTATACTATTACTTAGATAAAAAGAATATTTTTGATATAATCTTTTATAAAATTAAAAAGGCTTAAAATATGAAACATGTACCTATCGTAGTACTTGACTTTGGTTCGCAATATACTCAATTAATCGCTAGAAAACTTAGAGAGAGTGGGGTCTATTGTGAGATTGTACCATATCGTGAGA
>JAMOOX010000082.1 GCA_027065045.1 Campylobacteraceae bacterium | reverse complement strand
ATACTTATTCTTGATAAAAATAATATACCTACAGAACCAACAAATACAGACAAAACTAAATTTATAACTATTTCTAAAGATTTTCATGATATTGAAAATAATGAAGAAATACAAATACTTTATGAAAATATAATGACAGATACTTATGATGGTAATATTATATCAAAAGAATATCTAACAAATAAAATAATTAGTATTCCATTAAATTGGAATACTCTTTTTGGTGATATTTCTTGGTTAGATGAATTAGAAGATAAGTTAATATACTGTAATGATTTATTTGAAATTAATAGAGGAGAGCGTAGAGGATGGAATCATATGTTTTATCCTGAAGATGGGCATGGTGTAGAATCAGATTATATTAAATCTGTATTAAGAACTCCTAAACATATAACAACTCTTACAGCAGATGCTGAAACTGATGCTTTTTGTTGTTCTAAATCAATAAATGAATTAGAAACCTTAGGTCATAATGGTGCTTTATCTTGGATAAGAAAATTTGAACATGGACATAATACAAAAGGTGAACCATTAATTAATTCGTTAACTAGAGAAGGATATTTTTGGTATGAGATGAATGACTCTACAATGGCTGACCTTGTAGCTAGTATGAATTTTGACCAAAGAATGTTTATTGCAAAACTAGATACTAGATCATTTGTAGATCAAAGATTGACACGATTTACAGCAATTAATGGTACGATAGATATAGACTTGTCTCATGCTTTATTAAATAGTATTTTAGGAATATTTTTTATTGAATCCTTAGGTTTTGGAAGAGGATTAGGTGCTCTTGATTTAAGTTCTACAAGAATGAAAAAATATTTAAGAATGTTAAACCCTGCACTATTAACAGAAGAGCAAATAATAAAAATTAAAAGTAAATTTATAATAGTAAGAGATAGAACAATTAAATCTATTGAAGAAGAACTTCAAGAACCTGATAGACAAGAATTTGATAAAATAGTTTTAGAAGCATTTGATATATTGCATTTAAAAGATAAAATTACAAATTCATTTTTATATTTATACACCATGAGAACAGCTGTTTAGTAATAAGTAAATTTTGCTAAAATGACACAGACAACAAAACATAGTATCCAATAAGTAGCCTCACCGCGACTTATGGCTATATTCGACCGTTATATGAAGCCTAACGGCAAGATTTTCATCCATTTCGTTGCAAAATGACATATTTTTAATCCTTCGTAAACAAATCTGCTATAACTTCAATATGTGTAAAATTCAAACTTTATCAGATGATACTAAAAGCCATAAACCCAAATATGAGATGCAAGATATATTCAAACTTTATGGGGATGATTATATTGCTAGAAATAAACTAAACTCTATGCAGTTAAAAGCTATTAGAGATATATCTATATGTAGAACTTCTGCTATGGGTTATAATGCTAAAGAGTGTGGGGATTGTAAAAATGTAGAGTTTTCATACAACTCGTGTCGTAATAGAAACTGTCCTAAGTGTCAAGGGGATAAACGTTATGATTGGATAGAAAAGCGACTTAAAACTACTCTTGATGTTCCCTATTATCATACCGTTTTTACTGTTCCAAATCAACTGTTTGAGATAGCTATTTATAACCAAAAGATATTTTATGAGATACTTTTTAAATCATCAGCAGATACCTTAAAACTATTTGCTTCTAACTTAAAATGGTGGGATATTGATGAAGCTAAATATAGAGATAAAAAGCCAAAGATAGATTTAGCATTTTTTGGAATACTTCATAGTTGGGGACAAACGTTAGTATATCATCCTCATATTCATTTCGTTGTAGCTGGTGGTGGGATTATGGGTGATACTATGCTTCAACCTAAATATAAATCTAAGTTTTTATTTCCTGTTAAAGCTATGAGTAAAGTGTTTCGAGGTA
>JAMOOX010000081.1 GCA_027065045.1 Campylobacteraceae bacterium | reverse complement strand
TGAAGAGATAAAATCTAAACTTTGTGAATTGGTTGAAAATTCTATAAAAGACAATCAATTACAAGAGTCTGTTACTTTTAAGATAAGTCAAAAAGTTATAGATAAAATATGGAAGAAATACTTTATAGACCTCAAAAAATATTCTTGTGAAATTCATAGTAATGATATTAGACATATATATAAAGAACATCCTGATGATATAAAATATATTTGTGAAATTCATTATTATATTGAGAAGTTTTTAAGTGTTGAAAAAAGTTTTAGTAGGGATAATCAAACGGGGAAGAATATACCTTGTCTTGTATTTAGAAAAGTAATTAATAGAGAAAAAATTAAAATTGTAAAATTAAATATAAGTAGAAAAAAAGTATTGAAATTAAAAACTTTATTTATAGAGTTATAGCAGACCAAAAACTGCTATAATTTTACGGTTATCGAGAGTTTTCATCCCAAAAATGATACAAGTCATTCACTCCGATGGTCTTTAAAATAATATAATAGTAATCACACTATTTATATGTATTTATTATACATTATTTTTTTTAATAATACAAGTGTTTTTTATAAATTTTAGAGAATAAAATAAATTAGGTTAAATATATTTTTGGATTAAAATAATATAATACTTATAGATAAGATAAAAGGTGTAAAAATGGTAGCATACAAACAAGATGAAATTATATCAGTAAATGAACTTACAAAAGGATTTTCTATTGTATTAAATGATTTGATAAATTATACTAAAAATAGATTTATTATCTCTAAAAATAATAAACTTGAAGCTGTAGTTATTCCTATTGAAGAGAATGAAAGAATGAAAGAATGAAAGAAGCTATGGATTTAATGGAGCATATTGAGATTTATAATGTTGTAAAAGAGAGAGAACACTCAAAAACCATACCATTAGAAGATGTAGCTAAAGAATTAGGAATTAATTTAGATAAAATATAATATAGTAGTTAAAGAAGAAGCAAAAGATGATTTAAAAAGTTTTGCGAAATCTCAACAATTACTTATAATAAAACAATTCAAAAAAATAGCTTCATCACCAGAATTAGGACAACCACTTGGTAATAAAAGTGGATATGACCTAAGAGGTTGTAGAAAAATGTATGTTGATAAAAAACGAATTAGAATAGTTTATAAAATTGTATATAATCAAATAATTGTTGAAGTTATAGCAATTGGTAAAAGAGATGAAATGTTTGGTTATTTATTAGTTGGGTGTTTAAACCAAGAAGAAGAAATAATAATAGTAATCATCATGATGATGGAAACACAGGAGATTCATCTTCTTCTTTTCTGATACTCTCTAAGAGTAGTCATATTATAGATATAAGGCTTTAATATTAATAGTATATTAAACATCTTCTTAATCTCACTATTATTTGGTTTTTTAATTATATTTTGTACCATTTCTATCTCTAATGATGCCAATTCTCTTGCTTGTTTGACATATAGTTTAAGTAGTTTAATATCTATATCAAAATCTTTGAAATTTAAAATCATATTAACTATATCCAACTCTTTTTGGGTAAATAGACCATCTCTTAGAAATATTAATCCATTATCTATATATGATTGAAGTTCATCTTTGGTTATGTTAATTTTTGTTAGAAATTCATTTAATGTATAAGTCTGTTGATGTTTGCTTCCCATAATTATATCTATTGTATCAAGTAACATCTCATAGCTACTATTTACATTATAATCATAGCTACTAATTATCTCTTTTATCTCATGGATACTACAACTAAAATTATCTTGTAGATAGGATATAAAATCTAATATTTCTATGGATTGCTTGGAGTATAGATGTACATTTGGTTTGGGTTTTTGTGGAGGGGGTAAAAGCCCCTCTTTGATATAGTATAGTATTGTAGCTTTTGGAACTCCACTAAGAGTGGTGAGTTCTTTCATTTTAATTGACATTATAGTCCAAACTGCTCTCTATATCTCTCTTCTAGCCCCATACTTTTATCTTTTGGGTCTATGATTGCACCTATTTTGATGACTATATCTCTTTTGATTGAGTTGTTTTTAGTAGCATCTTTCATCACTTGTGAGGCGTTGCTATCTATATAGACTGGTAAAATCTTTAATCTATTTTTGAGAGCTATAATTTTAGAACCATTTTTAAACTCACCTAATACCTCATCACTCTTGTTTCGTGTACCCTCAGGGAAAATAAATATAGATTTCTCCTCTTTTACTGCCTCTTTTACATCAGCAAAAAATCCACCCATCTGTTTAGATTCTCTATCTAATAAAATTGTACCTGCATTTCTAGTAAAACTACCAAAAAATATAGAGTTATATAGCTCTTTTTTGGCTACCCATACACCATATATATCACTATCTTGTAGTGCAATCTCTACAATTATAGGGTCAATTACACTTCTATGATTGGATATTAACATATATTTTCCATCTGATGGAATATTTTTTGGGTTCTCTATTATAATATTAATATTAAGCTTATTTAGCATTTTTGTAGCAAACTCTACTCTGATTTTTTTTCTATCTTCATTGGTTAAACTCCTGTTTTTGAGTCTAAAACCATAAAGATTTGTAATATATCCTGCATAAAGTATCAATTTAATTTGATTAAAATTCACTAAAATTCCTTTATTTTATAAAATTAAGAGAGATAGAATTTACACAATGACGAGTCATCTTATCGCTAAATCCCTCTCCCTCAAACAGATGTCCTAAATGCCCACCACAATTAGCACAAACTATCTCTACTCTTCTACCATCAGCGTCAGGTACTCTTTTGACATTATTATCTATATCATCATCAAAACTTGGCCATCCTGTACCTGAATTAAACTTACTCTTTGAATCAAACAAAGGGGTATCACACTGCTTACAAGTATAAATACCACTCTCTTTGTTATCACAATACTCACCACTAAATGGGGCTTCTGTACCTCTGTTTATAATAACTCTTTTTTCATCTTCATCTAAACTATTATACTGCACTATTCTCTCCTAAAAAAAGTAGTGTAACCCAATGCTTACACCTTTTATATCATCTACTTCCACAAGGTCTGTAACTTTGAGGTATCTATAACCTATATCAAAATCTAGTGTATCACTAATATAATACATCAATCCTACAGCACCACCATATCCATAACCTATATTAGTATCTCCATTTAAGTCATCTTGAGTAATAGCACCTACACGAACTCCTGCATAAATTCTAAGCTTTGTTGTAGCAAGAGAGTGCATTATAGTCCTATCAATACCTATAGTAAATAGTTGATAATCACCCTGCTTTGTCTCTAGTGTAAAGCTAGTTCTCCAATCTTTGTTTTGTTGTCCATACCTAATAGCTATAGTATTAGCACTATCTCCAACTATATCACTACTATATCCAACAATACCCCAAAATGGATATTTAGTATCATCTGCATTTAAAATACTAAATATCATTAGAAATAAAATTATTAATTTTTTCATATCATATAACCCTACTAATTATTATCTATCTTAATATTTTTAAATAAATATACTAAATCTGCTATCATATCATTTTTAAGCTCAAATAGTGCTTTATTTATTGGATTTTTAGTTTAGTTATATACTGATAATATTACCATCTTAATCACCTATCCCACCATCTCTAAATAGATATAGAGTATCTGCATTATCTATACTACTATCTCTATGTGCAATAGAGATTATTATCATATCTTTTTTAAGTTTAAATAGTGCCTTATTTATTAGCTCTTCGCTTCTATTATCTAGTGCTGAAGTAGCTTCATCTAATAGTAGTATTTGAGGGTTTTTATATATTGCTCTTGCTAGTGCTATTCTTTGTCTTTGCCCACCTGATAGGTTCTCTCCACTTTCACTTAGTAGTGTATCAATCCCTCTCTCTAACTTCTCTACAAACTCCAAAGCATTTGCTCTTTTTAGTGCTTCTACTACTCTAACTCTATCAATCTCTCCATAATTATATGCCACATTTGAGGCTATTGTATCATTAAATATAAATACCCTTTGTGTTACAAGTCCTATTTTATTGTGTAGTGATTTTAATGTATAATCTTTTATATCAATACCATTTATCTCTACTTTTCCATCAAAACTATCATATAATCTTACAATTAAATTCATAAGAGAGCTTTTCCCTGCTCCACTCTCTCCTGCAAATGCTATATAATCTCCTCTATTTATGATTAGATTAACACCTTTTAATATCTCTTTATCTCCATAATTTACTCTTGTATCTATAAATTCTATTTTAGAAATATCATCTATTAGTTCTATACTACCATCTATAATAGTTGGCTTTTTATTGAGTAAATCTCTCATACGGATATTTGCCATTATTGCATCTTGTGATTGATTGTGAAGTGATGATAATCTTCTAATTGGGTCATAAAGCAAAAATAGAGCCGTAGCAAAAGCAAAGAAACTTCCTACACTCATATCTCCATCTATCACCTCATTACCACCGACATATATCACCATACCAATCGCCACTGCACCAACTATCTCCATCACAGGAGAGGTTAGTGCATTGATTTTAATCTGTTTGATAAGAAACCTAAAGACTAAATAGTTATCTTTTGCAAATCTTTTGGCTTCAAACTCTTGTGATGAGTTAGATTTGATTACCTCTATATTATTAAATATCTCTCCTAATCGTGCCGTCATATCAGCAGTACTCTCTTGTGAAAGCTTGGAGTATTTTCTCATCTTTTTGGCAAGTATTGATACAGGATAGATAATCAAAGGCATAAAAACCAAAAAATATAGAGCAAGTTTAGGACTAAGATATATAATATATAGTGTCAAAATAACTGTAGTAAAAATCTCACGAAATAGATTTGGTATAATATAAGCTACTACATTTTGAATTCGTGTAATATCATTTATAACTCGTGAGAGTATCTCTCCTGTATGAGTAGATTTAAAATACTCAATATCCAAATATGTAAGATGAGTTACAATATCATCTCTCATTCTGCGTACTACATCTTGCCCAATATATGCCATATAATATGTCTGGACATACTTACCAAATCCCTTTAGTCCAAATACAAACACAAACATAAATGGCAATATAAATAACATATCTCTATCTTTATTAATAAATATATCATCTAAGATAGGCTTGATTAAATGAGCAGTCCCTGCCGTACCAATAGCAACAGCTAACATTCCTAATATTGCATATATAAATCTTCTTTTGTACTCTATCAAATATGGTAGATACTCTTTTAATATATTTTTCATTTTTATCTTTTTTTATTTATTATATCATAATAATCTACTTCAACTCTCCCCAATTATCCCCAACAGTAATACTACACTCTAATTTTACATTTAATAATATAATATTTTCCATAATTTTGGCAAATTTATGACTTAGTTCTTCTACTTTGTCATCTCTTATCTCAAATATAAGTTCATCATGAATTTGTAGTAGCATTAATGCCTCATTTTCATCTATAACCTTATCAATCTCTATCATAGATAATTTAATAAGGTCAGAGGCACTTCCTTGAAATAGTGTATTTACAGACTCTCTATCTATTGATGCCTTACCCATAGCATTGGCATTTTCATAATCAAACATTCGTTTTCTACTGCTAATAGTCTCTACAAAACCATCTACTTTACACTTTTCTATTATGCTATCTAAAAAGCCTCTTACAGTTGGAAATGCTTCAAAATAGTTTGTAATAATCTCTTTTGCCTCTTTGGTAGATATATTTAACTCTTGTGATAGTTTTCTACTTCCCATTCCATATAATAGTCCAAAGTTTATAGATTTGGCAAATGAGCGTTTCTCTTTGGCTTTAGCTTCTCCAAAAAGTTTAGTTGCAGTAGCAAGATGAATATCTAATCCACTATTAAATGCCTCTAAGAGTGCCTTATCTTGGCTAAAGTGAGCAAGTAATCTAAGTTCTATTTGTGAGTAGTCAATTCCTACTAATTTATATCCCTCTCTAGCTATAAAAGCTCCTCTTACCTCTCTTCCTAACTCACTTCTTACGGGGATATTTTGTAGGTTTGGGTCTTTTGAACTTAATCGTCCTGTAGCTGTCCCTGCCTGTAAAAAGCTTGTGAAAATTCTATTATCTTCTCTCTTTTGGGCTAATAGTTTAAGTGGTTTGATATATGTTGATAATATCTTTTGATACTCACGATACTCTAATATTAGAGAGATTATTGGGTGGTTATCCTCTAAGCTTTTAAGTATCTTCTCGTTTGTGCTTCGCTTTTTACCACCATCTAACCCCAATTTATCAAATAAAATTACCCCTAATTGTTTGGGTGATTTGATATTAAACTCTTCATCTGCTTGAAGATATATTTTATCTGTAAGTCCTTTGAGTCTCTCTTCTAATCTACTCTCTAACTCTATCATCTTACCTATATCTACTTTGATACCATTTCTCTCTATATTTGATAAGATATTAATAAATGGATACTCTATATTTTGGGCTACCTCTATAAGTGTAGGTGAGAGTATATCTAATAGTTTAAAATATAATTTTCTTGTAATAAAAGCATCTTCACTCGCATAAAAAGAGGCTAACTCTATATCTACACTACTAAAGTCTTCCCCTTTTTTGACTAACTCTTTAAATGGTTTCATCTTATAATTAAAATATTTTTGACTTAAAAAGTCTAATCCTACTTTAGATGAGCTATTAATAAGCCATGCCATTACCATAGTATCCCCATAAGGAGTGATATTATCAAAATTATATCTATTATATAGTAGTGATAAATCAAATTTTAGATTTTGTCCTACTATTTTAAACTCAAATAATCTTTTGATAGCATCTAATCCATCATTGAGTTCTATTTGAGTATCTACTCCCAAATAATTATGAGAAATAGGTATATAATATGCACTATTATCATCAAAACTAAATGAAAATCCTACAATAGAGACTATTTTGGTATCAAGTCCCGTGGTCTCTGTATCAAAGGCTATAATACTATCTTTATCAATTTTATCTATAATGCTATTTAGAGTATCTATATCATTGATTGTATAGTGTTTAAACTCTATATTTTGTATCTCTTCTATATCATCATCTATTGATGCTAATTTAATAGCTTGTTTCATCTCATATTTTTCAAAATCTTCTAATAGTGGTGTAAGATAATTTTTATCTTCAAATATAAAGCTATTAATATCAAAATCTCTGAATATATCATCTTTTAGAGTTACTAACTCTCTTGATAAAAATGCACTCTCTTTAGATTCTAAAAGTAGTTTTTGAGTTCGTGGTGGCTTAACATCTACAATATTATCATAGATATTTTCTAAAGTATGATACTCATTGATAAGCTTTGAAGCCCCTTTAATCCCAATACCTTTAACCCCTGCAATATTATCAGCACTATCTCCTAAGATTGCTTGAAAATTGGTAAAGTCTTTGGGATATACTCCAAACTTCTCATAAGCCTCTTTGGTGGTAATATGTTGCTTTTTGATACTATCATACATCACAACTTTATCATCATCAATTAGTTGATATAAATCTTTATCATGAGATATAACTTCTACTTTTAGCCCTTGTGCTACTCCCCATTTAGCAAGAGTAGCTATCACATCATCAGCTTCATATCCATCTTTTGCAATATTAGCAAATCCCATCTCTCTAATCCACTCAATAGCTATTGGTAACTGTTTGGTTAAATCCTCTGGTGGTGTAGGACGATGAGATTTATACTCGCTATATAGCTCATTTCTAAATGTCTTACCTTTACTATCTAAAGCAAATACCAAATAATCACTACTACTATTTGATTGAAGATTTTCTATAAGTTTAATAAATCCTGTAAGTAGCCCAGTAGGAAACCCTTTTGAGCTTTTAAGAGGTGGCAAAGCATAGTATGAGCGAAAAAAGAAGCCAAATGTATCTATTATTGTAAGTGTTTTTTTCATATTTATTATCTTGTGTTGTATTTGTGGTTTGGTATTATACCATTCTATTGATTATTTTAAATTGGTGTAATTGTAATTACACCATACTATCTATTTTTTGTACCCCAAATATACCAATTTGCCCACACCAAGCACCACCAGACCATTTATCATATTTCTATTAAATACTCTTTAAAATCATCAAGAGTATATAGCAGTAGATTTTTATCTCTGCTCTTCATTAGCTCTTTGGAAAATCCATTTTTAGAAAATAGTGCATAGTAATTTACATTTATACCATTTTGAGTGGTTTTATATTGCAATTTTGTTAATTCATTTTTACATATTTTTCTATTTTTATATTTACATTCACCAATTATTATTTTTTTATTTGTAGTAACTGCTAATATATCAAACTCACTATCTCTATTCCAATAGCTACCACTTGATATAGTCTCAAATTTATAGTTTATAATCTCATTTGAGAGCTGTTCAAATACCAAACTCATCAATCTATTATGGTGTAACTCAAAATATTCTATAAAGTTATCATAAATATTATCTTTAATCTCCAATCTAAATGGCTCTACAAATCCAAACCAAAAACGATAAAATGGTTCTACAAATCTTATTTTAGACTCTATTTGATAGCCTCTTAGATGTTTTTTTAGTTTCTGTTTGGGGTGTTGTTTGATAGGTTTTTCTCTTGAGTATTCTTCCTTGAGTATCTCTAGTTCTATTAATTCATCAAGTATATCTTTGGTGATAGAGTCATAGATATGAGAGCGTTTAAGTATATTAGATACTCTTCCATCTCCCTTGGCTATGGCTATCAAGACATCTCTGTATGGTTTTTTGCTTAGATATGATGGGGCTATAATATTACTATATTGAGAGAAGTTTTTTAATATATTATTAGATATACTTTGGCTAAGAGTAGGTGATATATCAATCTCTATCAGCTCTTCTACTCCACCAAAGATAGAAAAATACTCTATTGTATCTTCTATTGATAGATTATTATAGTATCTATAAAAATTTTGAAATCTTAATCTCATTTAATTTCTTATCTTCTAATCTATAAATTTTATCACACATATTAGCAATCTCTTCATCATGAGTTACGAGGACTAATCCTCGCTCACCACTACTTATATACTCTAATAAAACTTTCATCACAAGTCTTGCTGTTGTTTTATCTAAGTTTCCAGTGGGTTCATCTGCAAAAATAATATTTGGTTGTTTATTTAGTACTCTTGCTATTGATACTCTTTGTTGTTGCCCACCTGATAAATCAGATACTTTTTGAGATACCACTCTCTCTATCTCTAGCTTCTCTAAAAGTTTTTTGTCTTGTGGAGTATTAGATAAAATCCTAGCAATATCTATATTATTAATCCCATTCATACCCTTAAAAAGATAGTGAGATTGAAATATCATACCTATATTATATCTTCGTAATTTTATTAAATCACTCTCACTTATATTATAAATATCTTGATTTAAAAGTTTTATATCCCCATGTGAGGGCTTTAGAAATGATGATAGGTTGTATAATAGTGTAGATTTTCCACTTCCACTTCTACCTAAAATAGCAATACTTTGATTGTTTTTTAGATTGAAATCTATACTATTATATAACTCATAATCAAAAGAGTGGGCAATATTTAAGGCTTCTATTAACATAAATAGTTAATCAAATGTAGGCGCAAAAAGCCTACATATTGATTTTATCCCATTTGTGCCGCAACTTCTGCTGCAAAATCTTCCTCTTCTACTTCAATACCTTCACCAACTTCAAGTCTAATAAATGAGTTTATTTCAGCATTTCCACCAGCTTTTTTTGCTACATTTTGAATGTGAGTAGCTACTGTAATTTTATCATCCATTACAAATTTTTGGTCAAGTAGAGCTAACTCTTGGTCAAGAGTTGTATTATCTGATATAAATCTTTCCATCTTTCCTGGTACAATTCTATCAAAGATTTTTTCAGGTTTACCCTCTGCTTTAAGCTCTGCTTCAATATCAGCTTTAGCTTGTGCTAAAACTTCATCAGTAAGTTGAGCCATAGAGATATATGTAGGTACATTTTTAAGAGGCTTTCCAAGTCTTTTCAACTCTTCATTCTCTTTCTCAATACTTACAATTCTACCTGTTGTTTCACTAGCGATAAACTCTGCATCAAAATCTTTGTAACTCAAAGTTTTTGGGTTCATAGCAGATATATGCATAGCTATATTTTTAAGTTCAACAGCGATTACTTTTGCTACTTCTGGAGTATCACATTTAGCAGATAAAATCACACCAATTTGACCATTTGCATGAAGATAACCATTTATAGCAGTTGTATCATCACCAGCTATAAAACCTGCTCTTCTAACTACAAGGTTTTCTCCAATTTTAGAGATTTTAAGTGAAAGATAATCAGCAAATGCTTCTCCATCTATCTCTGAATTATTGATAGCATCAGCATCTACAAGAGAGTTATTAAATGCATGATTTGCTATCTCTTTTGTAACATTGACAAAAGTATCATTTTTAGCAACAAAGTCTGTTTGAGAGTTAATCTCTACAATAGATGCTTTGTTATCATCAAATTTCACAGCAATAAGACCCTCAGCAGCTACTTTAGAAGCTTTTTTAGCAGCAGCACCGAGACCTTTTTCTTTTAGCCATACAACTGCTTTGTCCATATCTCCATCACTATCTTTTAGGGCATTTTTACAATCCATCATACCCGCACTAGTCATCTCTCTTAATTTTTTAATATCTTTTGGACCAAAATTTGCCATTACTTTGCTTCCTCTGTACTCTCTTCAGTTTTAGCCTCTTCAACAATCTCTTTTATCTCTTCTTGAGATGCTTCAACGATTTCCTCTTCTACAACCTCTTCAGAAGCAGTTCTACCCTCTATAATAGCATCAGCCATCTCTTTACAAAATAGGTTGATTGAACGAATAGCATCATCATTTCCAGGGATTGGATAATCTACAATATCAGGGTCACAGTTTGTATCTAGTGGAGCAACCACTTTCATACCAAGTCTTCTAGCCTCTTTTACTGCAATATGCTCTTTTACAGTATCAACTACAAACATAATATCAGGAAGAGTTTTCATATTTCTAAAACCCTCTAAATAAGAGTTTAATTTCTCTTTTTTTCTAAGTAAAATTAGAGCCTCTTTTTTTGTAAGAAGTTCAATTTGACCATTCTCTTCCATCTGTTCAATAATTTCTAATTTTCTAATTGATTTTTTGATTGTTGGGTAGTTTGTAAGCATTCCACCTAACCATCTTGTAGCTACAAATGGCATACCACATCTTTGAGCATGTTCTTTAATAGCATTTCTAGCTTGTTTTTTTGTACCAACAAATAGTACGCTTTTACCCTCTGCTGCTGCATCTCTTACTACATTATAAGTATATTTAAAGTATCTTAATGTTTTTTGTAAGTCAATAATATAGATATTTTTTCTCTCTGCAAAAATAAATTTCTTCATTTTTGGATTCCATCTTCTCGTTTGGTGACCGAAATGTACACCACACTCTAATAAATCTTTCATTGTTACCATGTTTAGCTCCTTGCTATATGTTTGTTTAAATTTTGGTTTAATCCTCAGCAGTCATCAACGATAAATATCGCAACCATTCAAGGAATAACTACCTGAGTATTTACTTATTACAAAATAAGTTTGGAATTATATTCTAAATTTGTTTAAGGGAAGTTGATAAAGACTCTTAAATAAGAGCTATTATTTTAATAATCTACCTGCTAAGACTCCACTAGAAAATGCCCATTGTAGGTTATATCCTCCACATGGACCATCTATATCTATTACCTCTCCAGCAAAATATACTCCATCTATCTTTTTGCTACCCATAGTTTTGGGGTTTATCTCTTTGAGTGATACTCCACCTCTTGTAACCATTGCATCTTTAAAATAGTTATTATCTATAATTGTAAGAGGAGTCCATACTAAATTTTTGATTAGTATATCTCTATTATATCCTGATATTTGATTGTATCTTATATCTATATCAATATTTGATAGTTTTAAAATCTCTATTGCTACTGATTTTGGTATAAGATTAGATATTATCTCTAATATAGTTTTATCTTTTTGAGAGTTTTTGAGATATACTCTTATATCCTCTTCATTTTTGCCTTTGATAAAATTTAATAAAATAGGCACTTTACCATATTTTGCTATTAATGGGGTAAGTTCTCTTGCAAAATCTAATATAAGAGGTCCTCTAATTCCATTTTGGGTAAATATTAAATCCCCTTTGGCTTTGAGTTTTTTATGCTTTTTTATATCAACTCTAATCTCTACTTGTGATATTGTATCAGCCCTACAATTAGATACCCAACTCTCAATAGTGGATAATGGTTTCATAGCAGGGTATAGAGGAGTGATTTTATGTCCAATATCTTCTATTAGTTTATATCCATTAATATCAGCCCCAAGAGAGCTAAATCCTAATCCACCAGAGGCTATAATTATATTTTTGGAGTTGAAACTATTTTGATTGGTTGTGATTTGAAATATATTATCTTTTTTATCTATTTTAGTTACTAATTGATTGAGTTTAATATCTATCTCTAATCTATAAAGCTCTTTGATAAAAGCATTTAATACTGTTTGAGAGTTACGACTTGTAGGAAATACTCTAAATCCATCAAGTGATGTCGTCTCTACTCCTATATCTAATAGGAATTTGATTAAATCATTTGAGTTAAATTGAGATAAGGCATCTCTAATAAATCTACCATTTTTACCAAATTTATCTATAAATTCATTTTGAGATAGCTTGTTTGTAAGATTACATTTGCCACCACCAGTAGCTTTGAGTTTCACTCCAAGAGATGGGAGTTTATCTAATAGTAGTACATTTTGATTGGTTGTTTTAGCAGTGATAGAGGCAATCATTCCTGCCCCACCACCACCAATGACTATAACATCATAAAGCAAATCTAGTTTCTATTTATAGCATTTAAATCTTCATAAGAGCGTTTAAGTCTATTTTTTAGAGAAATTTCACCCTCTCTAAGCCATTTTCTTGGGTCATAATATTTTTTATTTGGTTTATCCTCCCCATCAGGATTACCAATTTGAGATTGTAAATAATCTCTATATTTAGCCTCATACTCTTTTGTACCAGCCCAAAAAGCCCATTGAGTATCAGTATCAATATTCATCTTAATCACACCATACTCAATAGCCTCTCTAATATCAGCAAGTTCAGAACCAGAACCACCGTGAAATACGAAGTTAATAGGTTGTTTAGGAGTATTATACTTCTCTTCTATAAACTTTTGAGAGTTATCAAGTATTTTTGGGGTAAGCATTACATTGCCTGGTTTATATACACCATGGACATTACCAAATGATGCTGCTATTGTAAAGTTTGGGCTAATTTTACTAAGCTCTTCATAGGCATAAGCTACCTCTGATGGTTGAGTATAGAGTAGAGCATTATCAATATCACTATTATCTATTCCATCCTCTTCTCCACCTGTTACTCCTAGTTCTATCTCTAAAGTCATATCTATTTTAGACATTCTTTCAAGATATTTTTTACAAGTAGCGATATTATCTTCTATTGGCTCTTCTGAAAGGTCTATCATATGAGAAGAGAATAAAGGTTTACCATAAATTTTGTAATGTGCTTCACTAGCTTCTAGTAGAGAGTCTATCCAAGGAAGTAATTTTCTACTCGCATGGTCTGTATGAATAATCACAGGCACACCATAAGCCTCTGCCATAATATGAATATGTTTTGCCCCTGATATTGCACCAAGAGTGGCAGAGGTATCAGAATCTATACCTTTACCTCCATAAAATGAAGCACCACCATTTGAGAATTGGATAATCACAGGGGAATTAACATCTTTTGCAGTCTCCAAAACCCCATTAATAGAGTTTGTACCAACTACATTTACAGCAGGAAGGGCATAACCCTCCTCTTTTGCAATGACAAACAATCTTGTGAGACTATCACCAGTTACCACACCAGCATCTATACTATCCAAAACTTTTAGAGACATATATTTTCCTTAGATAAATTAAATTATTTTGAAATTACAACTTTTGCTTTTTTCATTACGCTATCAACAAGTTTTTTCTGTTTGATTTGCATTTTGATAAAATCTTTTACATCTTTAAATGTTAGTTGTTTTTTGTTTTTTACATAACTCTTTTTATTTTTTGTATAGATTTTTTTTGCTTCAGCATCAGTAGCTTTAAAGTCTGCTAATTTCTTTTGCATCCAGTAGTTAGCTATGATTTGCTCTTTCTCATCTGTTGAAACCTCTTTAAGAGCTTTTGCTTTGATAAGAGTACCTGGTGCTAGATTTTTAACGATAGAGTCTTTATCTTTTTTACTAAGGTCAGCAAAAAGTATAGTTTTTTTACCTTTTGGTGTAATAGCTGTCAAAAATTTATTAGCCTCTACTTCTGTAATATTAATACCATCTACTGTACCAATTACCTTATCTTTTGCGCTTACCATTGTTGTTGCTAATGCTATTGCTACGATTGAAGTTGTGATAATTTTTTTCATTTGTTCCCTTTTTGTCTTATAATTTGTTAAATTTTAACTAACTAAAGTAAATAGTTAGTTAATAGTTCTATTTTGTAGAGTTTAAATCTATAATTGTAATCTTAGATTTATTTCTTAGTTCGTTTGCTACTTCTGTAAGCTTTGTAGTAAATTGTTGCTGTTTAAGTGAATTTACAATACTCTCTTTTACAGTATCAAAATCCATATCACTCTTTGGAGTTAGTTTCTCTAAATAGATTATATGATAACCAAATTGTGTTTTTACAGGTGATTTTGTTATCTCTCCATCTTTTAGAGCAAATGTAGCTTTTGAAAACTCTGGTACCATCTGTTCGCTACTAAACTCTCCTAAATCTCCACCATTAACTCCTGATGGTCCTATTGATTTAGATTTAGCTAACTCTATAAACTTAGCTTTTAATTCATCACCCTTTAAAACCTCTAGCTCTTTGATAATAGCTTTTGCTTCATCTTCACTCTTGAGTAATATATGACTAGCTTTTGCTTTTGGAGGATTTGAAAACTTCTCTTTATTTTTATCAAAAAAATCTTTTGCTTCACTATTACTTACAATAGCATTAGCCATCTGTTCTTTCATCCATAAATTAATTAATAACTCATCTTTTAATTTTTCTAAATTTTCTGTGTATAGAGGATTTTTCTCTACACCATCTTTTTTGGCAGCTTCAATAAATAGAATTCTCTCTATTAATCTATCTACAATCAATTTTTTATGTTCATTTGGAACACTATCAAATGTATCTGGAGAAGAAGATGCTTTTAGAAATATATCTGCATCACTTTTAGTAATACTCTTTCCATTTACAGTAGCTATCACATTACTAGCACTTAGACTAGATAGAGCCAAAGAGGCTATCAATAATGAACTTTTAATTATTCTCATACTTATTCCTTATTCTGATTAAATTTAATTGTTAAAATTATATTATTTAAACTTAAATGATTTCTTAACTATAATAAAATTCATCTAATCCATCTAAAAATATTTCTAATAGCTCATCACTACATACTCTATAGTTTTTACTTCCCTCTTTTCTAAAAAGAGAGTTTATTTCACTCATTTTAAGTTCTATATCTGCTAGAGAAAATATTATAATAAGTTCTGAACTTTTGAGATTTAGAGCTACTCTTAATTTTTTAAGTATTAAATTATTGGTTAATTCTACATTAGATACCTCTTTTGGGTTATCTAATTTGCCTCTTTTAAAGCTTATTAATCCATCTAAAAAGATACCTAAATCTTCATAACTAGCTTCATTAAATAGTTTATCAATATCATTAATAGTAATATCTCTATCTTCTAGCTTATATATTTTTTGAATATCATCTTTTTCTAATGATAGTGCATTTACTATTTTAGTAATCACGGTAGAGTTTTGCATTATTAATTAATCTCCACTACTGAATATACTGGTGCTTTTAGTCTATCTCTAGCATTTAAAAATGCTAATTCTAATATAAAACAGTTCTCTACACAAATAGCACCAACTTGATTAATCAAAGTCTCACCTGCTTCTGCTGTGCCTCCTGTAGCTATTAAATCATCTATTAATAGCACTCTATCTCCCTCTTCAAAAGCATCAATATGAATCTCTACCTCATCAAAACCATACTCCAAAGAATACTTTTGAGCTACTGTTGTAAATGGTAGTTTACCTTTTTTTCTAATAGGTACAAATCCAATATTTAATCTATCTGCAAGGATTGAACCAAATATAAATCCTCTTGCATCAATTCCTGCAATATAATCTAAATTATAAGATTTATATCTATCTTCTAAATGGTTCATTAAAATTTTAAAAGCTTTTTTATCCCCAAGAAGAGTTGTAATATCTTTAAAAATTATACCCTCTTTTGGAAAATCTTTTATATCTCTAATTGAACTCTCTATTATCTCTCTATCACTTCTACTCAACATCTCTACTCTCCTTTTTAATTATATAATTATGTTCATCTAGCCATCTATAAATATCAGCAACTATTGGTCCTGCTGTACTACCACCATGTCCACCATGTTCTACAATAGCTGTAACTATAATTTGAGGATTATCAAATGGGGCATAGGTTGTAATCCACGCATGAGAACGGCGATAATACTCCATATCTTTCTCTTTCATTCTATTTTTTTCATGTTGTGGTATTGATACAACTTGTGATGTACCTGTTTTTCCTGCTATTAAAAATGGTAGATTATGTAGGGCTTTATATGCTGTACCTTTTTTACTATTACATACATCATACATACCATTTCTTATTTGAGTAAGATGATTTATATTAAATTTTATCGGTATTTGAATTGGTTGGACTTTCTCACTATCTACCTTTTGAGCAATTTGAGGAGTAACAAGATTTGAAGATGCTAGAAGTGCTGTATATCTAGCAATTTGCATAGGGGTAGATAGTACATACCCCTGTCCAATAGATGCTATAACAGTCTCACCTTTATACCAAGATTGTCCAAATCGTTTTCTTTTCCAATCTTTATCTGGAATTATTCCTTTATACTCCAAAGGCAAATCAACTCCACTCTTTACCCCTAAACCAAATGATTTAAGATATTTTGCCATATTATTAATACCAACTTTAAGGCTTTTTTCATAAAAATATACATCACAACTCTCTCTAATTGCTTTTCTAAGTGATGTTTTACCATGTCCATACTTATTCCAACATCTAAACTTATGCCCTCTTTTCCCGAGTTTAATATATCCAAAACAGTTTTCACTATTATCTAAAACTTGTGGCATAGATTTGGAAAAGGCTAATGCCATACCCATTTTGATACTAGACCCTGGTGGATATGTACCATGAATAAACTTATTTGTAAAAGGGTGGTCTAAATTATTTTGCAATATTTTCCAATTTTTAAAGCTAATCCCACCAACAAACATATTAGGGTCAAAACTTGGTACAGAAACTGCTGATAAAATCTCTCCATTAGTTCTCATCACAATTACTGCCCCTGAAGCATCTCCAAATCTATCATATATCATTTTTTGTAAATCTACATCAATATTTGTTCTAATATTTCTATTACTTTGAGGATAAACCTCTTTTAAAAGCTCTACTTCTTTATTTCGTGCTGTTACTTTATGTATTGTATAGCCTAATTCACCCTGTAATATTTTATTATAAGTTCGTTCTAATCCAGTTTTACCAATCTTACCAACAATATCAACTATACTATCTTTTTTATTCTCTTTTTTATTAGAACGACCTATATAGCCTGTAATATGAGAAAGGTATTTACCATAAGGATAAAATCTACTAGTCTCTGCTTCTATATCTATATTTTTATTTAGACTCAAAATTGGATAGATATTAATCATATTTTCATATTTGATAAAATCAACAACCTTGATAAATTTATGATTATAAGCAGATGAACTCTTTTTATATACTTTTAACATCACTTTTTTATCAAGTTTTGGAAAATAGGATATAATTTCATTTATAGTATCATCTAATAGAGTCTTACCTTTTCTATTGAGATGTGGTGCAATTAGTATAGAAAATCCTATCTTATTTTGAGCTAATATTTTGCCATTTCTATCTAGTATCTCTCCACGAATTGGCTTCATATACATCTTTTTTTCTATATTATCTTTTGCCAATTTTTCATAATAAAAATTTGATTTAATACTAATACTATATACTCTATATATCAACCCTGCCCATAATAGAGAAAATATTACAACAACTATTTTATACTTCATATAAAAAGCACCATTACAAAATCAAATATCAAATATACAAATAAAACACTATCAATTTCTACTATCTCTACTTGAAATATATACCCATATAACAGTGTCAACTCTAAATATATAAGATTAAATAGTATTACAATAATAGATGCTACACACATTTTACAGTGATTAATAACTAATAACTTGGGATATATAACTATATATAAAAATAGAGTGGTTAATATATCCAAAAACATAGGCATAGAAAAATTTATATCAATATTTAACATATAAACTATAGCCAAAGCTATAAACATATTATCTCGCCTCTCAAAAGCATCTAATAATAGATATGATGCTATGCCAAGTAGAGGAGGAGAGAAGTTATATAGAGTAAATATCATAGGATAAAATATAATAAATATCCATAAATAGACAATGGCTCTGTTTCTTTTTTTTCTATCTACTCTATCCATTTTATACTTTTCATACCTTATAGACTAATGATATTTCATCACATATAGGAAAATGTAAACATTTAATACAATCTGCCCAAATTTTATGTTCTGGAATATCAGATTTATCTATCTCTTTAAAGGATAATTTTTGAAAAAATTTAGGTAAATAAGTAAGTACCAAAACCTCTTCTAATCCTATATTATTAGCCTCATCAATAGCAGATTCTACCAATGCCTTGCCCACTCTCTTGCCTCTATACCTCTCTTCTACTATCAAACTTCTAATTTCGCCCAATCTTGATGAGTGAATATGAAGTGCCATATAACCTATGATTTTATCTTCATCTAATGCTACCATATAACTTCTAATATTAGTAGCTACCTCATCATCACTTCTTGCTAAGATTGTGCCATCAGAGACTTTAGAGACTACTAAAGACTGCATTGATGATATATCACGAAGTCCTGCTTTTCTAAGTTGTATCAACTTATATCTCCAAAAATATGTGTTAATATCTCTTTGTGTATTTTATCATACCCTACTCTTTTGAGATTAGATATTTTAATAGAGTTTGGAAACTCTTTTTTAAGCTTGTTTCTCTCTTTTTGATTTAACTTATCATATTTTGTGAAGATTGTAAGATATTTTTGGTCTCCTCTTAGAAACTTTGATATATACTCCTCTACATCTTCATCAATCATAGCATGGGGATGTCTTGCATCTCTAATATGAATAAAGACTCTAATAGCCACTCTTTGTTGGATAAACTCTACAAGGTTCTTTTGCCACACCTCTTTGAGTGTTTTAGATACTTTAGCATATCCAAATCCAGGTAAATCTACAAATCTAAGAGTATAATCACTCTCTACTCTATATCTTATATCAAAAAAGTTAATAAGCTGTGTTTTACCTGGTGTGGCAGAACTTTTTGCTAAATTCTTTCTATTTGTAAGTCCATTAATTGTAGAACTCTTACCTACATTAGAACGCCCCAAAAATACAACTTCACTAATTGACTCATCTAGGGAGTCATTAATACTCTGTGCTGATTTTATAAAATTTGCCTCTATTAATCTAATCTCTTGCATTATTATTCCATCTCAAATATAAATTTACTAGGTTTTTTGGATATACTTTTAATTATAGCTTTGCCACTTTTAGAATATAGGATAATCTCATCTCCAGATATATCTCTACTATTTGTAAGGTCATGTATAATAGCATCACCAATAAAAATATACTTACTCTCTTTTACGATATACTCTACACTATTAGCACTACCTTTATAGTTTATATCATTTTTATATATATCAAATTTCACATCACCAGTAGCTTTATAACTTTTGGTCTCATTATTATCATTGAAATATACTATAAGTAGCTTACTATTTAATCTATCTTTCTCTTTTTTTACCTTAACATCATCTACAAAATATACTCTATTATCATTCTCATCAGTATAAAAACTATCTGAGGTTATCTCTACTTTTGAAGCAAGAAGAGAAGTTATAAATATCACTGTAATTAGTATAAAATATTTCAAAGTTTATTAGCCTAGTTTTTAATTGATATTATATCATTTTAATATAAAAATAGAATCAGTATTTTTAGCAGTAATTGCACCTATCTTTGTATCATACTCCATCTTGCTTCCAAAAAAGAGATCATTACCTCTAACTGCTTTAAATCTCTTATCTATATTTAATATTTCACTTTTTCTATGATACAAAGCTTCACTAGTATAATAGATAAATCCCATATCTCTATGAAACTCTACATCATCATAAAAATATATCTTATTATCTCTATCAATAGCTTTTTTTGATTTTAAAAGTAAAATAGAACTATTAGAAAAATTCATATCAATCATTGTAACACTATCTTTGACTCTATATAATATAGTGCTATAAGTAGTGTTTAAAATAGAAGTAGCATCAACCTCTATAATTTTAGAATTTTTAAACTCAATCTCTTTAAAGATTTTTGGTTTTAAATTGATTTTGCTACTATCTTTTAATTGATATATAGATAAGACCAAAACTATTACTATTACTATCATACCTAGTATAGATTTAGGGTTCATCTATTTCCAAAGACCTACAAACTCTTCTTCTAATCCCTCTTTTCTTATTAAATACTCTATCATCTCACGAACAGCCCCATCACCACCACGATTACTCAATATTACATCTGCTTCACTCTCTACAAAACTACTAGCATCTTTTGGTACAAAAGATATTTGTGATGCTTTGAGCATATTATAATCATTTAAATCATCTCCAATAGATGCCACATTCTCCATAGTTAACTCAAGTCCATCTAAAATAGATTCTAAAATATCTCTTTTATTACTAATCCCTTGATAACAGTGTTTAATATTAAGGTCTTTTGCTCTTTTTTCAACAATAGGAGATTTCCGTCCTGTAATAATAGCTACCTCTCTACCTAGTTTTATCCAACTTACAATTGCTAATCCATCTTTTACATTAAAAGATTTTATCTCTTCACCCTTACAAGAGTATGTTATTGAACCATCTGTCATAGTCCCATCTACATCTAAAACTATTAGTTTTATACTCATATTATACCCTTTGTACTTGGAATTCCAAGATTTTTATTTATTGTAATAGCTCTTCTTAGGGCTACAGCTAGTGCCTTGAATGATGCCTCTATTATATGGTGTTTATTTTTACCTCTTTGATATATAAGGTGAGTTGTAATTGATGCGTTAAATACAAAAGCTCTAAAAAACTCTTCTACTAATTCACAATCAAAATTGCCAACTTTACCATCAATTGGAAGTTCAAAAACTAAAAATGGACGATTAGAAATATCTAAATCACAACTTACACAGGCTTCATCCATTACAATACTAACATTTGCATATCTCTCTATATTGCTTATTGGATATAATGCCTTATTAATAGCTTGACCCAATACAATAGCAATATCCTCTACAGAGTGATGGTCATCTATATGCGTATCACCATCACAACTTACATTAATATCAATTCCAGAATGTTTTGATAATGCCTCTAACATATGGTCTAAAAATCCAACACCACTATTAATATTAGAGACTCCCTTACCATATAAATTAATAGAGACCTCTATATTAGTCTCTTTAGTCTCTCTTACAATTTTCACCACTATCTCCCCTTGTTACAATAGCCCCATAAATTGAGTTCTTTTTAATAAAATCTTTTGCCTCATTCTCTGACTTGAACCCTTGAATCCAGACTCTATAATATGTAATACTATCAACTTGAACAATTTTTATAGAAATTTTATAATCTCTTGAGATAGATGTATATCGTATTTTATAATTTTTTGCCATATTTAAATCCATAAATGAACCAACTTGAACAGCAAAATTACTTAATAATACTTTATCTACATAACTATTATTCTTACTTTTTGTAACATATTTTTTAACCGGTTTTCTAACTTTACCTTTAAATCCTAAGACCTCTAATTTAATCTTAGTGATACCCTTTTTATCTAATCCCAACTTCTTACCAGCTTTAAAACTCAAATCAATAACCCTACCACTCACAAATGGACCTCTATCATTAATTCTAACTATTACACTTTTGCCTGTATCTCTACAAGTAGCCCTCACCATAGTATTCATAGGCCAAGTCTTATGAGCTGCTGTCATAGCATACATATCATAAGTTTCACAATTACTAGTCTGCTTTGCATGAAAACCAGGTCCATACCAACTAGCAACTCCTTTCATCTTATCACCCACTCTTACAAAAGTAGGACGATATAGAATTCCACGGATTTTATATGGCTTCATTGTAGGGTGATTAGCTGAAATTGTACAGTTCTTACCATAACAGTTTCTTTGACTACACCCACTACTAAAAATCATTATAATATAGAAAATAGAAGCTACTCCTAAATACTTAAAAGATTTCAATGTAAAGTTCCTTTATTTCAATTAATATCTGTAATTATCACAGTTTTTGACTTTATCTTAGCTTGTTAATATATCATTAACTACTTTGTAGTCATTTTCAATATAGGATTAAACTCTATATCACTATTATCTATAAAATAGCTACATCTTTTTTGATAAACTTCATACAATAGAGATGGATTAGAGTTTTGTAGTTTATCAAATATTATAAGAGCATCATCTACTCTACCCTCTCTATAGTACTTAATAGCCTCACTATACTCATCTATCTCATTAATTGATATATCTTTATTATTACATATTATTTCATAAATCTCTACTGCTTTACTCTTACCCTTTACCTCTACTAGGTCTATTGGACGAATTTTATACTCTTGTGTTAATCTATCATAAGATGCTTTAGAGATTAATATATTTGCCCCATACTGCTTGGTGAGTCCCTCTAATCGTGAAGCTAAATTTACATTATCACCAATAATTGTATAATCAGAACGACCCTTTGCACCCATATCTCCAGCTGTTACTAATCCTGTATGAATACCTATCCCTATATTAATATTTACATCATATTCAGGTGTAATCTCACTATTAATAGATGCTAACATCTCAATCTGTTCTATAGCACTATTTAATGCCATATCTGTATGATTTTTTATCTCTAATGGGGCATTCCAATATGCCATAATAGCATCACCAATAAATTTATCAATAGTACCTTTATGATGAATAATATTATCTACCATTGGTGTCATATAACGATTAAGCATTGTAATTAATCTATCTGGTGAGCCAATCTTTTCTGAAATGGTTGTAAATGAGCGAATATCACTAAAAAATATTGTAGCCTCTACCTCTTTTGATTTAATCAAATCATCTTTTGAATTCTCTAAAAGATAATCCATCACAGCAGGAGATACCTTTTTTCCAAGCATTCTTTTAGCATCTTGTTCTCTTTTAGAAGATATAATATAATCAACTATAATAGATACAAACATTGCAAATATAAATGATAATAGTGGGAAAAGTAAATTTAATACCATACCATAAGTAAATAATGAAATAAAAAATATTTTAAATAGTATATAACTTATAATCAAAGCTAGTGGAATAATAAGTAATGATGATACTAATGAAAATAACATAACCATAATAAATATTATTAACCAAATAATTATCAAATCATAAACTCTAGCCTCTACACTTTTTTGTAAAATATCTCCTGTTAGAATATTATCAATTACAGTGGCATGGACTTCAACCCCTGGCATACTATTATCAAATGAAGTTGCCCTTAAATCCATTAGTCCCATAGCAGAAGTTCCAATTAAGACAAATTTTCCCTCAATATCTTTGGGATTAAAAGTACCATTGAATATATCGGCTATACTAATATATTTAAAGTGTCGTTGTGGACCTCTTGGATTTAATACAATTCTACCCTCTTTATCAGTAGGAATTTTCAAATCACCTATTTTAATATTATCAATAGCAATATCATCACCATTAATCTCAACTATATTTTCACTTTGATATATTCTAATCATCTCTAATGCCAAAGATGGATATATCACATCTTTATATTTCATAATTAGAGGTACATGTCTTATCATTCCTCCAAGGTCTGGAATATTATTAAAAAACCCACTAGAATATAGTGAATTTTGCAATATATCAATATTTAGTGCTATTCCTTTTGGTCGCAAAATAGATACATTTTGAGACAATCCTTTTTCTATAAATGTAGCTGGGATATTGGGTGTTCTATCCTCTTTGGCATTTTCAAATAAAAATGTATAACCACCAACTACTGGAGTTTTAGAAAAAGATGTAGCTAAATACTCATCATAATTCTCTAATTTATCTTTGAGTTCTGGAAATCTTTTGGCAAATATATGTGGGGAAGTTCCATCAGGTTCAGCAAAAACAACATCAAGACCAATAATTCCTGCTTTTGCCTCTGTAAGTTTATATAATAAATTTGCAAAAATATTTCTCTGCCATGGCCATTGACCAAACTTATCAAGTGCTTTTTCATCAATATCTACAATTACAACATTGTTATTTTTGGGCAACTCACCACGAATAACAAATAGAAAATCCCTCAATCTACTATCAATAGATTGAAATGATTGAGGAATAAATAGATATGCCCACGAAAGTAATAGTGCTAATATTAAAGCTATAACAAATTTCAAAAGACTTCGTTGCATATCTATCCTATTTAATAATTATAAGGTTGGTCATAATAATATGGTTCACTATTATGACTTGGTTCGTAACGATGATTTATATCTTTTGGTGGTGTAATATCATCAATATCATCACTATCAATTACCTTTTCAAATGGTAAAGATTTCAAATTACTTTTAATATCAACATTTTTATCTGTTATATCTATTAACATTCCAGCTAAAAGGTTTTTGACTCCACCTTTATCTAGCTTCACACTAATAGCCCCACTATAACATCTAATAACCTCTCTTTTATCCATTATATTACCACTAAAATCAGTTCCTCTAATTCCAATAGTTGCAGATACTGTTTTTACCTTAAATCTTTTTGGTGCTATTTTGGCTATTTTACCTGTAACTGCTCTAAAAAATCCTCTCTTAGCTTTTAATCTTACGCTAGATTTTTTGCTACCATCAAAATAGAATTTAGAAAACTCAAAAGATGAATTTGCACCAATAGTTAAAGTTGTATTATCTTTTAAGATAACTTGTACTCTACTACTATTTCGTGTGATAACTTCATCACCATTTAATATGCTCATTCCACTCTTAGCTTTTAAAGTCCTACCTGACCTATCTATAGAAGCACTACCTTTCATCGCCATAATAGTACCTATATTAGCAAACAAAAATGCACCCATTAATATCATTAAACTAAATATTTTCAACATCATAAACTCCTAAAACTTCAAACCAATTCCAACCATAAAGACATTTTTGTCATAATCAGCTGGAATATGGTTACTACTATTTTTTGTATATTCATCTTCTACAAAAACCTCTAAATTATTAGTAATTCTCTTTGAAACTTTAAGATTAATTTGATGGAATGTATCATCTCTAAGTTCTGTTGTTGGAGTACCTGCAGGATTAAATATAACATCATCATAATCACCAAATATTACTTTATATGAGAATTTTCCTGTAATATCTTCAGTAAATCTATAATTTACACCTGCTACTACAGTTATGCTCTCTCTATCTACAAAATCATCTGGTACTATTCTATTAGATGTAAATTTTTGATACTCTGTATCTAAAAATAGAAAGTTTTTATCAAATTTATAATAAAGAGTTGCACCAATAGCAGTGCTTGTTTCATCTCTATTTTTATCTACAGCATTCAAAAAGCTTTTTCTCTCAAATTTAGAGTTTAAACTTAAGATTAAATCTTTTGATAAAAATATATCAATTTGAGGAGATATACTATAAAACTTTAGTAAATCAGTAGTAAGATAATGAAGTGTACTATAGCTTACTGGTACATATACATTATAACTACCCTCTTTATAATACCCTGCTCCAAATCTTGTAGTAGATAAGAATATATTATATTGATTAGTTTTTCCATTAACATTATAATATCCATGTAATGATGCTTTGAGATACCAATTAGAAGTAAGTTCTTTTAAAAACTTTATATTTGCAGTAGCTCTATAAAATATACTTGATGTCTCATTAGGGTGAACTGTAGTACCATAATAGGTATCTAATATATCCTTATCAGCACTTATATTAATATTATCATCATAACCAACAGCAAAAGAACCAGAACCTTTAATAGAGTGTGTAGCTACCTCTTTTTCATTGATTATTTTAATCTCTTTAAAATCAAGGTCTTCCTCTTTGAGTTGATTAATAATAGCTTTTGCTAATTTAAACTTTTTAAGTTTTACATAGACTTTAGCTAATGCTTTTTTTACCTTAATATTAGATGGTTCTAACATCAAAACCCTCTCATAAGCACTCATAGCCTCTATATTATTACCAATAGCCTCTGCACTCTTTGCCCAAATCAAATGAAGTTGAGGATTACCATACTCACTTGTAGATTTTTTAAGCTCTTCAATAGCCCCCAAATAATTCTTATGTTCATACATTTTTTTGGCATTTGTTGTACTTGCCATAACAAAAATATTTAAACATACTAATAAAAAAAACACTCTCATAATTACTCCTTTAACTTACCTACTGCTCTTCCACCTCATAAGGTTTACAAGGTATATCTTCTGGTTTTACCAATCTTTGAGTTATATCAGAAACTCTTTGTGGTGCAAGTTTACTCTTATACATAACCTTTTCAAATGGCATATTTTTCATATTTCTTTTGATATTTACACTCTTATCAGTTATCTCTATAAGCATTCCTGAAAGAATATCTTTGATACCTCCATTATCCAACTCTACGCTAATAGCACCACTATAACAACGGATTATCTCACGATTTTCCATAATATCACCACTAAAATCAGTACCTCTTACACCTATTATGGCAGATATTGTTTTAAGTTTAAACCTTTTTGGTGCAATTTTACCTATTTTTCCAGTAACTGTTCTAAAAAATCCTCTATTTGCTTTCATATGCAAAGATGAATTTGAAGTACCATCAAAATAAAATTTTGTAAATTCAAATGATGAGTTTGCTCCAATAGTTAAAGTTGTATTATCTTTTAAAATTATTTGAATCCTACTATTATTATATGTTTTTATAATATCACTATTTAATATACTCATACCACCCTTAGCATTAATATCACTGCCATTTCTTTGAATAGAAGCACTACCTTTAAGTGCCATAATAGTACCTATATTAGCAAATAACATAGCACTCATCAAAATTATTAAAGTAAATATTTTAATCATTCATTATCCTTTTTTAGCTATTTATACTTCTTATATATATCTCTATATTAGTTACTAAATCATCTAACTCTTCACTATATCTCTCAATATATTTATCAAGTTTTTTATACTCTTTACTTACATTGATTTTTTCTATTTCACTAATTAGCATATTCATATTATTAGCTGCTATAATAGATGTAAGACCTTTCATATCTATTGCCAATAATTTTGCTTTTTCATACTCTCTATTAATAACTAAACTTTCAAAATCTTCACCACTACTACCATAAGCATTTACAAACTCTTCTAAAAGCATAATATAATTTTGTTGATTATTATCAGCTAACATTATACCTCTTGTAATATCTAATATATGCTCACTTTTTGATAACCTAGATAATATATTATTATTTTCTATATCTACTTTTTCTAAAAATCTATCACATAGAGTATATAGAGTACCCATTTTAATAGGTTTAATTAAATATCCATTTATACCAGCTTCTGCTAAATCAACTGCTTTATCTTTTTTATCAACCATTGCTAAGATTGGTATATTATCAAAGCTTTTATCATATCTTATCATTTTGGCCAAAGTATATCCTGTCATATTAGATATTGCTATATTCATCAAAATTAAATCAAAATTATTATAGTATTTTTTCAGTTGTTCTAGGGTCTCATCACTACTACTAGCTACTGCATATTTTATTCCTGTACTCTCTAACATTCGTTCAAGTATTTTTCTATTTAATCTATCATCTTCTACAATCAAAATAGTAGAACCAAAAAACTCTCTTAATGAGTCTTGATCTACACCTTTAGTTTCTGGCATAGGCTCATTATATTTTTTGAGTCCATAAATATCTTCATCTTCAATAGTATCCTCTTCCTCTTCCATTAATAATAACTCTTCAAGATTACTCACAACTCTTACAGAATTATACTCATCAGAAAATATCTTTAATATTCTTGCAGGACTAAATGGCTTCATAATATGACGACTAATTGTACTATTATTAATATCTTCATCATACTCTTCTAATATATTACTAGTAACAACTACTCTAAAATCTTTATTAGCTTGAATTTGTTTGAAAAGCTCTAACATTAAAGCATCTACTAATTTATAATCTATATATATAATATCGCATTTATGTAATATATCATGGTCTTTAATTCCATACTCTGGAATAATAGTGATACTATCTATAAAATGAGCAAAAGCATTTTTAATAGCCCAAGCAGATTCACTATCACTATCTATAATACCAATATTTTTACTACATAACTCCTCTTTTGATAATTTATCACATGCTAAATGATATGATTTCTCATCTTTTGAACTTTCATCAGTTATGAGTGGGATTTTTATACTAAAGGTACTTCCCTTATCATATTTACTTCGTACACTTAAGATACCTCCCATTATGCTAACTAACTCTCTTGACATAGATAAACCAATACTTCCATTTCCACTTCCATTTAATACAGAACTACCATTTTGGAAAGGGGTAAAGATACTATCCATTTTATCCTCTTTAATTCCAATACCAGTATCTATTACCTTAAACTCTATCTTATTACTACTCTCCTCTTTAAAAGTTGTAATAACTAATTTTACTTTACCTTTTTGTGTATTTTTAATTGCATTATCCACCATATTTATAATAATTTTACTTAATCTATCATAATCACCTAAGATATATCTTGGGACATCTTTATCAATATCATAAATCAACTCTATATTTTTAGATTTATACTTTTGAGAAGCCCTTGTAGTAATAGCACCTAATAATTTATTAATATCAAATTTTACTTTTTTAAGTTCTAGTTTGCCAGATTTTGCTTTTAAAAAGTCTATAATTTGACTTGTTGTATCTGTAAGTACTGTATCTGTTTTTTTAATTGATTGAAACTTCTCTTCAATTACCTCTTTTGTAAACTCTTCAATTGGTTCTGCAATAATTTCATCTCTAGCTTTAATCATTCTATTAGTAGATGTCTCTATTTTATAACCTAAGTTATTTAATACTTTATCAAATTCACTTTCAAGTTTAATTTTATCATTATGAAGAACTTTATATTTATTCTCTATTATTTTTTTCTTTTTAGATATTCTAGATATTGAATATCCCCCAAGAGAAATCATTAAAAATAGTATAAAACCAATTACTAAAGTCTCTATAAGTTTATCAGATGCTTTTACCTCTTTTGGTCTATTATATTTCATAGATATATCAATAAAGTCATCTTTAAGAAAATCATATACAATTGGAATTATAGAACTATTTGTAAAGTCTGTAAGTGATACATTAAATTGAGCGTTTTTCTCATTAACAGTAATCTTAAAATCATACTTATTTTTAAGCTTACTAATAATTAAATTACGACTAAGTCTATCATCTATAACATCTTTATCTAATATAGCTTTATCTTTATTAGTATAAGATGTCAAAGATATATAATTGTTATTTAAACTGCTTGATGATACCACTGATAAGAGAAGCATCAGTAGTATAAGTATTCTATTCATTCTAACCCCTTAATAATAGAAAGTATAAGCTATATTATATAATTTTAATCATAAGGTTTCTATTAATTAGCCTCTAAACCACTCCAACTGCTCTCTTAATGATACAACTTGTCCAACAACTATTAAAGCAGGAGTAGGAATACCTTTAGATTTATCTACAATATTTTCTAGAGTACCGACCACGACTTGTTGTTTTTTTGTTGTTCCTCTTGATATTACAGCCACAGGATAATCTTTTGATTTACCAATTTCTATTAATTTAGAGCTTATTTTAGATAGATTATGTAACCCCATCAAAAATACTATTGTATCATCTGTTTTAAAATTATCCCATGATATTTGAGACTCTTTTTTATTTGGTGATTCATGACCAGTAACTACTCTAAAACTCACAGCAATTCCACGATGAGTTACAGGAATACCTGCATAAGCAGGAGCTGATATAGCAGATGTTATCCCTGGGATTACCTCAAACTCTACCCCCTTACTATATAAATATAGAGCCTCTTCACCACCTCTTCCAAATACAAATGGGTCTCCACCTTTGAGCCTAACTACAATATTATGCTTAAGAGAATTTTGATATATTATATTATTTATCTCATCTTGTGGGACACTATGTCTGCCATCTTCTTTGCCAACATATATAAACTCACAACCATCTTTTGACATCTCTAATATCTCTGGATTTGCTAATCTATCATATATAATTACATCTGCTTCACAAATTACTCTATGTGCTTTTAATGTAAGTAGCTCTACATCTCCAGGCCCTGCCCCAGTTAAATATACATTTTTCACTATTTTTTCCCTTGATTATATATAAATATTCCTGATGGTGCTTTTAATTGAAAAATCTCTCTCTCTAAAAACCACTCATCTGTATTAATAACATTAACTTGATTAGCATCATTTACTGAAACATAAAGATAATTATCTATATTAGACCATCTTACATGTAAAACTTTACCTTTAAAAGTAAATTGCTTAAATACTTTTAAAGTAGTAGTATCAATTATCTCAATAGTTGGGAAATCTTTACCTGAAAATGTAACGGCTATATACTTTTTATTAGGAGATAAAGCTGTAAAAACAGGAAGTCCTTTAACCTCTATATTTTTAATAAAATTAAACTTTTTATCATAAACAAGAACCTTATTATCTCCAACTGCTGGGATAAAAGTCTTATCTTCACTTAGACTCCAAAAACCAAAATGAGGTACTTTAAGCACTGGTTTATTTCCCTCTGCTGTTACTTTTATAGCTTTATACTCCATACTATCTAAATCAACTACACCAAATGATTTTGATAAGAAAAATCCAACAATATATGTACCATTTTCTATCATCGCATCAAAAGGCATTTTACCTACTTTTATCTCTTTGAAAATTTCAAATTTAGGCACTTCTTTACCAAAATTTTTATCTTTTAAAACTGTAACCTTATCACTATCCATTTGTGCAAATATCAACATATCTTTATATATTTTAATACCTACATTTTTTGAACCAGTTACAATCTTATCAATTGGCTTAAGGTCTCGTGAGAGAATATCAACAGATTTATCATCATAATTAGCCACTGCTACATAGTTTGAACCAATTACAAATCCAATCGCTGATTTACTTGTCTTATACTCTGCTAATATTTTTTCGCTAATTGGGTCAAACTTCATCACATATCCATCACGGCTAATGATATATCCATCTTTACCATCAAACTTTATAACACCATGGTTCATATTATGCATATTTTTCATATGAGACTTAGTAAGTCCTTTATTAATTACAGCAATAGACTCACTCTCTCTCTCCACTACAAAAATCTTCTCTTCTACGCTTGGTGTCCCACCAAAAAGCAACCCACTCATTATCAAACTATATACTATTTTTTTCATTAATTATCCTCTTTTAATCTCAAAATCACTCAAATAACACGATGGGTCTTCTGCCCACATATCATCATATATCGCATAAGCCCTACTTCGTGAGCCACCATTGCATATATCTATATAATCACACTCTTCACACTTACCACTAATCTTTCGTGGGTGTACTCTTAGTTTTTCTAAAAGCTCAATTGGTTTATCTCTCCAAATATCCTCAAAATCATTATCAAATATATTTCCTATAACTTTTGGGAAAAATGGGTCAGGCTTTACATTCCCAACAGAGTCAATATTAAGAAGTTTTCTACCTGCACTATTTCCTCCCCATGATACTAATCGCTCTTGCATCTCATCTTTAAGAGCTGGATACTCTTTGGCAAATCTATCCAAAAATAAAATAGCATCTTGTTCCATATTACCAGTTACAATCTCAATATCTCTACCATCATTATAATACTCAAATGCCTTATCAATGATAAACTCAACAGCCTCTCGTCTTTGAGTTTTGCTCAAATCCATCTCAAGATTATCAAGCCCTCTACCACTATAGACTAAATGAGAGATATAAATTTTGGGAATATTCTCTTTTTCTGCTAACTCAAATATAAATTTCAAATCATCATAAGTCTCTTTGGTAATAGTAAATCTAATCCCAACCTTAGCACCACTACAACTATTAAGTAATTTTACAGCTTTCATAGACTCTATAAATGAGCCTTTAAGACCTCTAAAATGGTCATGCGTTTTTTCGCTCCCATCAATACTAACCCCTACATAATTAAATGTATCTATAATCTTTTGAGCATTAGATTTAGTAACATATAACCCATTTGTAGATAAATAAGTAACAATCCCAAGCTCTTTACATCTAAGGGCTATATCAAAAAGGTCTTTTCTAGTAAGAGGTTCTCCACCAGAAAATATTATAAACTTTACCCCACTATTTTTAAGACGAGGGAGAGTATCCATAATCTTTTCAGTTGAAAGCACATCTTTTGAATCCAAATCAGCTTTGGAATAACAGTGCATACATGATAAATTACAACGATTAGTAAAGTTCCAAATAGCTATACTGCCATCTAAAACGCGTGGTTTTTTCTCTTCTACTACAGAACTTAGTAAATTAGATAATCTAAACATTAATTTTTGCCTTTATATGATAGGATATATTGTGTGATAGAGTTAAGCTCATCTTGTGTAAGCTTAAATGGTGGCATTGCATTTCTTTTGTATCCAAAGACTTTAGATACACTTTTGGGGTCGGTTATCATAGCTTTTATCTCATCAGCATTTCTCTTTGATGCAATATAAGTAAAAGATGGACCAAATGCTACAGCACTTTGATGATGACAGCCCCAACAATATGTTTTAAAAACATCATTAGCACTCCCAAAACTTATTAAAGAGACTATTACAAGTAGATATTTTAGCATTATTTACTCCAAATATTATTAATAAAAAATATTATCATATCTTTGGCATATTATACTTAATTTACATCAATAGTATTATTTTTTATATAAATTTCTTTTTAATTTAAAAATAGATAAAAAATATTACTGAAATTAAAATAGTTGATTGGTGAAAATTTAAAAATGAATTTGATTTTTTGAAGTGGCTCCGGATGCTGGATTCGAACCAGCGACCAAATGATTAACAGTCATCTACTCTACCGCTGAGCTAATCCGGAATGTTTGACCTTCAAGTTGTTGTTACTTGTTAGTGGGCAGAATTATAGCTGAAAAAAACTTTCTTGTCAAGTCTTTTTCGCTAATTTATAAAAAAATATGCAATTTAATTTAATTTTTTCTATTTTTTGCTCTTTTAATAGCTTTTTTAATCTTTTTTGAGAGTTATTATCAAATAAAATATCTATATCATCATCACTTAGTGGTCTTTTGGCTAAAGTTGCTAATATCTCATCAATAGTATAATTTGTAGGTTTGCTACTAATATTTTTGCGAGATGATATATAAATAGGTAAATTTACATCAAATTTATGAGAAAGTTCTAACAACTCTTCATAAGAGAGAGGTTTCACATCATAAGCAGGTGGTCTATCAATTGTACCAATATCAACCCTCTTTGGATTTAACTCCAATAAAAATTCACTATATTTATCTATATCTTTATCATTTATAGTTTTTACAAATAAAATCTCTATAATTAAATCTTTTTTATATATTTGAGCAAAATTTAGCATTCCTTGCTTTATATCTTCTACATCTATACTATTTTCTGCTCTATCAAGTTTTTTAAGACATCTACTATCAATACAATCTAATGATAATTTAACTACATCAATTTTACTCAATGCCTTAGCTACATTAATATCACTAATCTTACTAGCATTAGAGAGTATCAAAGTTTTGGTATCACCTTTGATTTTATCAATCTCATCTATTAGAGTATCTAAATATGGATATAGAGTTGGTTCTCCATTGGCTGTAATAGTAATAAAATCTATATTATCACTTAATCTAGCTTGAAGTGCCTCTATAATCTCACCTACTTCTAAAACCTCATCAAAACTCTTTACTACTCTATTAGCATCTAATTCACAATACAAACAATCAAAATTACACTGTTTTTTATTAGGGCTAAGGTCAATCCCTAATGATATTCCAAACCTTCTTGAATTTATTGGGCCAAATATTATATTTTTCATATTAATCCTTTGTTTAAAATCTCTTTTAATCCATAAGTTGTAGAATTTATAATCTCAATACTACTATTTATATTATTATATTCAAATAGAGACTTTATATCATTTGTTCTTATTAAAAAAGATTTTTTTGAACCTTTAGAGATAACAGCTTTTTCTAATCTTTTAATTGACTCTTCTATTGTCTCTTTCTCTTTTTGAATTTTTATTAATATAGGACTATTTTGATAACTCTCTTTTAATATAGCATCTATACTACTATTTCTTTGGACAGGAATATAATCAATATCATATAGTAATTTTTCAACTAAATTACTCACATTCTCATAAGCCTCTTTACCTTTCTTTAGTAAATTAGATTCACTTTTAATAGGATTTGCTAATCTTGATTTTGTTAATTCTACTGCCTCTTGAGATATATCTATACCTATAACTCTTCTATCATTTAATTTTCCTGCTACTAATGTTGTCCCACTTCCACAAAATGGGTCAAGAATAGTATCATCTTGATTTGAAGCTATCTCTATAATTCTCTCTAATAATAGTATAGGTTTTTGAGTTGGATACCCTACCCTCTCTTTGGCTTTTGGATTTAGATATGGTATCTCCCATACATCATTTAATGGCACACCCCTTTTAATATCACTATTTATTGTATTTCCATTTTTATCTTTGGCATATATAGTTTTACCATTTTTATCTTTTACTCTTTTTTGAAGTATCTGGTCAATATTAGTTGTTTTAGAATAATCACTATATAATCTTTTAAATTTAAAATTCTTAGTTTTAGAGTAAAAATATATTGTTTGATGAGATGGTAATAGCCCTTTTTTGGAGTTTGACCATCTTTTATAATACCAAATAATTTCAGATTGAAACTGCTTTATTCCAAATATATCATCTAATAAAGCTTTTATTATATGAGTAGAGTTTTTATCACAATGGACAAATATACTCCCATCATCTTTTAATACTCTTTTTAACTCAATTAATCTATTATATAAAAACTTAGCATACTCTTGATGACTATCCCATATATCACTATAAGAGAACTCCCTTTTCCCATCTCTAGTTTTAAGTTTTTGAATTTTATTTGTAAAAAATGGTGGATCTAAATATATTAAATCTATACTATTATTTTCAATAGTTGGTAATATATCCAAACAATCTCCTAAAAAAACTTTTTCCATCAATTTAAACTCCTAAATTCTCTCTAGCGATTTGTTCTAAGATAGATTTTAAATTAATTTTAGTTCTTTGCTGTATATATCTCCAAGCACTATCACCATAATAATACTCTCCTCCAATACCTCTATATAGAGTTTCTAGAGTTTTTTGTATTTTTTTGGCTTGTATTCTATTTGGATAATAGAACATTACTCTTATAGGTTTATATCCTGCTTTTTTAATAACCTCTATTCTAGTATGCTCTTTTGTTATATGGTCTCCATCTGTTGTAGCATCTCTCCATTTTATCTCAATAGCATTATTACTCTCTAAACAATCAATTTCAAAAGTTTTTGGTCTAACCCCTAGAGTATTTGGTATTTTAGTTGTTGCTGAATTTGGGAAAGCCTCTAAAAAACATAACTTTGTAACATCTTCTAAAAATGAACCAGCATATTTATATAAAAACCGTCCTTTATTTTGATATAAATCTATTAATCTACCCTCTTCATCTGATATTCCTAAAACCTGATAGATTAAATAGTGTGATTTATCATCATCTCTCATCTCTTCCATTCTATTGTCTATTTTTAATTTTAGATTATCAGAATATTTTTGAGCTAATTCTTTGATTTTTTGAGTTATATCTTCCAACTATTTTACCAACCTATATAAAGCCTCAATCTCTTGCTTCCATATATCACTATTAATTGTCTCTAATATTAATGGAATATCATCCATTCTATCATCATTCATAATAAAGCTAAACAAATCCCAACCAATCTCACCCTCTCCTAATGAGTGGTGTCTATCTACTCTTGAACCAAGCTTTACTTTGGAATCATTAATATGCATTCCCATTAGATACTCAAACCCTACTAACTTATCAAACTCACTCATAGTTTTATCATAAGCCTCTCTTGTGCGTAAATCATATCCTGATGTAAAGGTATGACAAGTATCAAGACATACCCCTACTCTACTTTTATCCTCTATCTTATCTATAATATGGGCTAAATGTTCAAACTTATATCCCAAATTACTACCCTGCCCTGCTGTATTTTCTATTACAAGTTTTACATCTAAATCTTTTGTAGCCTCTATTGCTAAATTCATAGATATAGCTACCACATCAAGTGATATATCTTCAGCTTGTTTGATTTGAGCTTCGTAATCCTCTGCTTTTTTAGAGATTTTTACAAGATGACTACCTGGGTGAAAATTGAGTCTATCAAGCCCTAGAATATGACATCTCTCAATCTCATCAATAAAAGCATCTCTTGATTTAATTAGCTTATCCTCTTCTAGGTGTCCAAGATTAATAAGATAACTATCATGAGGTAAAATATGTTTAGCCAAAATCCCACTATCTTCTAAATTTTGATTAAACTTATCAATAGTTTTGCTATCTAACTCTTTTGATTTCCACTGTCTTTGATTTTTGGTAAATAATGCAAATGCTTTTGCCCCAATCTCTTTGGCATTTAAAGGTGCATTAAATACTCCTCCACTACTACTCACATGAGCTCCAACAAATTTCATATCTATCCTTTTTTTACTTTTAAATAAATAGGTTTCTTACCAAATAATTTTGAGAAAAATCGTTTAATTACTTTCCACATTGTATATTTTGGATTAAATGGTAGGTTATTCATAATCTTCTCTTGAAATTCATCAAATATCTCACTACTATTTTTCCAAAATCTTTTATCCTCTTCCATAATCAAATGAATACGGTGAAGTTCATAATCTATTCTACTTCTCTCTTGGCGATAAGCTTTTTCATCTTCCATACTTAACTGCCCTTTACTAGAAAGAGTAGAAATATTATCTCCAATTACTCTTGTAAAGTTATATATATTTTTATAATTAATATTAGATATTAACGATTCAATATTATACTTATTAGATTTAAAAAAACTTCTATAATCCTGATTTTTTATCTTTTTCTCCAAACTCTCTATCTCTAAAAAAACTTTCTTAAACTTAGTTTCTATTATCATTAATCATAATGCCCTTAATATAAATTGTGTATAATTGTAGCACAATTTCTGTTTAATAGCGATTAAAGGAGGAGATTTAATTCATTCTAAGTTTATCTATATCTTCAATTGATAAACCCGTTTTTTGGCAATCTCTATTGCTTTTTTATTTTCTCCCTTTTCAATTCCTTTTCTAGTAGCAGTCTCTAATGCATTAATCTCATCATAAGCTCTTAAACCCATATAGTCATAAAGTCTCATCTCATCTTTGTTCCATTTCGTTTGAGTAGCTATATCAAAAGCATTTTTAAACTCTTCTATATCTTTGTACTCTGCTGGTATCATATCAAAATTGGAGGCATTTTTTATAAAATATATCCATTTATCCAAAGTTGTATCAAGTTCATTTAACTTTTTATTAAATTTACTCAACTCTATAAATGTAAATTCAAAATCATCAATATCTTGTTTTGTAGTCTCTTGGTTAATTATTAGATGTCTTGATATAAAGTTTTGATTTTCAAACATATCAAAGTTTAATATTCCTATAAAATATACTTTTTTGAGCTTTGAGTAGTTATGTCCTTTATCAAGTTGTTCAACATAAGCTTTTGAGGTATAATATAAGCTTCTTTTTGCAAAATTTCCTAAATCTTTTTTTTGCATCTCTACAATAAATTTTTCACTATTTTGGTTAGTTACTTGTATATCTAGTGTTGTCTCTTTTAGCTCTTCTATCTTTGGGACTTGATATGGATTTAATAGAGTTATATCCACAATTGTTTTATTATCTTTAAATCCAAGGACACTATTTAAAAATGATATTAAAATATCTTTTTAAATGCTAAGTCATTTGTTGGGTTTGCAAATTTCATCTTTTAATCCTTAGTATAAATCGTGTATAATTGTAACACAATTTCTGTTTATTGGTAATTAAAGGAGTGTTATGAAAATAGCAAGTTTAGATATAGGACTCAAAAGAATTGGAGTAGCAATTAGTCCAAATGGCTCTATTGTTATGCCACAACCTGCGATTATTAGAAAAAATCGTAATCAAGCATCAAGAGAAGTAAGAGAGTTTATAAATGAGTGGGAGATTGATAGAGTAATAGTAGGGTTACCCAAAGATGGTAGTAGTAGCGATGAGATGGAGAGACGAATAAAACATTTTATATCTTTGGTAGATACCAATATAGAGGTAATATATCAAGATGAACAAGGAACTAGCTTTGAAGCATCAGAGATGACAAAAGGTGAAATTAAACACAAAAGAGATGGAAGATTAGACTCCATCTCTGCTAAAATTATATTAGAGAGATATTTAGAGAGAGTTAGGAGATAATAAACTCATTAATCTCACCTCTATATCTATACTCAAACTCTAATTTGTGAATATCAAGTATATTTTTAATAATATAAAGCCCTAAGCCCAAACCATGGCTTTTGGTTCTAAAAGGTATAAAATACTCTTGAAAATCATCACTTAATTCATCCCCTATATTTTTGATGATAAGTCTATTATCTATATCTACAATTACTATCTTATCTTTACTATATTTAATGGCATTATCAAGTAGATTTTTGATAGCTAATGCAAGAAGTTCAAAATCTGAAACTACTAAATAATCATTAATAATATTAACTTTAATATGATTTTTACTACTCTCTAACATCAACATATCTACCCCTGCATCTACAATATCACTCATTCTATACTCTTTTGAATTGAGTTGTATATTTTTTGAGGATATAAGTTCTATTTTGGCAAACTCATCAATAAGCATATTTAATCTCTCAAATATACTATGAAGTCTTATTTTATGCTTCTCATTTTTTATCATCTCACTTACTAATCTACCCTTGCCTATTGGGGTTTTGAGTTCGTGCATAATAGCCCTTAATAATAGTTGTCTTGAGTGTTTTAGTTCTTTGATTTTTTTTACAGCACTATCAAACTCATTTGCTACTTGTGCTATCTCATCTTTTTTATCACTTCTACACTCAATATCAAGGTTTCCTTGCGAAAATGTATGAATTTGATTTTTGAGTTTAGATAGAGGTTTAAGGCTATTGATAATCATCATATATAAAAATAGTAAAAATCCTAATAGAGATAAAAATATAACTAGCATATCATTTGGTGGTTTAATTGTATTCATATTCTCTAACAAAAATATACTATTATCATACTTTAAAAATAGTATTCTTCTTCGTTTATGTTTGAGTATCTGAAAACCTCTATCTCTCTCTATTTTACTCAATCTATTTAGAGTAGTTGCCTTTTCATCTTTATCTTCTATTAATCTAAAATTTTGTGATTTTAAAAATGCAAAATCTAACTTATGTGTTTTGAAATAGTATTCAAATATATAACGGATAGAAGCCATCTCTTGTGCTACGATATCTCTTTTTTGTGCATGAATATGAGCATTAAACATATTATATGCCACAGCCACTAGCAACACAATAGATATTATAAATATCATAGTAATTTTACTTCTAATAGAATAAAATGTAATCATACTAATTTATAACCTACACCACGAATAGCCTGAATAAGAGATGAGTCATTAAGCTTTGTTCTAATTTTGGATATTATTACATCTAGACTTTTACCTTTTATATCACTCATTGTAGATGATGAGTTGATAATTTGTTCTCTTGATTGAGCAATACCTCTATTTTTGACAAGTAGATAAAACACCTCAAATTCAGCAGGGGTAAGTTGTAATGCTTTACCTTTGAAATATATAGTATCACCCTTTATCTCAAAATCACTCACCTCTTTTATAGCTTTTTTATTATCATATCTTCTTAAAATTGATTGTATTCTAGCATACATCTCTTTGGGGTCATAGGGTTTTGGTAGGTAGTCATCTGCACCTAACTCTAGGGCTGTTATCTTATCATTCAAATCAGACCTAGCAGATGAGATGATAATAGGAATATCATACTTATCTGTAACCTCTTTACAAACCTCTAATCCATCCATTCCTGGTAGAGTCAAGTCAAGAATTAAAATATCAAACTTTTTAATCCCTGCTGATAAGCCCAAATAAGCATCTTCATAGTTTGTAACTTTCATATCAAACGCTTCTAAATACTCACCTAAAAGCTCTGCAAACTCGCTATCATCTTCTATCATTAATATATTTACCATATCAACCCCTTTAATAGTAGTATTATCTATTAAAAAGTTAAACCGATATTAAATAAAATTAATCTCTAGGGTCAACCAACTTCCCTGCTATTGCACTAGCCGCTGCCACAGCAGAATTAGCCAAATAGATTTCAGATGTTCTTGAACCCATTCTTCCTACAAAGTTACGATTTGTTGTAGCTACACATCTCTCATTATCTCCCAAAATCCCCATA
>JAMOOX010000080.1 GCA_027065045.1 Campylobacteraceae bacterium | reverse complement strand
CTTTAGAAGAAAATAATGTTTCAATATTATGGGATAACTCAATTGATAGTGATGGTTATGTTGAAGCGTATGGATTATCTTTTAAAGATGAAAACGATACTTGGATGGATGAATTTTTGGTTTATGATACAGAAATTGAATTAGGTGGTAATTTTACATCTGATACAAATTATATTTTTAGAATAAGAGCAGTTGATGATGATGGTGCGTATAGTTCTTATAGTGATTCTAATTTTACAACTCCAAAAGATATTACAGCAGAAGATAGAAATGGAACAATTGTGATATTGGTTCATGGACTTAATAGTGGGGCTTCTACATGGGAGAATATCGCACCAAGAATATCTACACAAATGGAGGTAGAAAATAATGCTATATCAGTAGAAGTTGGTATTAATATTACAATTAATACTAATGAACAATGTTGGGATGGTGCATGGTTAGATAAAGAAGTTGATTGTTCTAGATTAAAAGATATAAATTTAAAAGAGATATTTAGAAATAAAAACTTACGCTCATATCAAAAAGATTATATTTATGGTTTAAAAAAAGGTCAATTTGAGGTAACTGAGATTTTTTGGAGACGAAAAAATTATCTTTTAGATACTACTTCTGATGATAAAACAAAGCAAGATAGATTTTATAATCAAAAGGTATTTTCTATAAATTTCTCAAATCAAAATCAACTTACTTATGATGCACAAGGTTATCAGTTAAAGATAGCTATTGATGAGATTAAAAAAATTACAGGAATTAGTGATTATATTTTAATTGGTCATTCAATGGGTGGACTTGCAAGTCGTGCTTATATTCAAAATGAAGAGACACAAAATATTAAAAAATTCATAACAATAGATACTCCTCATTTAGGTGGAAAATCATTAGCAACCTTAGCTGCAGGAACATACACATGGATTGGTAAAAATGCAGGAGTAAATCTAGCAAGTGATAGCGAAGCATTAAGACTATTAAACCATTCTACAAATATATCTAATAAATATGAAAATATAGAAGTACATCACCTTGGATATAGTGATGGATTATATGGTATTGATTCTTTGGGATATGGAAGTTATTATTCAGAGAGTGATGGTATTGTTGATATTGGTAGCCAAATGGGACTTGATGAACTTAATCCATATCGTGTAATATTTTCTCCTAGTGTAAAAGATGGTGTAATGTATTATGAAAATAAAATAGATAGTAGTACAGATAATATGGCAAATAAAATTATAAATGGTATAAATTATGGTATTGTTGATTTACATTTAGATTTAACATTAGCACATACAATGATATTAAAAGATGAATTTTATATAGACTATGTAAGACAAGCTATCCATAAATCAGGAGAAGATATAGAGTTTAACTATGCAACATTATCAATATATAATGCAACAAATTTTAAAATAAGTAGAGATGGCATATATCAGGTTTATATTAAAGATACAAATACTAATGATTGGGGTAGTGATTTAATAGGTGGAAGTGATTTTTCTATTGAGTCTTTTTCTACTCAATATTTTGATACTATTTTATGTGATAGATATGTAGATATTCAAGCTAAGGGATTAGGTGGTAGTCCAATTTGGACAGATTATAATATATATCTTCCTTGTAATGAGACAACAGAAATTACAGTTTTATTTGATTAAAGAACTTTTAGATTCCGTATCAAGTACGGAATGACACTCTTTCAAAAAACTCATTTTTAGATTCCGTGTCAAGCACGGAATGACGGTTGTTTGTCATTCTGAATTTAATTCAGAATCTAGTTTTGAAAGAAGTCTATTATAAATTAATTTCATCTATAACATCACATACTACATTAAAAGTTCGTTCTACAGAATTAATCTCAACCATCTCTCGTGTGGAGTGAGGATATTTTATATTTGGACCAATAGAGC
>JAMOOX010000079.1 GCA_027065045.1 Campylobacteraceae bacterium | reverse complement strand
ATGGAAATATAGAGTATTTAGGGCGAATAGATGACCAAGTTAAGATAAGAGGGTTTAGAATAGAACTAGGTGAGATAGAGAGTGCTATTTTAGAGTATCCATCTATAAAAGAGACTGTTGTTCTTGCAAGAAATCAACAACTAGTAGCTTATATAGTAAATAGTGAAAAACTAAAAGTGAAAAATGAAGAGTTAAAAGATTATTTAAAAAGCATACTGCCAAACTATATGATACCCAACTATTTTATGGTTATAGATAAGATACCTCTTACTCCAAATGGAAAAATAGACAAAAAAGCACTGCCTGAGTATAGTATTGAAGAGAATAAAAAAGAGTGTATCTTACCTGAAAATGAAAATGAGAGAGTATTAGTAGAGACATTTTTTAAAGTATTAAGTACAAAAAAGATAAGTACAGAAGATAACTTTTTTGATATAGGTGGAGACTCAATAAAGGCAATTCAAATTACATCTAAACTAGCCTCAAAAGGGTATCAACTTGATATTGGAAGTATCTTTAAATCTAACTCTATCAAAGAGTTAGCCTTTAGTCTGACAAAAAGAGTAAAAGAGATAAATCAAGAGAGTATAGAAGCAAATATACCTTTAAATCCAATACAGAGTTGGTTTTTTGAACTCTCTTTTCCTAAAAATCATTTTAACCAATCTGTTCTATTAAAGATGAAAGAGAATGTATCTAAAGATATACTAGATAGAGTTATTAAGAAGTTGCAGATACATCATGATATTCTAAGAGTTAATTTTAGATTAGACGATAATGAAATAACTCAAATTAACCACTCTGTAGATTTTCCTATTGATATAGAGATTGTAAATATAGATACTTTAGCCAAGATAGAACCAATTGCAGATAAATTTCAATCCTCTTTTGATATAACAAACTCATCTCTTATGAAAGTTGTACTCTTTAAGATAAAAGATGAGAGCGATAGAGTCTTTATTTTATTACATCATTTGATAGTAGATGGTGTATCATGGAGAATTCTATTAGAAGATTTTAATACTCTCTATTTGGATTATATCAAAGGGATAGAGCCATCTTTGCCACTAAAAACTACATCATTTAAAGAGTATTCTGAAAAATTAAGAGACTATTCAAAAGATATTTCAGATGAAGTTGAGTACTGGAGAGAGATAACCGATATAGAGTTTGAGTTACCTATAGATAAAGAGTTAGAAGAGAGTAAAAAAGAGGTTAGTTTTTCTTTATCAAAAGAGCAGACTAAAAATCTATTAGAGGATATTAGTTTTGCTTATAGTACAGAGATAAATGATATTTTACTATCAGCTCTATCTATCTCAATATATAACCTTTTTGGATTAAAAGATACTCTAATAACACTAGAGGGGCATGGAAGAGAGGAGATATTGGGTATTGATATTTCCAGAACAGTAGGTTGGTTTACCTCAACATATCCTCTAAAACTAGAGTATCAAAATCAAGATTTATCATACCATATCAAATCAATCAAAGAGTCTCTTCGAGAGATACCAAATAAGGGGATAGGTTATGGTGTCTTAAAATATATAGGAGAGTATGAATTAAATTATACTCCACAACTACTATTTAACTATCTTGGAGAGTTTGATAATAGTTTAAACACAGAGCTATTTGAACTAGCAAAAGAGGAGACAGGAAAATCAATCTCTAATGAGTTTAAAAATGAGTATAGATTAAATATAAATGCAATTATTATAGATAATGAGTTCTCTCTATCTATAAATTATACCCAATTTGATAATGAGCTTATGAGTAATTTTAGTAATAGTTTTAAAAATTCTCTATTGGAGATAATCAACCACTGCAAAGCACAAGATACAACCACCATTACCCCTAGTGATATTAGTGATGAGGATTTTGATATTGATGAACTAAATGAGTTTCTACTAGATTTTAAAGAAGGAAAAGCGTAATGATAAAAGAT
>JAMOOX010000078.1 GCA_027065045.1 Campylobacteraceae bacterium | reverse complement strand
AGCTAAAATTTTAATAGAAATCTCAGGAGTGGGATTTCGCGCGAAAATTTAACTCAAAATAGAAGGAGTCAATATGACTATAAAAAAAATTGGATTGTCAGCATTAGTTGCTGCAACATTAACAACTGCTGGATTTGCAGCAGGTACATTAACATTTAAACCAGTAAGTTTTAATACAAAATTTTTAGCTTCTCAAGCTAATGATTTAAATATTTCTAGTACTCAAACTACAACAGGTATTGCATTCGTATCTTCTGCAAATATTGCAAAAGATAGTAAAATTGAATTTACACTTACTGATGGTGCAAAATTTTTAGGTGAGGCTGGTACTTGGTTCCTTACAGATACTGCAAATGATAAAAATGCTACTGGTGTTCAAATTTCAGCAGATGGTAAAGTATTAACTATGCAAGCAGATACAGATATTGCTTCTGGAGGAGATTTAAACTTAACAACAAATAATACAGACATTACTAAATTTAATGAGTATAATTTATCTATCTCTACTGGTGCAACAGCAGATATTAAAATGAATATAATTGCTACAACTCTTGTTGGTGGTGATAAAACTGAAATTCAAGGTGCAAGAGTTACAGATGCGAGTATGTTTACAAAAAATACAGATGATGTAAAAGGTAAATTGGTTTGTAGTGATAAAATCTATATTGATAGTGATAATAAACCAAAATTTTATAAAGATGCGAATTCACCTGGAGAAGTTACTAGTGACACAGAAGTTACTTGTGCATTTAGCGTAGATAAGCCAACTAGAAGAGATATAGATTTTAATTATGCTGATCTTAATATTACATTAGAATTAACAGGTGGTAACTTTACAGAGGGTAATTTAACATCACCAGCAGATGTTGTGAATGATGCTACTCATATGGGTATTACTGCAAATGCTACACATACAGGTTATACTTATCAATATAAAGGTACTGTTGCTGCAAATGAATTAAATAGTACAGCTCTTGCTAGTACTTTAACATATACACTTGATCCTGCAACAGTTCCTCTTAATTCTGTAGAGTTTGGACATACTGCTAAAATTAAATTTAATGCTCTAACAGATAATAATGCTACATTTGATATTATTGAAAGTGGTAGTACAGATATGAAATGGACATTAGCTACTTATACAGCTAGAGTTGTTGGTGTTAGAGATACAGCTACAGATAATACTTATCTTAAAATCATTAATAATAGTGTTAATGATGGTGTAGCAGTTACTATGGATATTTCAAATAGTACAGCAGACCAAACAGGTGTTAGTCTTGGAACAGTAGATGCAGGTAAAGCTCTTATCTTCTCATCAACTCAGCTTAAATCAAAAGTTACAGGTGATATTGGAAATGGTTATACAGTTGATATATCTATGAATATTCCATCTAAGCAAGGTGATATGATTATTAGTTATATTAATGCTGGTGGTCAATTTAATGGTAGAGTTGTAGATAACAACCCTGATAATAATGGTAACTAATTTTTAGTTATTTTTAGTTATTTTTTACTTATTCCTACGCTCTGCGTAGGAATGAATATATTTAATTCTTTTTATAATATTTTATTAAAGTATTATGCAAGGAATTTATATGTTAAATAACAAAATAGGTTTTGAACCAAATATAAATATAGATGAATTAGTTGAAGAGTTTGGATATATTTATAGTAAAAAATATTCTAAAAATAGATTCTACTCCTAATAAAAGCTCACAAATATTAAAAAATTAACTTAATCTGATATTTTAAGATGAAAAGGATAAGATATGACATCAATAGGGAGATTAGAACAAGTGATGATGAAATCTGAAATACAAAGAGAAGAGTTTACTAGACAGATAAGAGAAGAGAATGAGCAGATGATAAAAAATGAAGTAATAAAAAATAGAAATAGATGAAAAATTCTATAGAGATTAAAAACTTAACCAAAGAATATAAGTTATATAA
>JAMOOX010000077.1 GCA_027065045.1 Campylobacteraceae bacterium | reverse complement strand
TTATCTATATTTTTAGAAAATACTCCTATCCACTTACCATTACCATATTTTATATAATCTAAAATATATCCAGAATTCCATACGACATTGGTGATAAAAACACCAAAATTAATAAAATAGATGATATTATATTGTATTGTATATATAATATTCATACTTATTCTATAAAAAAGTATTTTTATATTTTAATTAAATTCTAAGTAAGAAATAATAAATAAAATGTTAAAATAATTAATCTTAGAAACAAAGGAATTTATAATGAAAATTATAACAACACTATTATTGAGTGCAACTTTTATGTTTGCTAATGTAGAAATAAATACAGCAACGGTAAAAGATTTTGAATCGTTGAAAGGTATAGGAGTAAAAAAGGCTGAAGATATAGTAAAATATAGAAAAAGTATTCAATGCTTTAAATCTATAAACGAACTTACAGATGTCAAAGGTATAGGAGAAGCTACTCTAAAGAAAAATATCAAAGAATTAACTCTTGGTAAATGTAATAAAGCTACCACAAAAAAGAAATAATTCAGAAGATAGCCTTCACTCAAAATTGAAGGCTATAGACTTTATAGCTCTATATTAAATATTTTTCTTCTAAAGCTATTTGAGTTTCAAAGCTCTCTCGTTCTCTAATTAATCTATCTTTACCATCTATAATAGCCACCTCTGCACTTCTATTTCTTGTATTATAATTACTTGCCATAGTAAATCCATAAGCACCTGTACTATGGATAATAAGGAGGTCATTATGGTCTAATTTTGGCAACTCTACAGCTTTTCCAAAAAAATCTCCACTCTCACAAACAGGTCCTACAATATTTGCTTTAGAGGTTTCTCCCTCTTTATCATAAGCCTCTATTTTATGATAAGCACTATATAGACTTGGACGAATTAAATCATTCATAGCCCCATCAACTATTACAAATCTTGTAGTTGGATTTTGCTTCTCATAAAGTACTTTTGTTACAAAATATCCACTATTTGCTGTGATAAATCTACCTGGTTCACACATTAAAGTAACATCAAGTTTTTTGGTAGATTCTATGATAGTATCAGCATACTCTTGTGGTGTAATTGTAATCTCATCATCATATCTTACTCCAATACCACCACCAATATCAAAAAATTTAATATCAATTTTAATAGCACTAAGAGATTTTACAAGTGAAGCTACAATATCACATGCTTCTCTAATTGGTTCTAGTTTTGTAAGTTGAGAACCTATATGAAAATGTATTCCAATAGGATTTAGATTTTTAGAGTTTTTAGCATATATATACATTCTTTTTGCCATATCAATCTCTACCCCAAATTTACTCTCATGAAGTCCTGTTGATATATATGGGTGAGTCTTGGCATCAATATTTGGATTTACTCTTACTGAAATTCTAGCCATAATATCAAGCTCCATAGCTATCAACTCCACTCTTTTCATCTCTGCTTCACTCTCAAGATTAATAAATAAGATTCCAAGTTCTAAAGCCTCTCTAATCTCATCATCTCTTTTACCAACACCTGAAAATATTATCTTATACTTATCAACCCCAGATTTTAAAGCTCTTCTTACCTCTCCAATACTTACACAATCAGCCCCTGCCCCAAGCGATGCTAAATGGTTAATTACAGATAGATTAGAATTAGATTTTACAGCATAAGATATAATAGACTTTTGCCCCTCAAATGCCTTTTTAAGAGAGTTATATCTATCACTTAAATGGTTAAAATCATAAACATAGAGTGGTGTTCCATATTTATCTGCTAATTCTTTAAAATTCATACTCATATATTATCCTACTTTTTTATATTAATTTTATCTAAATTTATATTAAATTCTTACTAAATATTATAACTTATTTCTCAAAGAATTTCTTTGATTTATTATAACATAAAGTTTATAATATCAATTATCCCTAAAAAATATATCCTCTACCTCAAAACCACACTTCTCTAATATCTCTTTGAGTTTAAATTGTTCTGGTTTTTGAGTGGTTTCATAACATATATAAATTTTATCATACTCTCTATCTACTACATTATATAAAAAATTATCAATATTCTCAAAATAGTTATCTATAAATCCTATCTTAGAGGTAATCTCTCCATCTATATTTACAGGGCTTCTTGTCGTGGCTTGATTATATACATCAATTCCATTCTCTTCTAAATATAGTGCTAATAGATATGGTGGATACATAAATTCAGCAGTACCTAGAACCAATACTCTTTTATCTCTAATATCATCTAAATCTATAGATGTCTCTATTGTATAATACGCTCTTTCTATACCATATCTTCCAAAGTTATATGGAATTATCTCATCTAAATCTATCTTTTCTTGAGCTTGTGATATTACACTACTACTATCCTCTTTTAGACTATTTTGATGCCACTCAAAACTAAATTTACCTTTATATAGTGATACAAAAGAGAAGTTATCATACTTTTTTGTTGTCCAATTTAGAATTGTAGCTACAATATAATTATCTACTCTTGGAAGTAATTTTTTAATCTCATTTATCAAATTATTAGCAGTATTTCCAGTAGATACCTCATCATCTACTAATATTACACTATCTACATCATAAAGCAACTCTTGTAATCTATTATCTCTAGGTTTATATATAATATGGCTTGGTGCATGGCAGTGCTCTTCATAGAAACTCAAAAATATCTCATTACTTGTCTGAAACCTCGTAGAGTGAATATATATAATATCTTTAATCCCACACTCATCTCTCAAAGCATCAAATACACCATTACCCAAAGCAGTTGCCGTCTCTGCAAAACCAATAACTAATGTTGGTCTATCTTTGATAATATGAGGTTTAATCTTATATGCTAAATCTTTATAAACTTTTTTCATACTTGATGGTTTAGTTGGGATATGTTTACCTAATACTTTACTTACAAATAAAAATCCCCTCTTTTTATTTATCCTAGAACCAAATCCAACCAACTCATTTAATGTAGGATTAACTGCTAAAGCTAATATTCCTGTATCTAATCTTATATTCATATTTTTCCTTAATCACAATATCGTTTCATTATATCACTATAACTCTCTATTCGTCTATCTCTCAAAAATGGCCAAATATCTCTTTGGGCTTTGGTAAATTCCATATCAATATCTACTATTAATATATTTTCATCTATATCATTAGATTTAGCCAAAATAGCCCCTTGTCCATCACATACAAAGCTATTACCCCAAAACCTAATACCATCTATCACACTCTTTTTATCTATCTCTAATCCTACCCTATTACAACTAATCACTGGCAATCCATTAGCAATAGCATGTGAGCGTTGAATTGTAATCCAACTATCTAACTGTCTATATTTCTCCTCTTGGCTATCCTCATCAAACCAACCAATAGCAGTAGGATATATCAAAATTTCAGCCCCTCTCAAAGCCATAATTCGTGATGCCTCAGGATACCACTGGTCCCAACATATCAAAACTCCCAACTTACCAATAGATGTATCAATTGGTTCAAATCCCAAATCACCCTCAGTAAAATAAAATTTCTCATTAAACCCTGGGTCATCAGGAATATGCATTTTACGGTACTTCCCTGCCTCACTTCCATCACTATCAAATACAACAGCACTATTATGATATAATCCCTCTGTTCGTTTTTCAAATAGAGATGTAACAAGTACAATATTATATTTTTTAGCCACTAATGACCAATACTTTTTATCCTCTTGATAACTATTAGCATAATCAAAAAACTCTACACTTTGTCGTTGTGGAAAATACTCATTTTGATGTAACTCTTGTAATACTACCAATTTAGCACCACTTTTAGATGCCTCTTTAATCTTTTTTGTCGTTACTTTAATAGTTTTAGATTTACTACCATAATATTTTTGTTGAATTAGTGCTATTTTCATTATTAGACTCTTGATTTTGATATATGAGATTATATCATAGAAATAGTGAAAGTATTTATCTATTGTTAAATATTTTCTACTAAAATAGCTTTTAAAAATAGTAACAAAAGGATATATTTGAAATTTTCAATAATAGAACGATTTAGATTAATAGGAGTAATAGAGGGGTTATCATATCTTACTCTACTTTTTATAGCAATGCCAATTAAATATATGATGGGTAATCCAATATATGTAAAAATAGTAGGTATGGCTCATGGTATTTTATTTATACTATTTATATTAGCTCAAACACAAGCATCTATCAAGCATAAATTTAAATTAAATGATAATGCCATATACTTTATAGCCTCACTTATCCCATTTGGCACATTTTTTACAGATAGAAGATTAAAAAAGGTAGTTTAATTGATTTAGATGTATAATTATAAAAAAGATACTACTAATGAAACAAAAACTAACACATTTAAAAGCCTTAGAGGCAGAATCAATTCATATTATGAGAGAAGTTATAGCAGAGTTTAATAATCCTGCTATGCTTTATAGTGTAGGTAAAGATAGTTCGGTAATGCTACATCTTCTTCAAAAAGCATTCTATCCCGCCCCTCCTCCAATTCCATTAGTCCATGTTGATACCAAATGGAAATTCAAAGAGATGATAGAGTTTCGTGATAAACGAGCCAAAGAGGTAGGAATGGAATTAATTGTATATTCCAACCCCAAGGGAATAGAGATGGATATATCTCCTTTTACTCACGGTTCAGCTCTTCATACAGATATTATGAAAACAGAGGGACTTAAAAATATGTTAGATATTTATAAATTTGATGCTGTATTTGGTGGGGCAAGACGAGATGAAGAGAAAAGCCGAGCAAAAGAGAGAATATACTCATTTAGAGACCAAAATCATAGATGGAACCCAAAAAATCAAAGACCAGAACTTTGGAATGTATATAATGGTAGATGTAATGAGGGTGAATCTATTAGAGTATTCCCATTATCTAATTGGACAGAACTTGATATTTGGCAATATATCTATCTTGAAGAGATACCTATCCCTGAACTATATTTTGCCAAAGAGAGAAGTGTAATAGAGTATAAAGGTACTAAAATAATGGTAGATGATGATAGAGTGCCAAAAGAACTTAGTAAATATGCCTCTAATGAGATAGTTAGATTTAGAACTTTGGGCTGTTACCCACTTACAGGGGCTATAACTTCTACGGCTTCTACTCTACCAGAGATTATTCAAGAGATGTTATTAACCACTACAAGTGAGCGACAAGGTAGGCTAATAGATAGCGATAATAACGCATCTATGGAGAAAAAGAAACAAGAGGGATATTTTTAAAATTTTTTCATTAATAAAACTTTGATAAAATTATAAGTATATAATTAATAAAATAAAAAGGATTTTAAAATGGGTATTAGTTTAGCTAAAGGTGGAAGAGTAAATTTAAGCAAAGAGGCACCAGGTCTTACAAAAATGGTAGTAGGTCTTGGTTGGGATGCAAATGCTAGTGATACAGGTGCTGATTTTGACCTTGATGCTTCTGTATTTTTGATTGGTGCAAATGGTAAAGTAGCTAGTGAAAAAGATTTTATTTTTTATAATAATCTAAAATCTACTGATGGAAGTGTAGAACATACTGGAGATAACACAACAGGTGCTGGAGATGGTGATGATGAACAAGTATTGGTAAATCTTACTACTGTTAGTGCTGATGTACAAGAGATTATATTTGTAGTTACAATCCATGATGCCGATGCAAGAGGTCAAAACTTTGGACAAGTAACAAACTCATTTATTAGACTTATCAATGAAGATACAGTAGAAGAGGTAGCAAAATATGAACTTGATGAAGATTATTCAAGTGAAACTGCTATTGAATTTGGAAAACTATATAGAAAAGATGGTAGCTGGAGATTTCAAGCAGTTGGAACTGGATTTAATGCAGGACTTCAAGGTTTTGTAGATAAGTATATAGGATAATTTGATGGGAATTAATCTAGTTAAAGGTCAAAAAATTTCTCTTAAAAAGAGTAATGGTAGTGATTTATCATCTTTTTGTATCGGTGCAAACTGGGGTGCAATTGAGGGAAAAGGTTTCTTTGGTGGAGCAAAAAAAGTAGCAGTTGATTTAGATTTATCAGTTGGACTTTTTGATGCAAATAAAAATGTAGTAGATACAGTATATTTTGGTAATCTAAACTCAGCAGGAATTAATCACTCTGGTGATGATATGACAGGTGATGTAGATGGAGATGATGGATTAGATAATGAAGTAGTATCTATTAACCTAAACCAAATCCCATCAACCGTAGAACAAGTTGTATTTGTATTAAACTCATTTAATGGCAAAGATTTCGCAACTATCCCATTTGCATCTATTAGATTATATGAGGGAACACCTGATAGAGTAAATGATATAGTAGCAACTTATAATATCGCATCAGATACTAAGTTTGCTGGATTTGTATCTATGATTTTGGGTAAACTTTATAGAAGAAATGGAGAGTGGAAGTTCTCTGCTATTGGTGAACCGACAACAGATAAAAAATTAGAAGATACTCTAAGAACTGTACAGTCTAAGTATCTATAATTTATATTTAGGTGTATCTATTTTGGATACACTTAAATTACAACAAATACCTATACAAATTCAAACTATCTCTTAAAATATCAATATCATATAAATCTAAACCTTTCTCTATCCACTCTTTAATATTATCTGGTATTCTATTTTTTAGAGGTTTATATAGCCTATTTTTAACCTCATCATCAATATAATTATTCTCATAAAGCTTATATATATGTCCTATAATTGTACTCTCTTTTAACTCTCTTTTTTGCGAAATATCATTTATACTCATATTCTCATTAATTAGTTTAAGTGTATCAAGATATGTTTGGCTTAGAGGTTTTATTGTTTTTACTCCTTTTACTCTTTGTTGATTGGCTAAATCTATAAAGGCTTTTCCATACTTTTCTAATTTTTGTTCCCCTACTCCATTTATAGCCAAAAATTCATCTCTATTAGATGGTAAAGTATTTGATATTTCTATTAGAGTTTTATCACTAAATATTATATATGCTGGGACATTCTCCTCTTTTGATAGCTTGGTTCTAAGTTCTTTAAATATCTCAAATATTTCACTTTTAGGTGTGGTTTGCTTGTAATCGTTGAATGACTTTTCTACTATTAAATCATCTTTATCTATCTCTACTACTCTTTGCCTTTTTAATATCTCTTTGCCAATATTTGTTACTCTCAAAGTCCTATACTCTCCATCTATTAATATAGCCTCCATATCAAAAAGTCTATCTACTATACTTGACCATTGCTCTTTGCTATAATTAGCACCAATCGAATAAACTGATAGATTATTATGTCCAAAATCCATTATTCTCTTACTCTTTGAACCTCTTAATATATCTATAATATAGGTCTGTCCAAATCTCTCATTACATCTTAAAATTGCTGATATAAACTTTTGGGCATCTACTGTAATATCTTGATATTCTCTCTTACCATGGAGGCAATTATCACAAATATTTTTACACTCATCAATATCATCATCAAAGTATTGAGCAATAGCTTGATGGCGACATCTACTTGATATGGCAAATTTATACATATTATGAAGCTTTTTATAGTTATTTTGCTTATATATCCCCTCTGGTAAATCATCTATAAATCTCTGTTTTGATATTTCATCTGCTTTGGAGTATAGCATCAATACATCAGAATTTAATCCATCTCTTCCTGCTCTTCCTATCTCTTGTGAGTAGTTTTCTAATGTTTTGGGCATAGATGTATGGAGTACAAATCTAATATTTCCTTTATCTATTCCCATTCCAAAGGCGATTGTAGCTACAATTATTTTGACACTCTCATTTTTAAAAGCATTAAATATATTTTCTCTTTTAGATGCCTCTATTCCTGCATGATATGATAAAGTATTAAACCCCTCACTATTGAGATATAATGATAACTGCTCACTCTCTTTTCTAGTAAAACAATAGACTATTCCACACTCATCTTTGTGAGTATTCAAAAACTCTTTTATCTGTTTTTTACCATTTCCTAATCTCTTTTGAGAACGAATAATAAGATTTTTTCTTTGAATTTTGGATTTTAATATATTTTTTCTATCAATTTTTAGAGTATCTAAAATATCATTTTGGACACTATTTGTAGCAGTAGCAGTAAATGCCGTGATAGGTATATTTGGAAAGTTTTGTTTAATATATTTAAGTTTTCTATAATCCTCTCTAAACTCATGCCCCCATTCACTCACACAATGAGCCTCATCAATTACAAAGAAATTTATATCCAATCTTCTAAGTTGATTTAAAAAATACTCATTACTAAATCTCTCTGGGGCAATATATAGAAATTTTACCTCTTTATTAACAACTCTATTAAATGCTATATTATTCTCTTCATTAGAACTTATAGATGTAATAGCCACTGCACCTATACCATTAGAGTTTAAATTCATCACTTGGTCTTGCATCAAAGCAATAAGAGGGGATATAACAATACTAACCCCACTCATCATAAGTGTAGGGACTTGAAATATCAAAGATTTACCTGCACCAGTAGGCAAAATAGTAAGCAGGTCTTTTTCTTCTAAAATATGATTAATAGCCTCCTCTTGCAAAGGCTTAAAGGAGTCAAATCCAAAATTGGTTTTTAGTATGTTATGTTTATCCATTTTATATTACTCTCTAAACCTATCAATCATATCAAAATAGTTATCAAAATTCTCAAATTGATGATTACCATTAGACTCTATAATATATTTACAACTTGGTAAAAATCTTAATGCCTCTCTATAATCTAAAGTTTCATCACCCATTTGTAAAAGTAGTAATATTTTAGAGTTATCTATATTTTTTACTCTATAATCTTTTAATTGATTTAGATATTTCTTTTTAAACTTAAATACTTTACCTGTTGAGTAATTTTTAACTTTTTGATTTTTATATATTTTAAGAGTTTTATATGGATATATTGATGGATTTACTAATATAGCTTTTAAATTATATTTATAAGATAAATATAGAGCATAAAATCCACCAAGAGATGAGCCAATTAGAGTAATATTATCTTTTTTAATATTTTTTTTGATAAATTTTTCTAACTGCTTCATCGCAATTTTGGGACTAATATCCAAATCTATTGAGTATATATTATTAAATCTCTTTTTAAGAAGTGTTACTTTATTAGATTTACTACTACTAGCAAATCCATGTATATATAAAATCATACAAACTCTTTTATATTATTTACCACACCATCTAAAAGTTTCTCTCTTGCATCTTTTGATGTCCAAGCTATATGAGGAGTAATAATTAATCTATCAAGATTTTTTATCTCTAATAGTGGATTATCCTCTTCTATTGGTTCAACCTCTAATACATCAAGTCCAGCATATATCTCTCTTTTATTTAGCTCACTTGCTAAATGCTCTTCGTTGATTATACCACCTCTTCCAAGGTTTAATATAATTGCTTTATCTTTGAGTAGAGATAGGTTTGATTTATTTAATAGATATTTAGTATCACTATTTAGAGGTGAATGAATAGAGATAATATCACAAGATAATAAAAGTTCATTAAGTTCTACTCTCTTATAACTCTCTTGATTATTAGCCCCACTTGTAGAGTAATATAGGACTTCTGCCCCAAAAGATGAAGCTATTTTTGCCACCTCTTGACCAATAGCACCCATTCCAATAATACCCCATCTCATATTAGCAATCTCTCCAAATGGACGAGATACATCAGTAAAAAGCTTTGATTGACTCCACTCTCCACTCTTTACAACATTATCATAATATGCTAATTTTTCTAATAGATAAAAGCATAAACTAAATGTATGTTGGACTACACTTTTAGTAGAGTATCCTGCTACATTTTTAACCTCAATATTACTAGCTTTGGCATACTCTAAATCTACATTATTCATACCAGTTGCTGAAATTACAATAAGCTTTAAATTTTTAGCTTTTGCCATAATATCAGATGATATTACTACCTTATTTGTGATAATTATATCAGTATCTTCTACTCTTTGAAGAGTTTGAGATGGTAGTGTGGTTTGATATGTGATAACCTCTCCAAAATCATTAATTGAACTTAAATCTAAATCATTACCCAATGTTTTGGCATCTAATATTACTATTTTCATAATTGAAACTCCATTCCTATTTTTTACTATTAATTATATAATAAATTATATTAAATAAGATAATAGATTAATTAATAGAAAAAAATATATAAATAGTAATAAAGAAATAAACAGAAAAAATAAAATTAAAAAGAGTGTGATTAATTGAAGTTAAATCTCAAAGCGGCAGCGACCTACATTTCCACACCAGACAGGTGCAGTATTATCGGCGATGGGAGGCTTGACTTCCAGGTTCGAAATGGAGCTGGGTATTGCCCTCCCTCT
>JAMOOX010000076.1 GCA_027065045.1 Campylobacteraceae bacterium | reverse complement strand
TCTATCTTACAATATAGTTGATGCCAAAGATAAAGATGGTGAAGATTTATCAAGAGTAGCTAATAGTTCGCTTAAAGCATCAATTGATTATTATGGAATTACTGATACTCATATTGGTTTATATGCTACATATATAGGAGATAAAAAAGATATAAAGTTTAACCCTGATTTTACAAGTGAGATTATAGAGAATGGTAACTATACTACTATTGATGCAGTTATAAACTATGAGATAGATGATAAAAAAACTATCTATTTAAAAGCTGATAATATATTTGATAAAGAGTATCAAAGTGTTTATGGATATTCATCAAACCCTCGTTCTATTTATTTGGGAATTAAGATGGATTTTTAGAAATTTTAATATAATATCTTAATCAAAAGTTTAAGGATATTAAAAAATGGAAAAAGAACCAAAGTTTAAAAAAGTAGCAGATGGGGCAAATGATTTAAGCCTTGGTATCTCTATGGTTGTAGCAGTGCTTTTAGGAGTAGGGCTTGGTATTTTGATGAGAGATGCGTTTGGTATCCCTTGGCTCTTTTGGTTGGGAGTCTTTTGGGGTATAGCAGGGGCGATTTTAAATATATACAAAGCCTATGAGAAGCAAAAAAAGAGTTTAGAAGAGTTGGCAAATGACCCAAAATATAGAGATTATAAAGCTAAAAAAGAAGATTAATGAAAAGATTATTACTATTTTTATTTAGTGGATTTATGTTTGTTTTATCTGCATCTTTGTTATTAGATAAAAGTATGGGATACTCTATTGTAATGGGCTATTTAAGTAGTTCAATCGTACTTTTGGCATCTATGAAAAGTTATCGTAGTGTAGTAGATAAAAGCCTAAAACAAGGTGCTATACCTGATGATAGTAGAGATGTAATTGATGAGGTAGAAGACCCATATCATCTATTTGATGAACAACCAATAGATGAAGAGAGAGGCGAAGAGGATTTGGTAGAAGTTGTCAAAGAGGAGAGAGCAAGATTAAAGGGGGGTAGAGGATTTGTAGAGAGTATAAAAGATGCTAGAAGCTCTCTAGCCCCATATAGATTACTAGGTTATGCTTTGATGATAGTTGGATTTGTATATTTAGCTAGAAATAATCTACTTGATGTGATACCATATATTATATCTTTGAGTATTCCTATTTTAATAGTCGTTTTTGGATTGGTTTGGGCAAAAGAGGATTAGAGTAGTCTAAACAAGAGAAATATTATAGATAATTAAGTATAATTTCACTCAAATAACTAAAAGGTTTAAAAATAGAATGAGAGCATTATTAAGTGTAAGTGATAAGAGTGGAATTGTGGAGTTTGCTTCATCTTTAGAGAAATTGGGTTATGAGATTATCTCAACTGGTGGGACATATAAGAGACTTAGCAAAAATGGTATTAAAGTGATTGAAATTGATGAGATTACTAAGTTTCCAGAGTGTTTTGAGGGGCGTGTAAAAACTCTTAATCCTTTTGTTCATGGTGGAATTTTATATAAAAGAGATAACGAGGCTCATGTAGCACAAGCTAAAGAGTTGGGTGTAGAGGGGATTGATTTAGTATGTGTAAATCTATACCCATTTAAAGAGACTATTGAAAAAACTGAAGATTTTGATGAGATTATAGAAAATATTGATATTGGTGGACCTACAATGGTTCGTTCATCTGCTAAAAACTTCAAAGATGTAATTATTGTAACTTCAAGCAGTGATTATGATAATGTAATTAATGCAATTAGAGATGATAAAAACTCTCTTGAATTTAGAAGAGATTTGATGATAAAAGCTTTTGAACATACTGCTTCTTATGATGCTATGATTGCTAATTATATGAATGGTAGATTTAATGATGGATTTGGTGAATATCAATTTATCACTGGTAAAAAATCATTCCAAACAAGATATGGAGAAAACCCACATCAAAAAGGTGCTTTATATGAGTTTGATAACCACTTTAGCAAAAATTTCCAACAAATCAAAGGCGAAGCAAGTTTCAATAACCTAAATGATGTAAATGGAGCATTAAAAATAGCCTCTTCATTTGGAGATGAGAATGCCGTATGTATCGTAAAACACGGAAACCCTTGTGGATTTGCAATAAAAGATACTTTAATGGAGAGTTATACAGAGGCTCTTAAATGCGACCCTATATCTGCTTTTGGTGGTGTGGTAGCTGTTAATGGAGTAGTAACTAAAGAGATGGCTTTGAAAATGAATGAGATATTTTTAGAAGTTATTATGGCAGGAGATTTTGAACTAGAAGCACTTGAAATATTTGAGAAGAAAAAAAGACTTAAACTATTCTCACAAGGTAGCCCAAAAATCATAATGAGTAAAGATAGCCACGACTTTAAACATATTGATGGTGGATTTGTATATCAAAATAGTGATTGTATCTGTGATAATGAGGTAAAAAATGCTCATCAAAAATCAGAACTAAAAGCATCAAACCAAGAGATGAAAGACCTTGAAATAGCTTGGAAAGTAGCAGGACTTACAAAGTCAAATTGTGTAGTATATGTAAAAGATAGTGCTATGGTAGCAGTAGGAATGGGTATGACAAGTCGTATTGATGCTTCTGAATGTGCCTTGAAAAAAGCCAAAGATATGGGACTTGATGTAAGTGGTTGTGCAATGGCTAGTGAAGCATTTTTTCCATTTAGAGACTCTATTGATGCTGCTGCAAAAGCAGGAGTAAAAGCGATTATAGAACCAGGTGGAAGTATTAGAGATGATGAGGTAATTGAAGCAAGTAATGAGCATAATATGGCTCTATACTTTACTACTGTTAGACATTTTTTACATTAATACAAATGGTGCTTTCATGAGAAAGCACCCTACAACAAAAATTTAATAAATACAATCTTTACAAACCCCATATAAATTATTTTGAGTAGATAATAATACAAAGTTATTTTCTACACTAATTTTATCAAAAATTTGTTCTACATCACAATTTATATCTTTATCTACCACACTTCCACACTTTTGGCAAATTAGATGTATATGGTCATCTTTGATAAGTTCATATTTAGATTTTTTACCACTAATAGGTACTTCTACTACTACACCAATATTTTGCATTTTTAATATATTATTATATACTGTGGCTAGTGATAGGCTAGGGTGGTTAGTAAGTATATCTTTATGAATATCATCTATTGTAATGTGTCCTGCTATATCAATTGATTTAAGGATACTTAATCTTTGAAAAGTGGTTTTGAGTCCATAAGACTTTAGTAAATTTTGATAATTTGTCATATTAATGATTAGGTGGATAAATCCACCTAAGCCTTATAGTTCGTCAGCATGACCATCAAGATATTTAGCCACACCATCAGTTGTAGCCTCCATACCCTCATCACCTTTTACCCAACCAGCAGGACAAACTTCACCATTTTCATTTGTAAATATCATTGTATCTACCATTCTTAGCATCTCATCAATGTTTCTACCAAGTGGTAAATCATTAACTACTGCATGTCTTACAGTACCATCAGCATCAATTAAAAATGAACCTCTAAGAGCTACTGATTCGTTTAATAGTACATCATAATCTCTTGCGATCTGTTTGTTAAGGTCAGCTACTAATGGGAAATTAACTCTACCAATACCACCTTGATTTACTGGTGTTTCTCTCCAAGCAAAGTGAGAAAATTGAGAATCAATAGATACACCAATTACATTGATACCTCTATCTGCAAAATCTTTTGTTCTATGAGAGAATGCGATAATCTCTGATGGACATACAAAAGTAAAGTCTAGTGGATAAAAGAAAAGAACTGTACCTTTTTCTCCCATATTTTCTGATAATTTAAAATCTTCTACGATTGAACCATTTGCTAATACTGCTGTTGCACTAAAATCAGGTGCTTTATTTGTTACGATCATTTTTATTCCTTAGATAATAATTTTTATTAATAAAGAAATTATATCATTTAAAACTTAAAGATAGTTGTTTTTCTTTAATAATCAATAGTTATTATTCAATATTGATTTATTACTATAAAGTTTATAATGGTATAATTAATTATAGGATTATATAAAAAGGTTTTATAGTGCAAAGATTTGAAAAATATTTAAAGAGTAATCTACCTAAAGTAGATACATTTCATCCAATTTATGAAGATGCTTTAGGTTGTATGCTACAAGCTGGTGGTAAACGGTTTAGACCTCTTCTACTTTTGAGTGTAGTTGATGCTTATGAGCCTCTACTTTATGACTCATCACTTCCCATCGCATTAGCTATTGAGATGTTTCATACATATTCACTTATTCACGATGATTTACCATCTATGGATAATTCTCCTCTTAGAAGAGGATTTGAGACAATCCATAGTAGATATGATGAGACTACAGCCATTTTAGCAGGAGATGCTCTAAATAGTGATGCTTTTTTGCTTATTGCACAAGCTCCTCTACGAGCTGATGTCAAGATAAAACTTGTTGAAATTTTGGCATTAAATGGTGGTGGGCAAGGTATGGTATTGGGTCAAGCGATTGATTGTTATTTTGAAAATACTCCATTAGATATTAAGCAAGTAAAAGAGCTTCATATCAATAAAACAGCCAAGCTTATAGCTTCATCACTTTTAATGGGTGCTATAATTATAGATTTAGATAAAAGCGTTCAAAAAGATTTATATCAATTTGGGATTAATTTGGGACTATTATTTCAAATCCAAGATGATATTATAGATGAGACTTTGAGCTATGAAGAGGCAGGTAAGCCTACTGGTAATGATGGTGATAAAAATAGTTTTATCAATATATTAGGGTTAGATAAATCTATTGAAGAGGCAGATATATTAGCCTCTAAATTAGACAAAGAGTTTAATAAGTTTGATAATAAGCTTAAAAGTGCTTTAGAACCTATAATAAAAAAATATCTTTATAGACATAAAAATTAAAAAAGGAGTAGAAGATGAGAGAAGAGTGGCACATAGAGTATAATGATGGTAGAAAACAAGGACCTATTAGTAAAATAGAGGCAAAATTAGCAGTCAAAAGTGATAGTAGTGGCTATGCTTGGACTGATGGAATGAGTGATTGGCAACCAATGAATACAATTGAAGCACTTGTAGGAGTGGGTAATGCCCAACCTTACAATCCACCTGCTCCATCTACTCCACCACCACCTACTAATAATAATTTCCAACAACAGACTCGTACTTATAATCAAATAAGTTCTGATGAGATTGATTATGAAATTTTTGGTGAAGATATTCAATATGTAGAGATAGAACTAGACCCAAATGAGAGTGCTATCGCAGAAGCAGGTAGTATGATGTATAAGCATAGTGCCATTGTAATGGATACAGTATTTGGAGATGGTTCAGGGACAAAAGATGATAGTGGTGGATTTTTTGATAGATTAGTAGGTGCAGGTAAAAGATTGGTTACTGGAGAATCACTATTTACTACTGTATTTACTCATCAAGGACATGGCAAAGCAAGAGTAGCCTTTGCAGCACCATACCCTGGTAGAATTATACCTATAAACCTCAAAGAGATTGGTGGAAGTATAATTTGTCAAAAAGATTGTTTTTTATGTGCAGCAAAAGGTGTATCAATTGGTATTCACTTCCAAAAGAAAATTCTAACTGCTCTATTTGGTGGAGAGGGATTTATTATGCAAAAGCTAGAGGGTGATGGACAAGCATTTATCCATGCAGGTGGAATGCTAAAAGAGATAAGATTAGAAGCAGGAGAGTATATTCACCTTGATACTGGTTGTCTTGTAGCTATGGAGCCTACTGTGGATATGGATATAGAACAAGCAGGAGGGATTAAGACTGGTTTCTTTGGAGGCGAGGGATTTTTCTTTGCCAAACTTCAAGGGCCGGGTAAAATATGGATACAATCACTACCATTCTCAAGATTAGCAAGTCGTATGTATGCAGCAGCACCACAAGCTGGTGGGCATGATGTAGGAGAGGGTTCAGCACTTGGAATAATTGGAGATTTAGCTATGGGGAATAGGAATTTTTAATTAAATCAAATTATTGCTATAAACTATAAAAGTAATTTTTATAGTTTATAGGTAAGAACAGGTTTAGCAACTCTTTTAATCCTTATTAACTTATAATAAAAAATAGATATAATTCATTTTGAAAAGATTAATAATACTCTTCAAAAAAATATAATAAAATTTGCTAAAAGGTTATAACTATGTTTTATATAAGCGAAGAGTTTTTCTCACTTCAAGGAGAGGGCAAATATGCTGGAGTGCCATCTTATTTTTTACGAACAGGTGGATGTAATCTAAGTTGTGCAGGGTTTGGTACAAAATATAGTGTAGATGGTGTAGAGAAATTTGGATGTGATACCTACTTTTCGGTAGATAGTGCTTTTGCTAAGGATTGGCAAAAGGTTGATAATGCTCAGAGTATTATAGATAAGCTTAAAAAAGAGTTTGATACTATTGGTTATTTACCTCATATGGTAATTACTGGTGGAGAGCCTTTGATATATTTTGAAGATAAGGCTTTTTATGGGGTGGTTAGCTTTTTGGTGGAGTTGGGGGTAGAGATTACATTTGAGACAAATGCTTCTATTGAGATTGATTTTGAGAAATATCCAATATATAAACAGACTACATTTGCATTATCTATAAAGCTATCAAATTCACAAGAATCTCAAAATAAACGGATAAAACCAAAGGCTATTAAGAATATCGTTTTAAATTCAAAAGATAATTTTTTTAAATTTACAATAGATAAAAATCTTGTAGATACTACTGCTATTAATGAGATTAGAGAGATTACAGATAAGTTTGATAATCCCACTATTTATTGTATGCCTGTGGGTGAGGGTAGAGATATTTTAAGACAAAATGATAAAAGTATATTTGAGTTTTGTATGAAATATGGGTTTAATTATAGTGATAGATTGCATATTAGAGTTTTTGATACTACTCAGGGGGTGTAAATACCCCTATATCTCCCAACTTCACTAGTTGTATCTTGGTGTTTTTTTACTCTTCATCTCTATTTTCCAATCTATCTAAGAGTGTAAAAGCACCTGTAAGTAGCCCAAAAATAGCCATTGTACTTGCCATACAATACATCATCTGTTGATTGAAATCTCCACCTATTTGAGATATATTAGCAATTACAAATATCCACATACCAATAGTTATTACAACTAAAACTCGTTTTACCCATAATATTATAAACTCTCTATTCATTCTCTAACTCTTTTTATAATAATTCCACCTAAATCTTTGCCGATACTATTTGCTACTACACTACATTTTATTTTTAATAAAAAATATATTGGATAAGTATCTTCTAAATTTAGGCACTCATAATTACCCATTCCTTTAGATATTATGGTATCAGCACTATTAAATATCTCTTTTGCCTCTAAATTTAACTTATCTATTACAATACCAGGGGTATCTACTCCACTATCAATAATTTTAGCATACTTATTAATATCAGCATCATAAGCATATTGAGTAGTTACATCATTAATAATTGGCTCACCTCTAGTAAAATAGTATATATTAAGAGTTGGGAATATATTTTTTATGACTTTGATATATAACTTATCAAAAATATGCTCACCTACATTATCTCCTAAATATACCAAATTTTTAGATGATTTTAGAGAGTTATATAGATATTCTGTATCATCTATTGCCCAATCTTTATTTATAATATTTTGAACCTCATCTTCTAAATTAAACTCTACTTGTGATGCTAAATCTATTACATTACCTGCTACTGCTAATTTGGTAGCATCTTGAAACTTATTTTGAGAATTATCTAAAAGCTTATTACAAAATGGTATAAGTTTTTGAGCCTCTTTTGTAGATTTATCTTTTATATCTTTGTAAATATCACTAATATTTAAATGTTTTGCTATAGCTTGATACATAGGAGTTACAGCTTCTGGTGGGTTTTGAGTCATCTTAAATTTTGGTATAAAAGATGATGCAATATCTAATACCTCTTTGGATTTATTATCATCTAAATCAAGCTTAGATGTAACTCTAAGTGCTTGATTAAATATACAGCTAATACAATCTGGCGTAATATTCATATTTTACTCATTATCATCAGATGATGAGTCGTCAGTTCTCTCTGTATGATAAACTCCAGTTGCTTTTTTCCACATAATAGAGGCATTTAGTCCTGCCCATATAATAAACGCCATACCTACCGTAGCTACCCAACCTAACTGTTTCATATCTTTTAAATCTATTAATCCATATTGGTTTAATCCCCAAATAAAAGCTAATATTGTAATAACTATAAAAAATGTCCCCGTCATACCAATACTTTGAAAAATTGATTTAATTGCGAGTATCCATAATCCAACCATTATCAAAATAGCAAATGGTGTAAATCCTGATAATATATCAGTAGCTGTTATGTAGTGTAAGAAATGAAATCCTGTTGGGTTCCAAGTCCCTAATGATAATATTAATGATACTAATCCTGTTACCCACCATCTATAATTACTCTCACTTGAACCTCTATTTGTTGTTCTTGTATTTCTCAACATATCTGACATTTGTAATCCTCTTAATTATTTTTTATAATTATATCTAATATTTTTGATATAATTATAAAAAAGCAGAGTATATAAGTGAAACAATCCAATATCAAATCATATTTTGAACTTGAAGTTCTTTTGAAAAATAAAAATATAGATAGAAAAAATAATAGAACAATCGGTTTAAATAACCCCAATATCAAATCAAATTCAAACCTTATAAAACTATGGATAGATAAAAATAGATATAGAGTAGATAATAATTATATTCATGAGAAACTAAATAAAATAAATCATACAACTAAGATAGCTTTTGTAATAGCTTTTATATTAGGAGTGATAACCTCTATAGGATTATTATCATATAATGGTAATCAGCCAGTTAATATTTTATATTTTATATTTGTTATAGTTATTGTGCCAATATTTAGTATATTATTCTCTACTTACTCACTTATATATTTCACCAAAGATATAACTCAACTTATAGTTTTTCAACGGTGGCAATATCTAACATTAATATTTTATATATCACTATTTTTATCTTTTATGCTATTAATTACCACACAAGATATAGCATTCTTATGGAGTACAACACTTAATATATCATCTAATGAGTTTTATAATATAATATCCATCATATCATACCCTTGGAGTCTTATATATAATAATTTAGTATCATTAGAACTTATAGAAAACTCTCAATATTATAGATTAGGAGGAGAGCTAAATCAAAATATAGTAGCAAATGCTTCATTACTTGGAGAGTGGTGGAAATTTTTGGCAATGAGTATCATAGTTTATGGTATCTCTCTAAGAGCTATATTTATAATAGTTTCTAATAAAATATTAAACCAAAAACTATCAAATCTTATAAATATAAAAGCCTCTAATATATTAAATGAGATAAAAACCCCTATTATCACTACAATATCTAATAAGAGTGAAGAGAGTTTAGATATAGATAAAAAAGAGTATCAAACCAAAGATATAGCAACTCAATATAAATATACTCTAGGATATGCCATAAAAGAAGATGAGATATTAAATATAAATGATTTATTAAATATTGAAGCTATTAATATATTTAGTGTAGGTGGCAACAACTCATTAGAAGAGGATTTTAAAATCACTTCTCAAATAGATAATAAGGTGCTTATATATATACACTCATGGGAACCCCCTACTATGGACTTTTTAGATTTATTAGAAGAGATTAATCAAGAGATAGATATATACCCAATAGGAGTACGAAATCGACAAGCCTCTATCAAAGAGATTGATATGTGGAGTAGATGGGTAGATGAGGTTGGGAATAGTAGATTGGTGGTTGTGGCTTTGTAAATTCAATCTAATTATGCTAAAATAACAAAAAAGAATTAAGGCTAAAGATTTGTTAAGTACAGTAAAGTTAGTACAGAGATATGGTAAGAGAGTTTTATTTGATAAGATAAGTATTACATTTGATAGAGGCAAGAGGTATGGATTGATTGGCGCTAATGGGGCTGGTAAATCTACATTTCTTAAAATTTTGGCAGGTGAGATTGAAGCAACTGATGGTGAAGTGCAGATAGAACCAAATGCTAAAATGGGAGTATTGGGGCAAGACCAATATGCTTTTGAGGATTTTAGTCTAAAAGATGCTGTTTTATATGGTAATAAAAAACTTTATGATGCTCAAAAAGAGAAAGAGAAACTCTATATGGAGGGGGACTTTGAGAGTGATGAGGTTAATAATAGATTAGCAGAACTTGAAATGATTTGTGCTGATGAAGACCCTACTTATGAGAGTGAAGTAAAGATAGAAAAATTATTAGAGACTTTAGGTTTTGATGCTTCTATTCATGATAATTTAATGAGTTCTATTACAAGTGCTGATAAGTTTAAAATTCTTTTGGCACAAGTTCTGTTTTTAAAACCCGATATATTACTACTTGATGAACCTACAAACAACCTTGATATAGAGGCTATTAGTTGGCTAGAAAATGAGTTAAAAAGACATGATGGAGTGATGATAGTAATATCTCATGATAGACACTTTTTAAATGGTGTTGTAACTCATATTCTTGACCTTGATTTCTCT
>JAMOOX010000075.1 GCA_027065045.1 Campylobacteraceae bacterium | reverse complement strand
ATGGAGGTTAAGCACTCTTTAACCCCTTATATCTTGGGTAAATTGTAATTTGTAGTGCCTAGATTTTTTAGGAAAACTCGGTAGGCAGGGGGGTGTAGTGCTTTTTGGGGCGAAGTCGGGAATAGTTGGTAAAGACTCCAAAGCTTCTACTAAGTTATCAAAAGCTTTTAATCTTTTCACTTTTGATAATCTACTACTTTAGAGTACTCTGTAACACTTTTTATAAACTCTACTACTTTTAAATGAAATGGGTGAATTGCATATTCTTCTAAATCCTCTTTTGTTTGAAATTTTGTAGTAAGGACTAAATCCATAGCTCTATCACTTCTATCAAAATCTACTCCAATTTCAATACTATCTAATGATGGCACAAACTCTATAAGAGCATTTAATCTCTCTTGTGCCTCTATTATATTAGCCTCTATATTGGCTTCTTGAAATTTAAACATTACTATATGGACAATCATTATTTTCCTTTTCTCTCTATAATATAGAGAGAAATTATATCATAAAAAATATTTTTTATTTAGATAGTTGAATTAGTACTTAGATGTACTCCTCTTGGTTTCATCTCTACACCTATATCACTAAGCATCTTATTACCAAATTCCGTTACACCTAGAGTTCCTAATAGCATCATTAGCACTACAATTATTAAAAATATTAGTGCTAATAAGTATCTTTTTAAGATTTCTTTGATTTTATTCATTTAACTTCAAATCGTGCTTTTTTGAATAGTTTAAATGTTGTTAAATCTTTTTTATCTTCCAATCCTAATTTTGGAGCAACTTTTGGATTGACTGTGTAGTGTCCTAATCTAACCTCTACAATATCACCCTTTTGAATAGAATGTTTAAATACTATTTTACGCTCTTCACCCGCTTTGATATGATTATCTTTAAATACCTTTGTAGCTAACCAAGGCATAGTAGCAGTTCCATTATCATCAGATAAAATTCTCATAAATTTCACACTCTTTAGCTTCTCTTCTTTATTATCTCTAATAATAGAAACTTGAAGTTCACCTACTCTTAGAGGATGTAATAATAGATTATGAGATGCACTATTTTTGATACTAATTTCAAATCCATTAGATACATTTATAAATCCAAACTCTACAAACTTACTAAGCATTTGTGGTTTATGTAATACACCTGTAAATCCATGATAAGCATGAGTATTAGTATCTTTTGAGTTTGCAAAACTACCTTGTACTTGTGGCATATGACAACTAATACATGTATCTTTTGTTATATTTGCTTCACCTATTTTCATATCACAAATAATTAATTTATGAGAGTTTTGTTTGTGTGAATGACAACCTGTACAGGTCTTACCACTATAAAAGTTCTCATTTGTAAAATCTATATTATGAAATGGTGAACCTGTTGTCTCTTTAAACATTCCAAACCAACTACTCTTCTCTTTGTACTCTACATTAGAGTTATCTTTGTCATTAACTCTTGCAGAGTATAGAGTTTTTGGCTTATTATTCATCATATTTGTATTTGATTTTGCATGATTGCTAACATCTTTGATTTGATGACAATATTTACATGATATTGGTTCTTTTAATTGAATACTATTCTTTTGAGGTAGAGCTTCTTTACCTTTTTTTAACTCATCTAATAGTTTCAAATCTGATGGTGAATGACATTTTGCACACTTATATTTGGCTTTTGCCTTAAGTGGATGTTTATCCCATATAGCTTTATGTATAGCATCATTATGTATTGATGCTTTTACATGTAATGAACTTTGAAATTCATTATATATTGTAGTATGACAAGCTTTACAAACTTGCGAAGAATTACTTGTAGCAAAAAGAGTGATTGCACTCATACATAAGGCTACTATTAGTTTTATCATTTTACTTTATCTCCATTGTATTCTATACATCGTGAAGTATGAAAATCTCTCTCATAATCACTATTTACAAATCTATCTCCATCAATACTCCAACCCAACTTTTTAGATAGAAGTACCGAACGAGAAATTGTCCTACGCATCTTATTTTCACAGATAATTGTTTCACCATTATTAAATAACTTTTTGACCCCTGCCATTCTAGTAACTGTCATATTATAGTGAAATGCTATCATAAAAAATAAAAATGCACCAACTCCTAGCATTCCTCTTTTAAAAGCAACTTTAGGCACAAAGTCCCTTGTTGTTACAAATGCTGTTACGCTTAATATAAAAGCACCTATTACTATATATACTATCTCTAATTCAAAAAAAAGTTCCATTTCTACTCTCCTACTTTCATATATTTATTTTCCCAAGCTTCAAAAGTAGGGGTAAAATACTCTATTCGTACCTTTTTGAACTCTCTTGATGAATATAGAGGTCTATGGTCTTTTGATGGTATCTCTTTTGCCATATCATCAATAATACCATTTGTCTCCTCTTTTGTCTTACCATGAACCATTGTAAAGAGATTATATTTCCAATTCTCATATTTTGGACGCAAATAACAGTGGCTTACTGCACTAAAAGAGGCAGCTTTTTCTCCAATATCTTCACCATCTTTTTCATCTACATCCCAAACAACCATAGCATTAGCATTAAATCCTGCTTTTCTATGATTTAGAATTGAAGCAAATCGTCTCATTACTCCAGCTTCTTGCAATTCTATCAAAATTTTAAAGAGAGTATCATAACCTATATCAATCTTTTTTATAAGCTGAGCAAATGGTTCGCTAACTATATCAATATCATATTGAGCATTTTCTATCACTGCTTGATGAGTAGGAGTTAGTTTAATATCTCTATGTTTTACCTTTTTAACTTTCTCTTTTTTATCATCTTTGCCAGTAGTATTAAGCTTTACATTGATTTTAAATAGCTTTAGAGTAGGCAACATTATATAATCCTCTGCCTCTGTAAGTGAAGCTAAAATCTCAATAGTCTTATCTAATCCAAGCTTTGACTTTGGGTCAATTGCCATTGTAAACCATATATTAAAGTCATGATTTCTCTCATAATTATGAGAGACCCCTGGGTGTGCATTAATAATCTCAACAGCTTTATCAATTTTATCTTCTGCAATTTTAAATGCCACAAGAGAAGATTTATATCCTAATCTTTTGGTATCAAATATAGCAGAGGTTTGACGAATAATCCCATCTCTCTTCTCTTTTTGTAAAATACTCAAAACTTCATCTTCACTAATTCCTAATTCATCACTAATTGCTTTAAATGGCTTTGGAACTAATGGAAACTTTTTTTGTATTCTTGATAATATCTCATTTTTCATATATATTTCTCTTTTAAATTTAAATTTTATACTCTTATTGTAATAAAATATAAGTTAATATTTGTTGATAAAGATTAAGTTATGTTTATTATATCAAATCTTGTTTATATATATTTCATATTTTGCTCTTCTATTATAACTTGAACTACTCTTACAACTATTATACTCTATATAATATAGTGCCTCTTCTAACATATCTTCATTTATATTATCTCTAGGATAATCAAAATCATCATTAGCTTCACAATCTACAGATATACCATCATAAAATTCTCCATCATCTACTGCATTTAATATTGTAAAGTTAATAAGCCAATAAATATAATTTCCATAACTTCTACCACTCATTCCCACAGGCTTTCCATGTGTTGTAGAACCAATAAGCTTGACATCAATATAAGGTTTAAGAGAATTTATTGTTACTTCACTAGCTGATGCACTATTACTTGTAGTCAAAAAGAATACTCTTTTCATATCAAGACTATTTGAATCTTTTTCAAAATAGTAACTCTCATCTTTGGATATTAATTTATCATTAAAATTTAAGTAAAATTGTAAGCTTTTATCATTAGATAGACCTGCAATTTTATCTAATAATACACTTGTTGTAGCCAATGAACCACCACCATTATATCTCAAATCTATAATCAACTCATCAATATTATTAGCTTTAAAATAGGTAAATGCTTTATCTATTTCTGTAATACTAGAAGATGTAAATTGGTCATACCTTAATAATCCTATTTTTTTACTATTCATATTTAATATCTGATATTTTGTTACTTTAAATGTATATATAGATGGTGCTATATTAAGTTCTAAAACTCTATTATCTCTAATTACTCTAAATTTAGATACAATATCTAAATTTGATTTAGCTTTAATTAATACCTCATTAGATATATCAGTATCGTTAATATGAGTCATTATATCTCCTCTTAGAAGGCCAGCTTTATCAGCAGGAGAGTCTAAAATTATATTTAAAACTTTAAAATCTTCATCATAATAAAATCCAAAACTACCTGTTGATTTTTGATTAGCAAAATCTTCATACTCTTGAAATGTCTCTGCATAACTCCATCTATCATATATTCTATATCTAAGCGACTCTATCATATCCATAGGTTTATCAAAAGTAGTCGTATCTATATTAGTATCAATTTTATCATACCATAAATATTCATTTTCAAATAAATATGATAAAAATGATTTATCACTACTTCCAAAAGTAGCAGTAGCACTGTTTGTTGTATTTGTTACTACACCTTGTGTTGGAAACCCATCACTATCTCCACTTCCACTACCACAACTTGCAAAGATTATGGCTATTACTATTAAATTAATGATATATTTCATTATTTATTCTCTCCCTTTTATATTTTTTATAATATCCATAGCCTCTTGCAACTCTTTTTTATATAAAGGCTTAGATGTATCATCATGAGATTGTGGATTTAGTATTCTATCGCTTATACTTCGTATATCTTTTAGATTTATTTCAATCAAATTATCTCTCTCTAAGCCATTTTTAAATCCAATTAGTTTACCTCTAATCTCTCCACTCTTAGATTCATCATTCAAATCAAATTGTAGAAGCATCTTTTTTAATTTTTTAAAAATCTCATTTTCACTATATGAATTTAACTCTACTCTATCTTTTATCTTTTTCAATCTCTCTATCTCTTTTCTTAGATAGTTAGCACAAGCAGAATAATCATATTCATCAAAATATTTTTTTGCACTTTCAAAGTAATTTAGAGATTTTTTAATATATGGTTCTTCAAACTCTCCACTACTATTTACAAATATCTCATAACTTTTCCAAGGCATCTTATCTTTTAATATCTCAAAAAATGCTCTATCATGGGTAAAAAGAAATATTTGAAAATCTTTGAAATAATCTTTGAGTATAGATATTAAGCTAAGTCTATTACTCATATCAAGACTCATAAGTAAATCATCTAAAATAAGAAGTTTAAGTGAATTATTTTGTAACTTATCAGATACATTTCGTATAATTGCAAAATGTATAGCGATAGCTAAAGCAGATAATCTTGCTTCATTTAAAAAATGATGATAGATATTTAAACTATTATTCATAAAATCTATTTTTATATTAATAATAAATTCAACTTTCCCATCTTCTGTAAATTCTTTATCAAAGAAGAATTTACTAATATGAAATTTATTATCAAATTTTGCTAAAAAACCATTAATATCATTAAGAATATTACTATTTAAAATATCTTTAAGAGTCGTGAAATATATATCAGGATTTTTAATATCTCCTAATACTCTACTCTTATCCAGTGGATATTCTCTAAATAATTCTCTTAACATATCATAAATATTTATCTCATCCTTACTCTTATCAGTTTGATAATGAATTTTAAGAAGATTCTTATACTCTAGCATCGGTTTATATATAGCTAATGCCTTAAGATAGCCATAACTATTTTCTAAATGCTTTTTATCTATAATAATTTTCTCTTGATTATCTAATTCAAATATTAAAGATGGGTTATTTTGATTAAAAATATTTCCAGATTCCAAAAAAATATTTTTATTTATCTTAGTTTGAGCTAAGAACTCAAAAGCTCTAAATATAGAACTTTTTCCACTTCCATTCTCTCCATAAATCAATAAATTTTTACCTTGGGGATTAAAACTATTATATTTCTCATCATCTCCAAAAAATCTAAAATTATTTAGAGTTAATTTATCTATTTTTATCATTTTAACCCTTCAATTTTCTTTTTAATTTCATTTTCCGTTTAGCATGAGCCCTCATATCTACTACACTATCACTCTCATCTACAATCTCTACTCCAAGTATAGTTTCCACACAATCTTCAAGAGTAACAATTCCATCTGTTTGGTCATAATTATCTCGTACTAAAAACATATGCTCTTTTTTCTTGATAAATAGATTAAGAACCTTTGATACTGGAATATTCTCATTTACACTAAATATCTCTTTTGCTTTGGTTTTTACAGCCACGGTATCATCGCTAAGGGCTTGTTTAAATATTTTTTTGGTAAGTACTATTCCTGTGATATTATCAATAGTCCCAGAGTATATTGGTATGCGTGAGAAGTTAAATAGATTTTTATCCTCTATTACATCTTTTATCAAAGTATTCTCTTCAATAGCAAAGACAACTCCTCTAGGGGTGAGAATATTTGCTACTTTAATATTATCAAGAAGTAGAATATTTTCTATAATATCTGACTCTTGTTCATCTATAATTCCCTCTGTTTCACTAATCAAAGCATTTGCGATAAGCTCCTCTTTTGATGTACTTTTTTCATCTATCGCACCTTTTGAAATCTTTTGTGTAATAGAGAGTGTCATCAAAATAATAGGATATGTAAGCCATATAAAAAATCTTATAATATAAGCACTAAGAGGTGCTAACTGCTTCCAATATACTGCACCTATTGTTTTGGGAATAATCTCTGAAAGAAATAAAATTGCAAATGTAAGTACAATTGAGACATAAAAAACTGCTTCAGAATTAAATACTTTTTCTGCTTGAGCTCCAACAGCAGTTGCACCCAAAGTATTAGCAATAGTATTTAAGATTAAAATTGAAGCTATTGATTTGCTTATATCCTCTTTGTGAGAACGAAGAATTGCACCTGCTTGTGGTCTATCTTTTTCTAATAAAGAGACATAAGGCATTGTTGTAGAAAGTAAAACTGATTCTAAAATAGAACAGATAAATGAAATACCGATAGCCAAAGTGAAATATAGAACTAATAAGTCCATTTGTTGAAAAATCCTTTTTTTTATAATAAAATTATAGTTGCAAGACCTAGAAAGCTTAAAAAACCTACTATATCTGTAACTGTGGTTAAAATAACACTACTACCAATTGCTGGGTCAATTTGTAACCTTTTTAGCATCAGGGGAATTCCTGCACCAAAAAAACCAGCAAAAAGTAGATTAATAATCATAGATAGTGCGATAACTACCCCTAATAATTCTTGATTAAACCAAATATAAGCAATTATACCCATAATTATAGCAAATAATAATCCATTAGCCACAGATAATAGTACCTCTTTTTTGATAGTCCTAATAGCATCATTAGAAGATATATCACCCAAAGCTAATTGACGCACAACAACAGTAAGAGATTGAGTCCCTGCATTTCCACCCATTGAAGCAACAATTGGCATTAATATCGCAAGTGCTACAATAGATTCTAGTGTATCACTAAACATTCCAATTACAACAGATGCTATAATCGCCGTGACAAGATTAAGAGATAACCAAATAGCTCGTTTTTTACCAGCTTCAAATATCCCCTCGTCCTCTTCAGCATCATCATCAACCCCTGCCATATTAAACATCTGTTGTGTTGCTTGTTCGTTGATAATATCTAATATATCATCAGCTGTAATTCGTCCAACTAATATATTATTATCATCAACAATAGGAATTACACTTAAATCAAACTCTTTGAACTTATCTACTATTTCATATATATCTTGGGTATCATATCCTATTATAGGGATAAACTCTTCACTATTTTGTTCAATATTCTCTATAATTAATTTACTAAAATCAAAAATTAATAAATCCTCTAAGCTTATACCAAAACTAAGATAATCATCATCTCTTGTAATAAAAAGATACTGTACATTCTCCAACTCTCCACTTTTTTTAAGCTTTGCAAATGTTTTTATTACATTTTGAGTATTTTCACTCTCTCTTGCAGTAAAAATCTCTGTTTGCATATATGCACCAGCTTCATTCTCATTATATCGTTTAAGTTGTAAAATATCAGCTTGGTCATCACTATCAAGAGAGTTAAATAGCTCTTTGGCTTTATGTTTATCATGTTCTTCAAGTTCTTGAATAAAATCTGTCTGGTCATCACTCTCAAGCTCTTTCATAGTATATGAGAGGTCTTTGATATCAACAATATCAACAATATCACCAAAATATCTATCAGGCATCTCTAATATTACATCACCAATAATATCTTTTGGTATCTGCTTAATATAGCTTTCAAACTCTTCATCATTAAGTTCTTTTAAAATTTTGGCAATTTCAGAAGGGTGTAGAGAATTTATATTTTCTTTATTAAGCATACTTAAATTAAATCCTTTTTTTAAACTATTCTATCCAAAACTCAATATCACTTAACTTAACTTAAAGATAATTAGGTATAATTTCACCACAAATTTTGGGCATCTAGTAGGGATACGCAAGCCGAATGGGTCTAAAAATTAGTAGTCAAAGGGACTTAAAGCCTAAACAAATAATAATTTTAAGGATATAAAATGAAAAAGTTTTTCTTACTTTTCTTAGCACTTGGTGCTGTAGCATTTGCTGGTGAAGCAGATGGTGAATCAATGATTAAGGCATATTCAGTAGTTGCTGCTGGTGTTGGTCTTGGATTAGCTGCTCTTGGTGGAGCAATCGGTATGGGTCATACAACTGCTGCTACTATCGCTGGTACTGCTAGAAACCCAGGTCTTGGTGCTAAACTAATGACAACAATGTTTATTGCTCTAGCTATGATTGAAGCACAAGTTATCTATACGCTTGTAATTGCTCTTATCGCACTTTATGCAAACCCATTTATTGGTTAATAACTAATAAATAGTAGGTTCGGTTTCAACCGAACTTACAACCACTTTGATAAAAAAATTCCTACCTATACTCATAATACTAATTATCACTTTTTTTATATCTATAAACTACAAAAAAATCACAAAACAGAACTTTAAATATAAACAAGGCGATGTATTAATTCAAGCAGGACACGAGGGCAGAACCACAGGATATACAGGTGCATCTTCAAAATATGGCAAAGAGATAAAATGGACTGTAATAGTAGCCAATGAAGCATCAAGAGTATTAAAAGAAGCAGGGCTAAATGTAATTAGAAGTAGTGCAAACCTACCAATAAGCAAAGTAAAACTAGCAATAGCTATACATTTTGATGGCTCATCAAAACCCTGCCGTTCAGGTGCATCTATTGGATATGGCAATCCCAATCATCAAACATTAGCCAACCACTGGAGAGATATTTACCAAAAAGAGTTTCCATTTAAATGGATGAAAGACAACTTCACCAAAAATCTATCACAATATTATGGATATAAATATGTTTTTAGCCAAAAAGGATTTATATTAGTAGAGTTAGGAGAATTAACTTGCAACAAACAAGCAATTTGGCTCAAACCTAGACTTAAACGAATAGGCAGATTAATAGCATATTTTATAGCACAAGAGTTGGGAGTAGATGGAGTTAAGAAGCCTAGAGTTTGATTATCATGGATATATAGTGAGATACATTTTGTATCAATTTGGTAAGTTTAGCCACTGTTTTGGCTTTTGTATTATATATTATTTTATTGGTATTTTAGATAGCTTTTATTAAAGTTTAGTTTAAGAATAGAGATTTTTGATAATAACTATCAAAAAGTTAGAATAATATAAATTATAGCTAAATTTAATCTATTTAAGTTTATCTAAAGTCTTTTAAAGATACAATACTGTTATAAGTTATTTAATATTTAATTGTTTTTTATTAAAGTTTCGCTTAAGAATAGGACTGTCCGTATATACGGGTAGAATAGCTATTACAACATTGACCCGATTTAAGGGGATTGAAACTTAACTACCATCTTTGAAGCTTGGCTATCTCTTGAAATTACAACATTGACCCGATTTAAGGGGATTGAAACCAATATTTTCATTTTATCTCCTTTAAAGATTTATATTACAACATTGACCCGATTTAAGGGGATTGAAACACAGAACTCTTTTTCCCCTGATGGGGTCTGGCTAAATTACAACATTGACCCGATTTAAGGGGATTGAAACACACAAAAGAATTCCCCGTTGTGTACGAAGTCCATATTACAACATTGACCCGATTTAAGGGGATTGAAACTTTCCAGTGCGGGTACAAATATCCTGCTTAATTTATTACAACATTGACCCGATTTAAGGGGATTGAAACTTTTATGCTTAACCCCAAAGATTGGGCTTCAATTTTATTACAACATTGACCCGATTTAAGGGGATTGAAACATAGGTCCTTTCTATTCTAGGTTGTCTCCAAGATTACAACATTGACCCGATTTAAGGGGATTGAAACTGTCAGACTCTTTTTTTACTACCTTGGCGATACATTACAACATTGACCCGATTTAAGGGGATTGAAACTTAATTTTTAATAACTTACCAATAACCAAGTATTATTACAACATTGACCCGATTTAAGGGGATTGAAACACTTGGTACTGTCGATCTTGTAAGACTATTTCTAAATTACAACATTGACCCGATTTAAGGGGATTGAAACCTGTGTACCTTTCACTGTATGGTTAGTACCATCTCATTACAACATTGACCCGATTTAAGGGGATTGAAACCTGTGTACCTTTCACTGTATGGTTAGTACCATCTCATTACAACATTGACCCGATTTAAGGGGAT
>JAMOOX010000074.1 GCA_027065045.1 Campylobacteraceae bacterium | reverse complement strand
CAAGAGATGCCAAAACCTCTAACCATACAGTATAAAGACTACACCTATTGGCAAAATAGACTACTTCAAGATAAGAGGTATCTAAAAGAGAATCAAAACTATTGGCATAATATTTTAGATAATCATCAAACAGTAGATTTTCCAATAGATTACAAAAGAGCAACTACTCAAACATTCAATGGAGAACATTTTACTTTTAGATTTGATAAAAAGCTAACAAAAAAACTAAAAGAGCTAAGTAGAGATGCAACACTATTTACACTTCTTTTGACTATTACTAATATACTACTCTCAAAATATAGCAATCAAAATGATATAATCATAGGCACACCTATTGCTAATCGAACTCATGAAAATCTATTAAATCAAATTGGATTTTATCTAAATACTTTAGTTTTAAGAACCAAATTAAGAGAAGATGCTACTTTTGAAGAGAGCCTTTTAACTATCAAAGATGAGGTTATAGAAGCATTTGAACATCAGAGTTATCCATTTGATAAATTGGTAGATGAGCTAAATTTAGATAGAGACCTATCCCAAAATCCTCTCTTTAATATTATGATAGTCCTTCAAAACAATGAACAAAGCGACATAAATTTCAAAAATATAAAAACAAAACCAAGAGCCATTGATACCAAAGTATCAAAATTAGATATGACATTTAACTATATGGAGATAGACAATGAGATAGAGTTAAATATAGAGTACAATACTGCTCTATTTAAACCATCTACTATTAAAAGATTGGCTCTTAATTTAGAAAGATTGGTTAACTCAATTCTACCTAATAAAAAGTTGAATAAATTAGAGATACTATCTAATAGAGAGATAGAGATTTTAGATAGTTTTAATCAAACAAAAAGACTCTATTCAAAAGATAAAACTATTATTGAACTCTTTGAAGAGCAGGTAGAAAAAACTCCAAACGATATAGTCGTTATCTATCAAGATAAAAAATTAACATACCAAGAGTTAAATAAAAAATCAAATCAACTGGCTAATTATATAATAGAGAGTGGGGTAAAAACAGAAGATATTATTGCTATTAAAATAGAGAGAAGTTTAGAGATGATAATAGGTTTAATAGGGATACTAAAAGCAGGTTGTGCCTATCTACCAATTGATGAGGAGTACCCAAAAGAGAGAATAGATTATATTTTAGAGGACTCAAAAGCTAAAACTACTATAGATTTAAATACTTTTAATCATATAGATAACTACTCTACAGATAACCCTGAAATAGAGATAAGTTCAGATAATTTAGCCTACCTTATCTACACATCAGGAAGTACAGGTAAACCAAAAGGGGTTATGTTAACCCATAAAAATGTAGTAAGTTTTTCACTAAATATGCAAGATAGATTTAATCTGCAAAAAAGAGAGAGAATTTATGCCATTACTACCATTGCTTTTGATATATCTGTATTAGAACTTATCTCTTCTCTGCTTTATAATTTAGAAGTTGTTATCTCAACCAATAATATAATAGAAGATAACCTAAAAGAGATAGCCCAAAATAAGATTGATATAATTCAAACAACACCATCAAGATACAAAGCATTTTTAGATTTCGATAAGAGTGCTTTAAAAGAT
>JAMOOX010000073.1 GCA_027065045.1 Campylobacteraceae bacterium | reverse complement strand
TAAATTTTATAATTCAAGATTTAAATGATAGAGATTATCAAGGGATATATTTTTTGCAAAACTTTTTAGATACTTCTAGTAATATAGGTGATATTAAAAGTTCAGATAAAACGATAAATTTAGATAAAATTCAAGATAAAAATGATAAACTTACAATAAAATATAGAAATTTCAAAGAGTAATATGAGTTTAAATAAAACAACAAAATATGCTATAAAAGTTTTAGAGTTTATGGTTCAAGATACACAACAAAAATATTCAGCTACCACTCTTTCACAAGAGTTGAATATACCATATAAATATCTAACAAAATTTATGACAATATTAGAAAAACATGATATTCTAAAGTCATCAAAAGGGAAGTATGGTGGTTTTAGTTTAGGCAAAGAACCCTCATCTATAAGACTTATAGATATAATCGTAGTATTTGATGACCCATATAATAAAGTCTGTGTAATTAGTGATGATAAATGTAACTTTAAAAACAAATGTACACTACATGATAAATGGCAAAAACCAAAATGTTTTGTTGATGATTTTTATACTACAACCACACTTGCTGATATGATAATTATTAGCTAATCTATATTATATCAACTCACCATCATCTAATTGTATAATTCGTTTTGCACTCTTAAGTACAAACTCATCATGTGAAGCAAATAGTATAGTTATACCCTCTTTTTGGTTTAGCTCTCTCATCATATCTATTAATTTTATAGAGTTTTTGCTATCAAGATTTGCTGTTGGTTCATCTGCTAAAATTATTTTGGGTTTTGATGCTACGGCTCTTGCTACTGCTACTCTTTGTTGTTCTCCTCCACTTAATATATTTGGCATACTATCTAGTTTATCTTTTATCTCCAATATAGATGCTACCTCTTCTATCCTAGAAGCTATTTCTAATTTATTAAAGCCTTGCATTTTCATAATAAATCCAATATTTTCTCTTACATTTAAAACAGGAATAAGATTATATGCTTGAAATACAAATCCAATCTCTTCTAATCGTAAATTACTATCATAAATGTAATAGCATTAAAAATATCCACCATAGATTGCATCTGTTGGAGTTGTGGATATAGTTGAGTAAATCTATAAACTTTAAGATTTGGTAGTATATTTTCTATCTCTTTTTGTAAAGCTTTTATATCTTGTATATCACTTCTAAGTGCTATTTGAGTGGCACTATTAGTTGGAATTTCAAGTAGGTTAAATGTTGTGTTTTTGGATATATCTCATCATTCAACCCAACTTTTAGTTTTTGAGCCAAACTATTACCAAGATATAGACAACTTCCACTAGAGTCATAAACTCCCTCTATTAAAGCATTTTTAAGCTCTGAAAGTTTCTTCTCTTTTTTAAAATCAACTCCTGTCTCATCATAAAATGAATTCTCTACTCCTGTATAGTATCGTGTATATATCTTACTAATTATCTTGCTCCACACCACAGCAGAACTCTAGCAGAACTCTCTTTTGGAGTAAGTTCTATAGTTGCAATAGAGCCTCTTTTATTTAATAATTTTGCATAATAATCATCTACAATAGAACTCTGCCTTACCATATCATCATTAGTAATATCACTCCCCATCCAATTTTGCAACATCATAGATGGTGGAATCTTAATAATCCTCTCTATCTTTGGAACATACTGCCACATCTGCCTATGAAGACTTAGAAATGTAATCCCCCTATCCCTTGATGGGCTTAAAATCTTAACAAAACTTCTATTTTTATCCTTACCTATTAATATCTTTTTCATAAAATGCTCCCTAATTTATTCTAATAGAGATAGAATATCATTTAAAGACTTAATTTACAATAGAATATATTAAAGAGATAAAACCATTAACAAAAAATGGTATAATAATAAAAAAAGGAAAAAGATATGGGAATTAGCTTAAGCAAAGGTGGAAGAGTAAATTTAAGTAAAGAGGTACCATCTCTGCAAAATATTGGAGTTGGTCTTGGGTGGGATACAAATATTAGTGATAGTGGAGCAGATTTTGATTTAGATGCTTCGGTATTTATGATAGATGCTAGTGGAAAAGTTCCAGAA
>JAMOOX010000072.1 GCA_027065045.1 Campylobacteraceae bacterium | reverse complement strand
GTGGGCAAAATGATGGGATAATGGCTATTATTAGTGCAGGTTCTACACTTAAACCATTTATCTATGCTTTAGCATTTGAGAGAGGATTGATTACCCCTTTATCAAATCTTTTTGATATATCTATCCATCTTGGAGGTTACTCTCCTACAAATTACTCTAAAAGATTTATAGGTATAATTAGTGCTAGTGAGGCTTTGCAATATTCACTTAATACCGTAGCTGTTGAACTTGATAGACTTTTGGGCAGAAGTTCGCTTTATGATTTATTAATTAAGGCTAAGATTAAATCTATTGATAAGCCCAAAAATTATTATGGCAGTTCTATCACTTTGGGTGGTTCGGGTATCACTCTTTTGGAATTGGCTCAACTATACTCATCTTTGGCTAATGGTGGGATTTATCAAAAAGCTTCATATTTTAAGAATCCAAAAAAGAGAGAAACCAAAAAGATTTTCACCCCACAATCTACCTATCTAATCTCTAATATATTATCAAATGTACCACGAAATAATCTATCATCATCTTGGGAGTTTGTAGAGGGATTATCAAGAGTAGCTTTCAAAACTGGCACTTCTGCTTATGCCAAAGATTTATTAAGTATTGGATACACTCCTAAATATACAGTGGCTATTTGGTATGGTAACTTTAATCGCTCCAAAAAAGTCAATAAAACTCTTAAACCAACAGGTATAAAAATAGCATCTCCTACAATGCTAAAGATATTTAAATTTCTTGATGATAAGAGTTGGTTTAAAAAGCCCTCAAATATAATTGATAAGCAAATTTGTCAAGATATTATCAAAGTAGGGGAGTGTAAAAATTATATAATAGATGAAGTTATCAAAGGGATAAATTATCAAAAGCCATGTAAAAGATTTCGTGGTGAGATATTGGCTAAAATGTTGAAAAGTGGGTTAATCTCATCTATCAATCAACTAAAAGATAATATATGTTTTAATAAGTGGAAAAATTATAAACCTCTAATAACCTCACCAATAAATAGAGCTAAATATAGCAATAATAGATTACTACCTAAAGAGCTTAAAAAGATTAAACTAGAGTGCTATTCATTTGAGACTAATAGTACAATTTATTGGCTTATAGATAATCAATTACCAATAAAAGCTACCTCTAAAACGCCACTATATAGATATTTAGAAGAGGGCAAACACTATATAAGATGCCTTGATAGTGGGGCGAAGATGAGTAGAGTTAGTATTGATTTAAAAGAGTTATAGATTTTATTTGGGCGAAACTATATTTACAATAGAAATAATGTTATGTTAAGACTTTTATCCTCTAAAAAAACAATCTAATAATTAAATAAGATTCTATTATAAATTTAAATGAATTGTAGTATAATCATAAGAGTAAAAGGAACTATTATGAATGAAGCACTTAAATTAGAAAATTACAGTTATGAAGATTATTTAGAGATAGATAAGAGTACAAAAGAGAGAGTAGAATTAATATTTGGAAATATATATATGATGGCAGGTGCGAGTGCTTATCATCAAGATATTGTAGGTAATATATTTTTTATATCTAAGAGTATTACAAAAAAGAGTAAAAAATATATTCCCAAAATTACCCCTTTTGATATTAAATTAGAGATTAATGGAGATATAAGTATAGTCCAACCTGATATAATGTTATTTTATAATAATCTAAAAATCCCTTATGCTATTTTTGAAGTTTTATCAATACAAACAGCATATAAAGATATGAGAATTAAAAAAGATTTATATGAAGCAAGTGGAGTAAAGGAGTATTTTTTGGTAAATAGTAATTTTAAGATGATTGATAGATTTGTGTTAGTAGATAATAGATACCTATATGATAGAGCTTATGGAGTAGATGATAAGATGAGAGTTGATTGTTTGGATTGTGATATAGATGTTGTTAAGATTTTTGAGTAGGGTTTGGAATGATTGATAAAGATGAGATAAAACAATTAGATAATATTAAAATAAAAGATTTTTTTTCTATTAAAAATATAGAACTAAATAATCTAAAAGATAAAAAAGAGATTTATATAGTAGGAGAAAATGGAGATGGTAAAACTCTACTACTTCAAGCAATATCAGTTGCTTTAAAAGGCAATATTGAAGAGGGATTAAAAGATTTTAGAGAAAAAGAAGATGAATATAGTTTAGAGATAAATGATAAAGAGCTATGTGGAGATAATTTTTTTGCTTATGGTTCATCAAGAAATAATTATTGTCAAGTCAAAGAGGATATGGCAGGTTATCTTACACTTTTTAATAACTCTTATGATTTAAAGAGTGCTATTGATTGGCTTATAGAACTTGATAATCTTGAACGATATAATGAGAAATTGGGTAAAAAAAATATTATATCTGTAGATAGTGCCAAAAAGTTATTACAAAAATTACTTAATAGTGATATAGAGATAGATATTACACCATTAAAAGTAACTTTTAGAGAAAAGGGTTCAGAAGTTAGCTTTAGACAACTTTCAGCAGGATATAAAGGTGTAATAACTATTATTTGTGATTTAATATCAAGATTATCTACTAATCAACCAAATGTAGAGAGTATAGCAGAGTTTAAAGGTATAGTTCTTATAGACGAAGTAGAACTACATCTTCACCCAAAATGGGAATATAAATTTATAAATCAGTTAAGAGAAACTTTTCCATTAATTCAATTTATTGTAACAACACATAGTCCAACAGTTCTTTTAGGTGCTGGTATGGAAGCTATTTATTATAATATATATAAAGATAATGGTATTGTTAAAATATCTAATCAAAAAGAGGTAAAAAATAATTTTTTAAATGATATTCAAACAGATATTTTTGGTTTTGATGTGAATATGGAGAGAATACATAATCCTACACAAGATGATAAAATGAGACAAAAAAGAGCTAAAGAGGGGTTGTTAAGACTTATTAATATTATTGAAGAGGAAGATAATGGATTACTATATTGATACAAATATCATTATTGATTTCTTAAATAATGAAAAAGAAGCTAAAGAAAAAATAAAAAATTTGATAAATGATGGGGAATTATTTATCAATAGATTGGTTATTGTTGAAACTTTAAGAACAATACCTTCTAAAAATAAAAAGATTTTTAGAGAATTCAAAAAAGAATTGGACTTATTTAGACAGGTAGATATTACACCAAAAATTTATAATGAAACTATCTTGTTATGATTTCAAATGATAAAGATTTAGAAAAATTAGAAAATATATATAAAGAATACAAATTATAAGGAAACCAAAAAATAAAATGTTAAATATAAATGATGTAAAAAAAGCACAAAAACGGATTAAAGATGTGGTATATAATACTCCTATTACTTATGCTCCAATATTAAGTCAAAAGAGTGGATATGAGGTCTATCTTAAAAAAGAGAATTTACAACTTACTGGGGCTTTTAAGCTTCGTGGGGCTTTTAATGCTATTGCTTCGTTAGTTGAGAATAAAAAGATAGATGGTGTAGTTGCTGCAAGTGCTGGTAATCATGCACAAGGGGTGGCTTATAGTGCTAAGTATTTTGGGATTAATGCTACTATTATTATGCCTGATTCTACTCCTCTTACTAAGGTTCAAGGGGTTAAGGGGTTGGGTGCTACTGTGATTTTGAGGGGTGCTAATTATGATGAGGCTTATAGTTATGCTAAAGATTTTGCTCAAAAGAGAAATTATGATTTTGTACATCCTTTTGAAGATGATACTGTAATAGCAGGACAGGGGACGATAGCATTGGAAATTTTAGAAGAGATTGATAATCTTGATGCAATTATAGTACCTGTTGGAGGTGGTGGTCTTATTAGTGGTGTTGCTATGGTATCAAAATCTATTAATCCTAATATTAAGATTATTGGAATTGCATCAGCAGGGGCAAGTGCTATGAAAAACTCTTATGATAAAAAAACCCCTATTGATTCTGTTAGTGTAAGGACAATTGCTGATGGAATAGCTGTGCGAGATACATCACCTATTACGCTAGATTATATTTTAGATAGTGTAGATAATATAGAACTTGTAGAAGAGGAAGAGATAGCTTATGCTATTTTATTTTTATTAGAAAAACAAAAGGTATTAGTGGAGGGTGCAGGTGCTGTGGGTGTGGCAGGATTATTGCATAATAAACTTAATCTTGCTAAGGGAAGTAAAATAGCTATTATTTTAAGTGGAGGAAATATTGATGTTACTATGCTTTCACTTATTATTGAAAAGGGGCTTGTGAAATCTAGTCGTAAGATGAAACTTGAAGTTACTTTGATAGATAAAGCAGGTAGTCTAAAGCTATTTACTACACTTTTAGAACAGGTGGGTGCTAATATTGTCCAAATTGGGTATGATAGGACTTCAACTGATTTAAAGTTTGGTGATGCAAATGTATCTGTTTCACTAGAGACCAAAGGCAAAGTTCATCAAGATGAGATTAGAAATATATTAACAGATAATAAGTTTAGATTTAGAGAAGAGTATTAAGCTATGATTTCAATTGATTTAGGTTCAAATTCTATTAGGATTGTCAAGTTTAATTGTGCTACAAAAGAAGTTATAATAGAGTTTTCAAGGATTGTAAAGGTAGCTGATGGATTAAGTAGTAGTGGTAAGATTATGATTGAGTCTGCTCAAAGAGTGATAGATACTATTAATGATGCAAAAGAGGTAATTGATTTTGATGATAAAATATTTGCCGTTACTACACAAGCCTTGCGACAGGCTAATAACTCTAAAGAGATATTAGAACTTATAGCCCAAAAATCAGGTATGAGATTTAAGATAATTTCAGGAGAAGAGGAGGCTAAATATACACTTTTAGCAGTAGAGAGTAGATTAGATATTATTGCACCAGATATTAAGAGTTTTGTACTAATTGATATTGGTGGTGGTTCTACAGAGATTATATTTAAGTATCAAGATAGAGTAGTATCAAAAAGCTTTCCTGTTGGCATAGTTACCATAGCCCAATCATATCCTAATATTAATCAAATGAGAAATATACTTCCTAAGTTGATGAGTAGTATGTTGGAGTTTGTCAATGATATATACTCTAAATATGGTTTGGTAGATAGTTTTTTAGCCACAGCAGGTACGCCAACTACAATAGCATCTCTAAAGTGTGGATTGGATTATCTCTCTTATAACCCAATGATTGTAGAGGGGACTTCATTGAGTATTGAGGAGCTAAATAGATATGAGAGGGAGTTATCACTATTAAATCCTCAAGAGCTTATAAAAGCTGTTGGAAGTGGTAGAGATGAGGTGATATATGCAGGAGTGGAGATATATAAAGAGTTGTTTAAAATATTACGATTTGATAGTTCTATTGTAGTTGATTTTGGATTAGTTGAGGGATTAGCAATACAAAATTGTTAATATTGTGATATAATTAAATTTAAAAAAGGAGAAGATATGAAAAAGTGTAATAGTTTAGAGGAAGCAAGAGAAGAGATAGATAAATTAGATAGAGATATTGTAGAATTAATTGCCAAAAGAAATAGTTATATCAAGCAGATAGCTCACTTTAAGACATCTATCGATGAGATAAAATCAGACGATAGGATAGATTTTATTATATCTAATGCAAGGGCTAAGGCAATATCATTGGGACTCTCGCCAAACCTTATCAATGATTTATATATTACGATGATAGATAATATGGTAGAGAGTGAAGTTGCAGAGTTTAAAAATGCTAAAAATTGTTAATTAATTTAAACTATGGTATAATTGCTTAATCTACATTTACTTAAATATACATACTAGGTGATAATTATGAAAACAAAGAACTATATTTTTTTAAGTGCTGTTGTGGCTCTTATGTTGGCAAGTTGTAGTAGTAGTGATATAAGTAATGATAGCGTATCTGTATTGGAAGATATTCAATATAATAATGAAGAGCATCAAAATATTGAATCAAATAATAGTAATACTCTTTACTCTTCTGATGTAGTCGTATCTTCTACAAAAGTGATACGAGAGACATTAGTTAATGAGGGGTATAGTATTAATTCATTGGTTGATACCTCATCTAAAACTCGTGGTTTGGATTTAGAGAAATATATATATATTTCAAATAATAAAAATAGTATAAATGTAATTGGTAGTTTTGTATGTATTATATCAAATGGTCTTGGTCAAAAAGTATTAGCTACACTAGATGCACCCAAAGATTTTGATATAATAGAACAGAGTAGTGAATTGGTTTTAAGGGGTAATTTACTAGAAGATAATAGTAGATATACATTATCATTTCCTCCCACAGGATTTGTTAATCTAAATACAACCAATACAGACCCAAACTCTACAATACAATCACTTCTTAATCAATTAAAAAACTCTTTTAATCAATTTACACTTGTAAATCCATATTTAGCTTTTGATTATTTAACCTATAAGATTAATACTCAATCAGAAGATGGAGCCATATTATGTAATAATATAGAGTTTAGATTAGATACATCTAAAAATATTATAAACTTTGGCAAGATGTTTGAGGGTGAAAATTTAGATGTTAATTGTACTACAAAAAATGGTATATTGTTGGGTACAATTGTATCTACTAAGATTATAGAGGGTAATATATCTATACCTACAAAGATAAGTGGTGATTTATATAGAAGTATGTTTGAAAATTATGAACGAAGTGAGGGTGATTTATCAACTAATAAATCTAATGTTAATTTTGTCAATAAAATCTATAATGGTCAATTTGGTATATTAGAGATTAGTAGTGATGGGCATTGGTTATATAAGCTTAATATTGATATGGATATTATAAAAGAACTCAAAAATAATCAATATAAAAAAGATATATTTCAAGTAAAAACAATAGATGCCGTAGAAGCAGAAATATCTATAACTATCAATGGAAAAGATACAATAATCAATGGAAATCTATTTGATAAAGTAAGAGAAGAGGAAAAATTAGCTGTAAGTGGTAAGTTATCTATACTATATGGTAGTGGTTCATTTATACCACAAGAGTTATCTACTAAATATGGCTTTATTAAATTAGATTCTGATGGTAACTGGAATTATAGATTAAATATGAATTTAATTACTATCAAAAAACTAAAAGATAATGATTTAGTAAAAGATATTATTCAAGTTCAGACAACTAATGATATTCAATCTTATATTACTATAGAGTTTATATTCCCCACAGTTACAGCAACAGGAGATTACCCTATAATTACATATCAATTAAATAAAGAAAAGAATATAGCCACAGATTTTAGTGATGATGGAAGTGAAATTTTATCATTAGATAATGCAGAAGCTCAACCACAAGGCACAAATTTTATAATGTATGTTACAGATAGTTTGAATAGATATCAAGAGTATAATGGAACAATTGAATAGCTAATAGTAATTATTTATCTTAAAAAAGATATAATACTCTCTATTAAATAATGGAGAGTATTATGAGTGATAATAGTGTTATAGAGAGTCTTTTGGGTAAAGATAAACAAAAAAGAAAAAGTAGAATTCCTGCAAAATTAGATTTTTTACAAAGTGCTACTGGATTAGTTTTGGCTATCTTTATAATTTTTCATCTACTTTTTGAATCTTCTATACTATTTGGCAAAGATAGTATGTATATCCTTACAAAGCTATTTGAGGGTGAATTTATTATAGAGGGTGGTTCTCCTCTATTTATAGTTTTTTTAGCTATCTCAATATTTGCGATACTTATACTACATTCACTTTTGGCAATGAGAAAATTCCCATCATCTTATAGAGAGTATATGAGATTTAAAACTCATGCTAAACTTATGAAACATAGCGATACAAATTTATGGTTTATTCAAATAAGTAGTGGTTTTATGCTATTTTTTCTTGCTTCTATTCATCTATATGTAATTATGACAAATCCTATGAATATCGGTCCTTTTGCTTCATCTGATAGAATATATAGTGATAGTGCGTGGATAATGTATCTTATGCTTTTAGTCTCTGTGGTGCTTCATGCTGGAGTGGGAGTATATAGATTAATTGTTAAATGGGGTTGGTTTGATGGAGATAATCCCAAAAATAATAGAATTAAAACAAGAAAAATTATAAAAGCTGTAACTATATTTTATCTATTAATTGGTATATTTTCATTGGCTAGTTATATAAAAATAGGATATGACCATAGAGATAATTATGGAGATAGATATAGTATTGGAGATAAAAAATGAAAATTATATATAGTGATTCACTTATTATTGGTGGAGGACTTGCAGGACTTCGTAGTGCTATAGCAAGTAGTGCTAAAGGACTTGATACAATTGTAATTAGTTTAGTGCCTGTCAAACGCTCACACTCCTCTGCTGCACAAGGTGGAATGCAAGCTAGTCTAGCTAATAGTATTATGGGTGAGGGTGATAATGAAGATGTACATTTTGGAGATACCGTCAAAGGAAGTGATTGGGGTTGCGACCAAGAAGTAGCTAGAATGTTTGTAAATACTGCACCAAAAGCAATTCGTGAATTAGCCTCGTGGGGTGTGCCATGGAGTAGGATACAAAAAGGTGATAGAGAGATAGTCTTAAACACCAAAAAAACTATAATTAATGAAAAAGAAAAAGCCCATGGACTGATTAATGCTAGAGATTTTGGTGGCACTAAAAAATGGAGAACTTGCTATACGGCTGATGCTACAGGACATACAATGCTTTATGCTGTAGCAAATGAGGCGATGAGATTAGGAGTGAATATTGATGATAAAAAAGAGGCAATATCTTTAATTGTCAAAGATAATCAATGTTATGGTGCAGTAGTAAGAGACCTTAAAAATGGAGAACTTATCGCCTATGTATCAAAAGGTACAATGATAGCAACTGGAGGATATGGTAGAATTTACAAACAATCAACAAATGCTACTATATGTAAAGGTACAGGTCATGCAATCGCATTAAATGCAGGTGCATATATGGGAAATATGGAAGCAATTCAGTTTCACCCCACTCCAATTGTACCATCAGGAATACTTCTAACAGAGGGTTGTAGAGGAGATGGTGGAGTATTGAGAGATAAAGATGGTTATAGATTTATGCCAGATTATGAACCAGAAAAAAAGGACTTAGCATCTCGTGATGTAGTAAGTCGTAGAATGTTAGAACATATCAAAAAAGGCAAAGGTGTACCATCTGCTTATGGAGACCACTTATGGCTAGATATTTCTATTTTAGGAAGAGAACATATAGAAAAAAACCTAAGAGATGTAAGAGATATTAGTATGACATTTAATGGTATTGACCCTGCTGATGAGGGCAAAAAAGGTTGGATGCCAGTTTTACCTATGCAACACTACTCAATGGGTGGGATACGAACTACACCAAAAGGAGAGAGTGTAAATATCAAAGGACTTTTCTCATGTGGAGAGTCTGCTTGTTGGGATTTACATGGGTTTAATAGATTAGGTGGAAACTCTGTAAGTGAAACAGTGGTTGCAGGTATGATAGTGGGTAACTATTTTGCTGATTACTGTTTAAAAGAGGATATTGATATAAGTACCAAAGATATTGAAACTCAATTAATCAAACAACATAACTATCTAAATTCTCTATTAGAACTTGATGGAGATGAAAATATATATGACATCAAAGATAGAATGCGTCATATTATGCAAGATAAAGTAGGTATCTTTAGAAATGGCAAAGATTTAGCAGATGCTGTTGATGAACTAAAAGAGTTATTAGTAAAGAGTAAAAATATTAGAGTAGCTACAAAAAATAGATTTCTAAATCAAGAGTTAGAAGAGGCATATAAAGTACCAATGATGCTAAAAGTGGCTCTTTGTGTAGCAAAAGGTGCAAGAGATAGAACAGAGAGTAGAGGGGCTCACTTTAGAGAAGATTATCTTAAAAGAGATGATGAGAATTGGCTAAATAGAACAATTAGCTATTATAAGAGTGAAGATGATATAGAACCTACTTTAGAGTATGAAGAACTTGACATTATGAAGATGGAAATGCCACCTGCATTTAGAGGATATGGCAAAAAGGGAAATACTATTGAAAACCCACTAAGCCAAAAAAGACAAGATGAGGTAGATGAGATAATATCTAATCATAATGGAGATAGATACGAACTACAAGATAAACTAATGCCTTATGAGTTACAACCAGAGTACAAAACCATAAATCAAAGATTAGGAGATAATAATGAGTAGAGAGATTACAATTAGAGCATTAAAATATAATCCATCTGATGAAAATTCAAAGCCAGAATTTAAAGAGTATAAACTTGAAGAAACAGCAGGAATGACACTATATATCGCTCTTACCAAAATAAAATCCTCAATAGATTATGATTTAAGTTCTGATTTTGTATGTCGTGCAGGGATTTGTGGAGCATGTGGAATGCTAATAAATGGTAAACCACAACTTGCATGTAAAACACTCACAAGTAATTTCAAAGATGGCAAGATTGAACTCCTACCTCTACCTACCTTTAAACTTATCAAAGATTTATCAGTTGATACTGGTTCGTGGATGAAAAATATGAGTATCAGAGTAAATAGTTGGATTGTAGCCAATGAAAAAACTGATATTTCAAAAATAGAAAAGCCAATAGAACCCAAAGTATCCGATGAGGTATTTGAACTAGACCGTTGTATAGAGTGTGGATTATGTGTAGCAAGTTGTTCCACTGCTATTATGAGAGAAGATTTCGTAGGTGCTGTAGGATTAAATAGAGTAGCAAGATTTCAAATAGACCCACACGATGATAGAAGTGATGAAGATTTCTATGAGTTAATTGGTGATGATGATGGAATATTTGGATGTATGAGCCTCCTTGCTTGTGAAGACCATTGTCCAAAAGAGTTACCACTTCAAAGTAAGATTGCTTATATGAGAAGAAAAATGGTAGGGGTAAAGTAGGGTGGGTTTCCTAACCCACCATTTTATAATTGTAAGAGAGGTAAATTATTATGAGTGAACTAGAAGAAAAAATAGCCCAACTTGAAAAAAGATTACTAAAATATGAGAAAACAGAAGAGAAAACTCCAACTTATTCATTTAGTAAAATTACAGATAATGATTTATATAAGCAGGATTAGAGATTTCAAAAGTGCAAAGCTTTAGAGGAGCTTATATTATAGGAGCTATTTGGAATTTTGGAATTTTGGAATTTTGAAAAAAATAGGAGA
>JAMOOX010000071.1 GCA_027065045.1 Campylobacteraceae bacterium | reverse complement strand
TGTGCTAGAGAATAGGAGGGTTGAGAAGATTAATAATAATTTCATTAATTTCATAAGGTTTCCTTTGAATAAATTTAAATATTATATTAAATTTACTCCCTCCCATTTTATTAAATTTATATATTCCTTAAAAGTTTATTTTAAGATGTGTAGATTAGTATCATCTTATAATCCTTTTTGATTTTAATAGAGATTTCTAATGCAAATTAAGTTCATTTCATATTTATCTATATCCCATGAATATATAGAGGTATTATGATAACTTAATACATAAGCTTTATATACATGATTAATACTTATTGGGTCTATAATTGATTTAAGTTCACTAAAACTAGGCAATCTCCACTTTTCATAGGAGTCTAATTGTAGTTCTTCACACTTATTATATGAATCTGTCCAGTTTAATCTTGGTAGTTTAGTATTATTCCACATTAAATAATCACTTGTATCTACTATTGTTGTATTCTCATCATTTAGAATAAATCTATCTGATAATATTATCTCTTCTTCTGGATTATCAAGTTTATAAACTTCATTGATTTTTTTATCTTCCCACTCATCTAAAATCTCTTTTCCACCATTAGATGCTTTTATATACTCATAACTCTCCAACATATATACTTTCCCATCTTCCATATTAAATGGATATATATCACTATTTAGTGTTATATCTTCATCAAATTTATGTTTTAGGAATACTCTGTTATTACTACTATTTGTATCATATATCCATTGGGATTCTCTTGTGTCATGTGCAACTATTTCATCATACATCCACTGTAAAATTATATTTTTGGCAATATTTGTTTGTCTTAGTTCTGTTCTTGTTATTGTGGTAGAACCTTCTACTAAAGCTTTTTCATAAATTGGATAGCCCATATAATATTTAAAGTCATGATATTGTATTGATGTTACTTGATCTGTTAATAATTCTCGCTTAATAATTCCTCCCAAAGCATTTCTTGCGACATCTATATAATCATACTTATTTGGATTTGCTATATTATTATTCATAGCCCCTGGAATTAAAGCAATTATATCATTATAAAATGTAACTCCTTTACCACCATTAGCTACTCTTTCTGCTGGTGTAGCAACGGAAATCATATGAAAGTAAGGTTTCATCCACTCATCTAATTTATTAAATGCTTCAAGAGTAAAAAGATTACCTTGTGAATGTGCTACAACTACAACTCCATGACCTAATTTGATACTCTCTTGATATTTTTCCATCTGCTCATTTAATGTAGAATCATGTATTTTATCTCCTGCAATATCCGATGCTTGAATCATATAATCAACTATAGTATTTCTATTACTAATAGCCACTACCATTGTTTTAAAAGCAATCCATCCTAGTGCATAATTCTCTTCAAGAGAAACTTTTTGCATAAATGCTTCCCACATATCCGATATTATTCCCTCTGAAACATTATAAGCTAGATCTGTCTTTCCTATTCTATCATTTAGTCTAGGGTATCTTGATAGAATATTCTTAACTCTTTCTTTCCAAATTTCTTTTGATTCATATTCACTCTCTTGCATCATAACACCATTAGCAAAATATAAATCTACCTTAGTTTCATCATAAGTCTCAGCATTTATAAATGTTGTTAAAAACCCAACTATTAATAATATTTTTTTCATAGTCCCATCTCCTCTAAAGCAATTATAACATCATCACTACATGAATGTCTCTCCCAATCACTAGGGTAACTCGCATAATTACCACCTGAAAGAGCAATATTATAATCAAGGTATTTTCTAACTCTTTGTGGATTATTAAAAGTTATATTTTCTAAATAACTAGACATTAAAAAATTAGATTCTATCTTTTGATTTATTCCTCCTAAATATACAGAACAATCAGTAGTTCTTGATAAATCTTTTTCTATATCTTTTGCATAATCCAAAGATTTTGTCATAGTCTGTTGTAGCTGCTTTGCTCCATCCATTAATAATGCTCTATGTAGTTTTTTAGGATAATTCTGATATATTTTTATTTCTACATCATCTCTTACACCATTATTATTACTATCCACTCCACCAAGAGTAGCATTATTTAGATTTTTATCTGGTTTAGGTGGCAAGAGTTCATCATCATTTGGCTCATAA
>JAMOOX010000070.1 GCA_027065045.1 Campylobacteraceae bacterium | reverse complement strand
TTACAAAATTGCTATATGAACCATTATTATCAACTGCTCTTATCTTAAATTGATAATTATTTGTTGCTACTAAATCTTTTATCTCAATACTATTAATAGATGATTCAACTTCTGTACCCCAATCTTTTGTATCAGTTCTATATGATATTAAATATTTATCAACAAACCCATCACTATCAGTAGAAATATCCCAATTTAAAGTAACTGAATCAATTGTAATATTAGCTACAAATGGATTTAGATGATATTCCTGATGAAGTTAAAAATGCAATTGAAATTATCGCTGTAGATAATATAAAAGAGGTTTTAGATATTGCTTTAATTAAGGAATAAAAAATAGTGGTGGATATATATTTGATAGGATATAATGAGTTAAAGAAGAGAAGTTGAAAGTTCTCTTCTTTAGTTTTAATTAATAACTATTTTTTTGGCGAACAATTTCCTCTGCCTTTACCAGATGGTTTTCCAGTAGTGCTTGGACCATTTGGTGGTGTACAAGTTCCTTTTTTTCCCATAATACATTCCTCCTTTCATTAGATTTAAATTTATAGCTTAATTTACTGTAAGAGTAACAATTGCTGTTTTACCACATTCTACATATACATCAGGTATCATCCAAATAGGACTACCTAATATACCTGTTGCTTTTACACCTATATTTTACATCCATTATTTTTAATACTTTCCAATCTCTTTTGAGCTTCAGCACCTACACCTTCTGATATTTGCTTACCTTGTGATTTTACTTCAGCTCTCTGTATCTTTGATACATCTTCCTGTGTTAAATTGCAACCCCTAGAATCTAAATACTCTTTACTTGTTGGATTAAGTTGAGTTGCTCTATTATTATTATTTGCCATTTTATTACCTTTATTTTTTTATTGTTACGGTATCTGTTGATTCATAAGTCTTACCATTTCTATACTCAGCACTCATAGGGTTTAAACATTTATAATCCAATATCGTTAAACCTCTTACATCTGTTCGCTCTCTAATAAGCTTTAATGCTTGTATCTTTCTACTACATACACCATTTGCCAACATATATAAGCAACACTTCTATCGTAATGACTTTGAGTATATGTATTATGTCCTATTGATATAGGTTGTTGAACAGAACAGAACACAACTTGTTAAAAAAACTACACTTCCTACTCCAATAACTAAACCTAATTTCTTAATCATCAAAAAATTCCTTAAAATATTATTTATATTGAAGTTTATCTATTAAAGTTAAATAGTTTAATGATTTGTTGGTGTAAATATTGGTGTATTTTTTCTAATCTCTAATCATTGGTGTATTTAAGTTAAATTTCTATAAAATATATTCTTAGAATTTTTTAATAAATAAGGGTTGATCGCAGATGAATAAAAAAGAGATAGCACAAGATAAAGTAATTATAGCAGAAAAGTTAGATTATATTCTTGATACATATATGAGTGCTTCAGATGTAACCAAAAAGTTTGGTTTTGGTTCACCCTCAATGATTAGTTCTATGAGAAATAGAGATAAAGCTCAAACATTATTACAAGTGCATCAAGAGGGATTAGAAAGACACTTTAATATACCTCTTGAAGTGTGGAGTAGAGATGTAGTTATGGATAAGAGTATTATTGATGATATGATAAAAGAGTATAAAAGAGAAGATATATTAATAGTCTTTCCTTTTACTAAAAATGATGAACTATTAAAAAATCTAGTGGGTGACTGGTATGCCTATTTTTATTCTAGTAATGAAGTATCAAAAATACATTCTATTGAAACTAATATTGATGAAAACTGTATCGTAAGAGACCAAAATAAGAATAGTGGACAATTATTTTTAGGAACAAATCAATCAATGATAATTAAAGAGAGTATCAATAGTAAAAACCTTGTATCTATGACTTTTACGAATAGTCAAGTAGCCTATGAGATTTTTGTATTTTCATTAGTATCAAAACAAGACCAAATAAATGATGAGATGTTTAATTTTGGTTTTTTTAGTAAAAAAAAGCTAGATAAAGATGTAGTTATTAAAACTTTAGGAGATATAAATACAACTCAGCTTAAAATGGATAGAGGATTTTTAGAAAGAATTAGAGATATTAGTTGAATGTCGTATAATATTTAAAAAGGTATTTAAA
>JAMOOX010000069.1 GCA_027065045.1 Campylobacteraceae bacterium | reverse complement strand
TCTACAATGTTTTGGGATTTTGATTGTAAATTTGGTAAGAGTAGAGATGAAGCACAAGAGATTGAAATCAAAGATTTAATCAAAGCTTTGGATATTACATTTAGCCAAAATTGGGAAGAGTGTTATATAGAAATATTGGCAAAAGAGGTAGCTAAACCTATTAAAGAAAATATAATAGAAGAGGATAAAGAGTAGAAGATAGTTAGAGGAGTATAAAATGACAGATAAAGAACTAAAAGAGTTAGTAGCAAGTCTAGCAATTTCACAAGCTAAAACAGATGAACAAATGGAAAAAACTGATAAAAAATTATATAAGATAGCTAAAATGGTAGGAGGTATCTCAAATAATCAAGGAGATATAGCAGAAGAGTTTTTCTATAATTCATTAGCATCTAAACCAAAGTTAGCAGGAATAAAATATGATTATGTAGATAAAAATATAACAAGACAGAGAAAAAATTTAAGAGATGAGTATGATATATTAATGGTAAATGGTAAAGATATAGCAATAATAGAGACTAAATATAAAGCACATATTAGAGATGTAGAGAAATTAATAAATAGAAAATATGAAAACTTTAAAAAATTATATCCAGAGTATAGAGATTATAATCATCATTTAGGATTAGCAAGTTTTTATATCAATGAAGATGTCAAAGATATGGCGTTAGATAATAATGTAATGTTATTACAGAGAAAAGGGGATATTATAGAGACCATTATGCCATAATTAGAAGTAAAGCATCTAAAATATATAAAGTAGATGTTTATGATTATTGCTTAATGGATAACTATTATCATCTACCCTATTTAATTAATTATCACATATTAACAAACTTTTTGATAAAATACGACAATTGTAAATTATATGGATTAAGGGAAGTTAAATGAAAGCAGTAGTAAATGTATATCTTAAAAATGGAGTTCTTGACCCACAAGGAAAAGCAGCTCATCATGCGTTAGATTCATTGGGGTTTAATGGTGTTGAAGATGTTAGGATTGGTAAGCAAATTGTATTAAAACTTTCAAGTGATAACAAAAATGATGCAAAGATTGAAGTAGAAAAAATGTGTGAAACTCTTCTTGCTAATACTGTAATTGAAGATTATACAATAGAGATTACTAAATGAAAGTTGTAGTCTTAAGATTTCCAGGTACGAACTGTGAATTTGATACGGAGTATGCTTTTGAGAGATTGGGGCATAGTGTAGAGATTATATGGCATACCAAAGAGACTCTACCAAATGATACAGAACTTGTAGTAGTCCCTGGAGGGTTTTCTTATGGTGATTATCTTCGTTCTGGTTCTATTGCTAGATTTGCACCTATTATGAAAGCAGTTGAAAAATATGCTAATGATGGTGGATTTGTTTTGGGAATTTGTAATGGTTTTCAAATTTTAACAGAGATTGGATTACTAGAGGGTGCATTAAAAAGAAATAATAATCTTCATTTTATCTCTAAAAAGCAGACAATTAGAGTAGAAAATAGTGATAATCAATTTCTATCTCACTGTAAAGTAGGAGATATTTTAAATATCCCAATAGCCCATGCCGATGGAAATTATTATATTGATGATGAGGGTTATAAATCTTTAGAAGATAATAATCAAATATTATTGAGATATTGTGATGAGAGTGGAGAGAGGGTAGTCGTAAATGGTTCAAGAACATCAATTGCAGGGATTTGTAATAAAAATAGAAATGTATTTGGACTTATGCCTCACCCAGAGAGAGCTATAGAAGATATTTTGGGTTCTATTGATGGAGTCAAGATGTTAGAGGGATTTGATAATTAATGAATAAAAAATTACTCTTCTTAGTTTTTGCTATATTATTTTTGTTTAATAGTAGTATGTATGCTGATGTAGAGTATAGATATAGCTATATACCCAAAAAAATATACAAAAACCAACTATTTCCTGTTACTGTATTGGCAATGGGAATAGGGGAGAGTAGTAAAGATTTATATTTTAAGTTTGATATAGATTCACCACATCAACCAATAAGTGATGCTGTAATTGTCCAAAATGGAGAGGATTGTTTCTATACATTTTATTTTAAAAATGATAAAAGCAGTGAGTTTAAACTCCCACTTCTATTTATTAAATCCAAAGATGCTGATGTAATATTAGATGAACAATATATAAATGTATCCAAAATCAAAAAGAGAAAAGATTTTTGTGGAGTTATCTCTGCTGATATGAAAGTCAAAACTCATCAAGCATCTACATTTGATGATAAAAGCAATTTAATTACTATATCATTTGAAGCCTTTGAGGCAAATATAGAGAATATAAATCTTGAAGATTATGAACAACAAGGGGTTGAAAATATCCTAAGAGAAGACTCTAAAGTAGAAGCAAACTTTTTTGTAGTTGTCCCATCAATCAAAAAAAATCTTAAATTTACATACTTTAATACTATCAAAGGACAATATGTATTTATAGATATTCCTATAAAAGTAGTAGAGACTAAACTCACCACACAACTAGCACCAAATCCAAAAGATGATAATTTTGAAGATATTAAAAAAATGACAATTATCTCTTTTATTGTCTTCTTTTTACTATTAGCCTTGTGGAAGAGAGACTTCTTGTATCTTATTATTGTAGTGCTTTTATCTCTTGTATTAATCAAATTTTATCTACCTCAACCAACAGTTTGTATCAAAGCAAATGCAAAAGTAAGAATATTACCAACAAGTATTAGTAGGGTAAGCTATGTCATAAAAGAGCAAAAAGATGAAGTAATACAACTATTAAATAGAGAGGGCTTTATCAAAATAGAGTATAACAATGAGAGAGTAGGGTGGGTAGATGAACAAGATATTTGCCAAAATTAGATTTTATGTCGGTGCATTTGTTATATCCTTTGTAACAGCAGTTATTATGATACCTCTTGTGATGATATTTAGAAAATATAGAGCTACAATTAGACATAAACTCAATAAATTAACATTCTTTTTATTAGGTGGAGAGTCCATAGAAGAGGGCAAAATTGATAAAGATGCTCAAATATATATGATAAATCATCAAGGAATAGTTGATATTATAATTATGGAAGCAACCCATAATCTAAATATAAATTGGGTAGCCAAAAAACAACTCTTTGATGCCTTTTGGTTTGGACATATTCTCAAAGAGTGTGAGATGATTTCTATTGATAGAGCCAATAAAAGAGGAATGTTAAAGCTTATTAGAGATGCTAAAAAATCTATCTTTGATAAAAAACGCCCAGTTGCAATATTCCCTGAGGGGACAAGGACAGATAAACAAAAGCTACTATCATTTAAAAATGGCTCAAAAGTACTAGCAGAAAAACTAAAGTTAAAAGTCCAACCAATTGTTATTACAGGAGCAAAAAAACTCCTAAATGAACACAAAAGAATAGCCGATAATTCAGTAGTAAAATTGAAATACCTATCTACAATATATGTAGATAACTCAAATCCAAATTGGTATCAAGAGATAAGAGAGAGTATGCAAAAGGAGATAGATAGTGAATATACAAACTATAATCGTCCTCGCTAGTGGAGGAGCATTTGGTGCTATTAGTAGATATTTAATAGTAGAACTTACTCCTAAAACTCTACCTTATGGAACTCTGCTTGTCAATCTAATAGGTAGTCTTATAATTGGTATTGTTTTTGCTTATGTCCATAATACACATTTCTCACCATATCTAAGATTATTTATAGCCACTGGATTTTTGGGTGCATTAACTACATACTCTACCTTTGCGATAGAGAGTTTTCTACTATTACATAATACATCTTATATGATAGCTACTGTAAATATATTATTAAATGTTTTTGGTACAATTATTTTAGCAGGTATTGGATATGTTGCTACGGTAAATATTATTAAATAGAGATAACTTTATTATCTCTACATAATTAACCCCTAATATTCAAAAAGTTTCGTGTAGATATATCATCATAAGGCTTATTTAATTTTGCAAATTTTTGATAGCTATCTAGTGCCAACTTAAAATCACCATTTTTACTACTCTCTTCATCTAGTACATCTGATAACACCTCTCTTGCTTTATCCATCATATCTTTTGGAAACTCTTTGATTGATACGGTTGAGGGAAGTTTTTGAAGTGCTTTGGCATTTTCATATCTAAATTTTTGTAGCATATTAGATGTCATCTCATCAGTAGCACACTCTATTATAGCCCTATGTTCGCTACTTAATGAGTTCCAACGAGCAAGATTAAAAGTAATCTCCAATATAGACCCTGGTTCATGCCAACCTTTATAATAGTATGGTGTAACTTTGGCAAATCCCATCATGCTATCAAGTGCAGGTCCTACCCACTCTGTAGCATCAATAGTCCCTCTCTCTAATGCTGTATAAATCTCACCAGCAGGAAGTAAAATTGGATTGACCCCCAATCTCTTCATCACCTCTCCACCAAGACCTGGTATTCTCATCTTAAGTCCATTTAAATCATCAATAGATTTAATCTCTTTTTTAAACCAACCACCCATTTGAGGACCAGTTGTCCCACCAATTAATGGATAGAGGTTAAATTTAGCATACATATCTCTCCATAATGCCATTCCACCACCAAATTTCATCCAAGTAATCATCTCTTCACTTGTAAGTCCAAGTGGCATTCCTCCAAATATAGAAAATGCTGAATTTTTACCTTTCCAATAATATACCCCAGAGTGAAAAGCATCAATTTGAGCATTACTTGTAGTATCAAATACAGCTAATGCAGGGACTAAAATATTTTTGGGATATACCTTAATATCCAAACTACCCCCACTAAGGACTCTACATCTATCAGCAAACTCATCAACCCCAGTCCCCATAATAGGAAAATGAGCAGGCCATGAGGTAGATAGTTTTAGAGTAGTCTTTTTACCTCTATTGATATTGACACCCTTATCCTCTACTCTACGACAAGATGCCAAAGTAGTAGCACCTGCGATAATAGCACTATTTTTTATAAATTCTCTTCTTTTCATTTATCTATTCTCCTATAATTTAATATTTTGGTGGGTTAGCACCCACCCTACAAAACAACAATATTACAATAAATCATATATATATTCTATCTAAAAATCTCATAAAAATTCTTTAGATAAATACCTGCTATATCTCTATCTTTGATAATGATAGAGTTCTCATCATTTGTAATATTTGCTTTTTTAGTAAAATTATAAGACCCCATAACTACAATCTTTTTATCAATTATAAAGACTTTACTATGAAGCTTAAATCTATTTTTATCAAACCTTACAACCACTCCATTTGATTTTAATCTCTTATATTGTGAATACTTTTGATACCTATTTTGAGCCTTATCAAACACCCCTTTAACTTTTACACCTCTACCATTAGCATCAATTAATGCTTGTGATATTTTGGGATTGGTAAATGCAAAAGCCAAAAAATGAATTGAAGATTTGGCACTTTTAATTAGAGATATAATTCTATTTTCAAAATTAGTATCAGGAGAAAAATATACCTCAACTTTAGATGATTTATAAGCTTTAAGCTTTGTAGAAGAGTGATTATATAATAGTCTAAACTTTTGGCTATAATACTCTATTACTTTACTATCTGTAACTCTCAAAAAATTATCATAATTTCTATAAAATGAATAAACAGTATAATTAGCAGAACTTACCCATAATATTTTTTTATCAATAATTAAAAATTTATTATGCATTAATGCCTTTAAATTATTATCACAATTGACTTTAATCCCTTGTTTGATTAATAATTTATATCTTTTAGAAGATATTTTTCTATCATCTGTATAAATCTTTACATCTACCCCTCTCTTAAATGCTTTAATAAGTGCTAGAGTGATATTTTTATTAGTAAGATAATACATTGCCATATTAATAGTTTTTTTAGAAGATAAAATATCCTCTATTATAATATTATCTACTCCACCCTTATAATATCCTCCTGAAATTTTGGAGAAATAGGGGATAATATTTGGATATGCAAAAATAGTTAATAGTAGTATTAATATTAGTTTTTTCATAAAGCTTCTTTAAAATGAGTAACTAAGATTTAGATTTATAGCTGACGGGTCATATATACTATTCGTTGATATAGAGGCTTTAAAATCATATATATCTAACTCTAATGATATTTGTTCAAACCTAATATCATAGCCTAGTTTATATCCTATATTACTATTTTCTTGATAAGCAATAGATACAAATGGAAGTAAGAAGCTATCATAATATTGCCCTCCTACTCCTAAATTTATATTATTACTATATTGATATTTATACTCCAAAAATAGATTAGGTTTGAGTGCTTGGGTATACTCTCTGTATAGTTCATACCCACTAATTGAGGGCTTATATTTGATATATCCATTACTATCATACTCTTTTTTATCAGATATAATATTTACTTGTGAATATGGTAAGTCTTGCCAATATATATTAGATGCAAAATCCTCTGCTAGAAATAGAATTGAGTGTCTATTATATCTATAAAAAAGCCCAAAATTTAGAGAGTAACCATATCCAATAGCTTCATCTACATCAAGGTCATATATACTATTATCTGTATAATAATAATCAATTAATCCATCAAAATTATACTCTTTTGTAGAGATTATATTTGCATTTGCTTCTAATCTGCCTTTTTGCATTGAAGAGGCACGAATAATAGAGAAGCCTCCATATATTTGTAGTGTTGTAGATTTATTATTGATAATTTTAAACTCTTTTGAGATAATTAAATTATCACTACTAAACCCAAATGCCTCTAAATCTATATTATATTGGTGATTTAAGGGTAAATCTTTTTTACTATTTACAAGTTCTAAAATATCAAGTGTAGATTTATCTGTTTGAATAAACATATCATATCTAAAAGCATAGCCCAAATATAGAGTATCAAAAAGCATACCAATATCTGCCCTATGGTTAATTAGTGCTATATTAGTATCACTATTAGGAGTATAACCACCCTCCCAACTGCCACCTCTTTTTAATATAGATATAGCATCATTTCTATCACTATACTCTATTGAGAAATTATATCTATTATCTTTGGAGTAGTGTGAGAAGATTGAAGCCTCTAAAGAGGATATTAGGAGTATAAATACCCCCAATATCTTAGAATATTGATTCAAATGTACCATCTGTATAATTAACTATCAAAACATCTTCACGATACTCTACCATACCAATAATATCGCCATCTTTTTTGACAACACTACCATCACCATTGATAGTACCCTCTACAATACGGTTATTTACAAGTATAAACTGTGCATAAATTCCAATATGATTAGATACTCTAAATGTACCATTATCTCCTCTTGGAGTAGTGAAGCTACCAGAAGAGTTTACAATAGTATCATCATTTTGAAATGAGATAGATATATCTCTATGTTCGTCACTAAAGTTCTCATAATTAGAATTTATAATAGACTCTTTTTGTCCTGCTACTTTGATATTTCCATTTATACTCACTTTTAGAAGTGGATTATATGCGTGGTTATCAATAGTTGCTTGGTCATTTACCAATAAATCTTTCCAATCAGATATAATAGTTACATCAATTTTTGTACTATTAAGATTATTTAAAATATATCCACTATATGCAATCTGTTTTGGTAAATATCCACTATTTTCAACCACTTTACTATTATACATATAACCTGCAACATCAATTCTACCATCAAAACTATAATCACCTACAATACCATTAAATACCAACTCTGTTAATTTATCATAACTACCATTAGCCAAACTAGAACTAGCCGTTACCATCTTAGATATTTTAATCTCTTCATTATCACTAGAAATCATTCCATTTGTTAGAGTAACTCTCACTTCACTATCATTTAGTTTATCTACTACAATTTTACCAGTTAATTTTTGGACACCATTATCTAATATATCATCATATTTATTGATATGTACTACTCTATATTTTGGTAAAGTCCCATCAAATTCAAAATCAAGTTTTGAGTAGTTATTAGCATCTATATATATATCTGGATTATCAGTTGGCACTACTACCGTCCCACTATATATATCATTTTTACCAAAAGTATAGCTCCATATAGTAGCACTCTGTTTAATAACTTTGATACTAAATCCTGCACCATCTCCAATAATATCACTCATCTCACTCTTACCCAATTTAAGAGCATCAAAAACTACATTTAAAATATAATTTTTATAAAGAGAGGCAGTCTCACCATATATATTAGATTTATTTAATGCTTCTGAAAAACCTCTAATCTCTACATCTAGCGTACCATCTTTATTCACACTCTCATAATCTACAATAGATAGAGTCTTGGTCCGTAGGTTTGTAAACATCTCTTTGGCTTTTGCAATAGATTCCATATTTGAAAGTTGAGGATAGTTAGTAGTATCACCATTATTAGAAGATGTTGTATCTCCTGTATCTACACTTGATACAGGAGTATATTCTCCATTACCCTCTGTAAGATTATTAGATACATTATTATTACTAATAGCATCTGCTACATCTTGTGAGACTATACTACCTACACTACCATCACTACTATCTTGTGCAAACTCATCTACAACCTCTTGAAATGATTTATTACTATCATTAGCTACATCATGAATAGAGTCTATAATAGTATCATAAATCCCATCAGCAGGAGAGTCATTAATAGGGTCCACCCCAAAAGTCTCACCCACCTCTGTACGAGCCTGTTCAAACGCGGATATAGATATATCACCACTACCACCACTTAATACCTTGGCCCGTTGATATGCTATCTCTGTAAGAGGCGAAATATGTGCAATAAGAGAAGTAGCTCTTCCTGATGTCAAAGTCATTGTTCGTAATCTTGTATCAAGAGGACAAGATTTAAGAGTCCCATCATCACTCTTAAGCTTTGAGTCTTTATCACAAGTAACCTCAACAACTACTACACCCAAATAATCTCTAACAACCATATTATAGCTACCATTATCATCAGTTCTCATAGAATTTAATTTAGTACTATTTGGACTTTTATAGGCTGTGATAATACCATTAACAATAAGCTCATCAATAGCTATCCCCTCTACAGTAGATTCCACAGGTGCGACTACAGTAGAACCTCCTCCACCCCCACAAGCACTAAATAAAATAGCCATTGCAGAGAGTAAAATAAGTTTTATTTTTATCATAATATACTCCTTTGAAAATTAATATCTTTTAATATTATACAATATAAATAGTTAAATACTATCTAATATCTCAAAGAAGTTTGGGAAAGATGTATCAATACACTCAATATCCTCTATATCCATACCACAATAAATACCTGCTATCGCAAAACTCATAGCAATTCTATGGTCGCCACAACTATTAATAGAAGCTCTTTTTAAATCTCCACCTATAACTCTATACCCATCTTCATACTCAATAGTCTCAACTCCACAAGCATTAAGCCCATCTAAAACACTACTAATCCTATCACTCTCTTTGACACGAAGCTCTTTGGCATTCTTTACCACACTCTCCCCATCAGCCAATGCCATAGCAATAGATAAAGCAGGAAGCTCATCTATAAGCCAAGCAATATTAGAAGATACCTCAATCCCCTTTAGCTTACCATTATAAGATACCCTAATATCCCCTATTGGCTCATAAATATTCTCTTTTTGAATATACTCTATCTTAGCACCCATTTGCTCAAGTCTCTTATATGCCTCTATTCGTGTAGGATTAAGTGTAACATTTGATATTGTTACACTACTGCCCTCTATAATAGAAGCCAAAACAGCAAAGAAAAACCCACTTGATGGGTCAGCAGGTACTCTAATATCAAGAGCTTTAAGTGGCGCTTTAAGTGGTGCTATCTCTATCCAACCATCACTATTAAGTTCTACACTAGCCCCCATACCACTTAGCATTCTCTCCGTATGGTCTCTACTAAGCAAGTCCTCTCTGTAATAGCTAGTAGCATCTCCTCTAAGCCCTGCTAATATAAGAGCCGATTTCACCTGAGCAGAATCTATTGGAGAGTGATACTTAAATGATTTCAACTCCCCACCACGAATAACAAGAGGAGCTAAATTCCCATTATCTCGCCCATCAATAGATGCCCCAATACTCCTAAGTGGATTAGCCACCCTACTCATAGGACGATGTCTAAGATACTTATCCCCACTCAATATAAAAAGCCCATCAACCCCAGCCAAAAGCCCAGAGTATAATCTCATACCAGTCCCTGCATTCCCACAATCTAATATATCATCAGCCTCTTGAAGCTCCTTTGGAGGAACAATCTCTACATCTCCACCATCTCGCTTAATAGTAGCCCCTAATTGCGAAGCAATATTAAGAGAATTAAGAGTATCCTCTGCCAATAAAAAATTCTTGATTTTTGATGGTTTATCACTAAGAAGCGAAAACATAGCACATCTATGAGATATAGACTTATCAGGTGCTATATCATCACATATTAAATTAAATGATTTACTCTTTGGTTCTATTGTTATATTTTTCATATTTTCCATTCGTAGTAGTTTTTTACATTATAATAAAAAATATTTAAAAAGTCAATATCAAATAATATACAATATTATATTTTACACTCTTCTACCTCTTCTACAATATCTGCAAAATCATAACCATCAAATCTATCCATAACCTTTTTTCTAATATCATCTAAATACTTATTAGTTACTTCATTTTCAAATACTCTTTTATATGAATTTAATTGATTACTATTTACTAATAATCCATCTTTAATCAAACAGCTATTAATAGATTTCAATATCAAAAAAGCATGTGTATTAGTTCTTTTACCAGTAAATAGCTTTTCATCTCTATATTTCAATATATTTCCAATTGATATATTAAATGATTCCACAGATGATCCATCAACAACAGGTTCTATAGAAAACAGATAAGATGGCCAATAAAATGATTGTCCCATCGCTTGACCCCATCTATAAGCAGATGTACCCTCTCTATACTTTTGAGCATTATTAGAATAGATTAATGGACTAAACATTAATCCTATAACTATATACCAAGCAAACATTTTTTTCATATTATTCCCTTAAATTAGATAAGCAATAGTATCAAATAAAAAAGTCAAAACTAGTCTAATAAAGTGGAAATATAAAAATAATATCTAAAATAAACATTTAATTTACGATATATTTTATTTGTCAAATTCCGTAGGGTGCGTTTCCTAACGCACCACCAATCCCCTCAAATCGGGTCAATGTTGTAATCTTTTTCGTCGGGAGAAAAGCATCTTTTCTCCACATGTTTCAATCCCCTCAAATCGGGTCAATGTTGTAATTGGAGCTTTAGCAAGAG
>JAMOOX010000068.1 GCA_027065045.1 Campylobacteraceae bacterium | reverse complement strand
AGATATTGGAGAGGATAATATAACAGAAGATATTACCGTAACTCTATATTATGATAATAATGGAAGTATTGCTCAAAGTATTATTACAAGTGATGGAAGTTATCACTTTAGAGGACTTATTCCAACTGACTATAATCTTTCATTTACTATTCCAAATGGATACTATTTAACCAATCAAGATATAGGAGTAGATAGTAATGATAGTGATGTAAATCTTACAACTCTACGAACAGTTACAACCAATCTTGAAACAGGTGAAAATGATTTAACTTGGGATATGGGAATATATCAAAAAGCATCATTGGGTAATAGAGTATGGATAGATACAAATGCAAATGGTATTCAAGATAGTGGAGAGGATAATGTAAGTGATGTAACCGTAACTCTTTATCAAGTTGGTAATCCAGTAGCAATAGCTTCAATGGATACAAATTTAAGTGATGGCTATCTATTTAAAGATTTGATACCAAATAGATACTTTGTAGTATTTGATAAATCAACCTTACCAAGCAATAAATATATATTTACAGAAGCAAATATATCAAATAATAGCAATAATCTACTTGATAGTGATGTAAATGCTACTGGATATAGTGAAATAATAGAACTAAGTTCAAACGAACATAATAGAAGTATAGATGCAGGTATCTATGAACCAACTTCTATTGGTAATTATACTTGGATAGATGAAGATGGAGATGGGCAACAAGATATTAATGAAGCAAATTTATCAAATGTAAAAGTATCATTGTGGAGAAGTAGTGATAAAACTCAAATTACAACAGATTTAGATGGTTCAACTCTTATGAGTGAAACTAATAGTAGTGGAGAATATATATTTAAAAATCTAAAACCTGATACTTATTATGTCAAGTTTGAAGCACCAACAAGTAGTGATTTTGTGATTACTCTTCAAGATAGTGGCTCATCTGATATAAATGATAGTGATACAAATACAACGACTCAAAAATTTGGTTCAAGTGGAGATTATACTCTAAATTCTGGAGATTATAATGATAGTGTAGATGCAGGTTTCTATATTCCAGTAAAAGTGGGAAATAGAGTTTGGATTGATGATAATTATAATGGAATTCAAGATAGTAATGAAGAAAATTTATCAGGTGTAGTTATAACTCTATATAAAGATGGTATAGCTACAAGTGAAACTAATATCACAGATGGTAATGGTAGCTATATATTTGATAATCTACCACAAGGGCATAGTTATAGTGTCAAATTTGATTTAAGTGATGTCAATGATACGGGACATAGCTATAGATTTACACAACAAAATATAGCAGATGATATAAATGATAGTGATGTAGATATTAATACTTATATATCAGATGAGAGTGGATTTATGCGTTCAGGAGATGTGAATTTATCTCTTGATGCTGGTGTTTATGAACCTGTGATTATTGGTGATAGAGTTTGGTATGATACTAATGGTAATGGAATTCAAGATAGTAGTGAGATTGGTGTAGCAAATGTAACTGTAACATTGATAATTGATGGATTAAAAACAGCTATTACTATAGATACAAACTCAACAGGAGGTTATCTATTTGATGATAGCTATGACCTTAAACCAAATCATAGTTATAGTGTAGAGTTTAGTAATATACCTGCTAATTATATATTTACAGAACAAAATATAGGTAGTGATTTAACAGATAGTGATGCAAATATAACAGGACAAAATGTAATTGCTACTGGTATAATGTATTCAAATGATGAGAATAGAACACTAGATGGAGGTATTTATATACCTGCATCGTTAGGTAATAGAGTCTGGTATGATACTAATGGTAATGGTATCCAAGATAGTGGAGAAGATAATGTAAGTGGTGTTGAGGTAAGATTATTTAAATCTAATGGAACACAAGTAACACAAGATATATTTGGAAGTACTTTTGGAACAGATGGTACAATCACCACCGATTCAAATGGGTATCTATTTGAGAATTTACAACCTGATAGCTATTTTGTAGAGTTCAATAAAACAACTCTGCCAACAGATTACATCTTCACCGAACAAAACATAACAGGAAGCAGTGATTTAGAAGATAGTGATGCAAACACAAGCACAGGAATAAGTGATATTATAGAGTTAAGTTCAAACGAACATAATAGAAGTATAGATGCAG
>JAMOOX010000067.1 GCA_027065045.1 Campylobacteraceae bacterium | reverse complement strand
AATTTAGCTAAAGAATTAAATTTAAAAAAAGAAGAGTTTTTTGATGAATTATTAAAATTACAGTTAATAGATTCTAAGCATAAATTAACTAAATTAGGTATGAAATATGGTAAAGAACTGGAGTATTTAGGAAATAAATATATTCGTTGGAATGATAAAGATATTATAATTGCTATGTTAAATAAAAAGCAGTCTATTTTTGATAAAATTATAGATATTGTAATTGATAAACCTAAATCTAAAGTAGATATAAAAACCGAAATAAAACCTCAAAATATAGACCCACGAAAACTATATAAAGCAGAACATAGAACGGATGATGGTCATTATGTGAGGTCAAAAGCAGAAGTAATTATTGATAATTGGCTTTATAATAAAGAAATAGTTCATGCTTATGAAAAAAGAGTTCCTATTGAAGAGAATGTATTAAGTGATTTTTATATACCTCAGGGTAAAGTTTATATTGAATTTTGGGGATATGAGAATAAACCTGAATATTTAAAAAGAAAAAAAATCAAACAAAATATTTATAAAAAATATAATTTAAATTTGATAGAACTAACAGATAAAGAGGTTCAAAACTTAGATGATATATTACCTAGAGTGTTACTAAAATTTGGGATTAAAACATTTTAGATAAAAGTAAGAAAACTTAATATAGAAGGCATCATTCATAAGTAGTTCACTTGCTACATCTCCAGGTGAGGTGGCAAATGCTATATATATACCTTTTGTATTATTAATTTGAGCAAGACCACCACCACCTCTACTAAAAGGGTCATTTCTACAAGCATCAAGTACAACAATATTAAGTCTATTATGACTATTTTCCATCTGTCTAATAATATAATTTATAGATAATGATTCAAACTCAACATCACTTTTTTGTATGATATCAGCACCCAAAGAGATAAGATAGTTTATATTTTCTACTTCTACTCCATGCCCTGCATAATAAAAAAATCCTACTCCACTATCTTTGAGTTTAGATGAAAATTTTCTTACAATATTTTTTATTTTTTTAAGAGAACCATCTTCTAAATATAGTACATTAAATCCTTTCTTTTTAAGCATTTTTGCCATCACTACTAGCTTCAATTAATATCGTGAATAGTAATATTAGTAAAATAAGTTTATTTTTCATTAGCTCTTCTTAATAAATAGTAGTTTAGCATAATCTATTTAAATAAATCTAATCATAAAGTAGTTTTGACTATAATTATGAATTAAATTTTTATGAATGGATGATATATGAGAATAAAGAAAAAAGCATTAACATTTGAAGATATATTGTTAGTACCACAACACTCTGTTGTTTTACCAAAAGAGGTGAAACTTCAAAGTATGCTGACTAAGAGAGTATCATTAAATATTCCAATGGTATCAGCTGCAATGGATACAGTCACAGAATATAAAGCTGCTATTGCAATGGCAAGACTTGGTGGAATTGGTATTATTCATAAAAACATGGATATAGAGACACAAGCAAAACAGATTAAAAAAGTCAAAAAATCTGAAAGTGGTATTATTATTGACCCTATTTTCATCTCTGCTGATAGTACAATAGGTGAAGCTGATTCGTTGATGGGTGAGTATAGAATTTCTGGTGTGCCTGTGGTAGCTAGTGATAAAAAGCTTATTGGTATTATTACAAATAGAGATATGAAATTTATTGATGATATGAGTATCAAAGTAAGTGAAGTAATGACAAAAATGCCTTTAGTTACTACAAAAGTAGGTACAACACTAGAAGAGGCTTCTAAAATTTTACAAAAGCATAAAATAGAAAAGCTTCCAATTGTTGATGATAATGATATTCTTCAAGGACTTATCACGATCAAAGATATTGAGAAGAAAATCAAATTTCCAAATGCCAATAAAGATACTTTTGGAAGACTTAGAGTAGGTGGGGCTATTGGAGTAGGGCAACTTGATAGAGCTACTGCTTTGGTTGAAGCTGGTGCTGATGTAATTGTATTAGATTCTGCTCATGGACACTCACAAGGTATTATAGATACTCTTAAAGAGATTAAAGCAAATCTTGATATTGATGTAATAGCAGGAAATATTGCTACGGGAGCAGCTGCAAAAGATTTGATTGAAGCTGGTGCTGATGCTCTAAAAGTGGGAATAGGGCCTGGTAGTATCTGTACAACTAGAATTGTAGCAGGTGTTGGAGTGCCTCAAATATCTGCGATTGATGAGGTAGCATTAGTGGCTAATCCATTGGGTGTGCCTGTGATTGCTGATGGTGGGATTAAATACTCTGGAGATATTGCAAAAGCATTAGCAGTAGGTGCTAGTAGTGTGATGCTAGGTTCTGCATTAGCAGGTACTTATGAAGCACCAGGTGAGACTATTATATTTAATGGTAGAAAGTTTAAAAGTTATCGTGGAATGGGTAGTTTGGGTGCTATGAGTAAAGGTAGTACAGATAGATATTTCCAAGAGGGGACGGCTGCTGATAAGCTAGTACCTGAGGGGATTGAGGGAAGAGTACCTTATCGTGGTAAAATAGAAGAGATAGTACATCAGATGATAGGTGGGCTTCGTTCTTCAATGGGGTATTGTGGTTCAAAAGATATAAAAACATTTTGGGATAAGGCTGAGTTTGTAGAGATTACAAGTGCAGGGCTTAGAGAGTCTCATGTCCATGATGTAACGATTACACAAGAATCTCCAAATTATCATTCGTAAATATTAAATCGTAGGGTGGGTGTAACCCACTAATTTAATATTATTTAGCTTATTTGGTGGGTTGCACCCACCCTACAACAATTAAATAATAGAGTTTTTTTAAGGAAATAATATATTGATTATTTTAGAATTTATTTCACACATTATATTTACGATAGCATTAGGTTATTATCTAATTACAAATTTACAGTGGTATAGCTATAAATTGAGTAGGGTGGTGTTTCATCATACCAAAACTTGGTGGCATTTTGTATATTTTTTAATTCCATTTACTCTATATTTAATAGTAGGTAAATTTGGGTTTGTTATAGCTATTGGGTATTTGGTGCTATTGTGGAATTGGTATAAGAGTCTTGATAAGCCTTTGGTTTTTACAGGTAGGATTAAGAGATTTTTTATAGCACTTGTTTTTATAGCTATATTTAGTAATATATTATGTCTTCTGTTTGCCTCTTGTGCAAATTTTACGGCTATTATTCCTCTATTTTTGGCTATTGTATTATCATCAGGATTTGAAGCAATACTATTTAATGGATTTAAACAACAAGCTATTAAAAAGCTTAAATCTCATCAAGATATGATAGTAATTGGAGTAACGGCTAGTTATGGGAAGACAAGTATCAAAAACTTTTTGGCTGATATATTAAGTAGCAAATATAATGTCTATGCTACACCTCGTTCGGTTAATACATTAGGTGGAGTGCTTAAAGATATAAATGAAGATTTGCCAAGTGATACAGAGATTTATATTGTAGAGATGGGGGCTAGAGGGCAGGGTGATATATTAGAGATTACAGAGTTACTCAATCCTCAATATGCAATTGTTGGCAAGATTGGACCTGCTCATATTGAGTATTTTGGTTCGTTGGAAAATATACGAAATACCAAAATGGAGATATTGAGTTCTAAACGACTTAAAGAGGCGTGGGTTCATAGTAGTGCTAATATTAATCCAAGTGAGAGTATTCATAAATTTGGAGATGATATTAGCGATATAAAAGCAGGACTTGATGGGATTAGTTTTGTAGTAGATAATAGCTATTATCAAGCACCAATATTGGGTGGATTTAATACTATAAATCTTAGCGTTTGTATCAAAGTAGCACAATCATTGGGCATTGATAAAGCACAAATCAAAATGGAATTAAGTAGATTAAAGCCAGTAGAGAATAGACTTCAACGAATTGATGCAGGTGGTAAGATAATATTAGATGATAGCTTTAATGGTAATATTGATGGTATGCTAGACTCATTTGCATTGGCTAATACTCATAATGGCAGAAAGGTATTAATTACCCCAGGGTTAGTAGAGGTAGATGATATATATAATGAACAAGTAGCAAGAAGAGCTAATGAGGTGTTTGATATTATTATAGTCTCTGGGGAGCTTAACTATAAGATTTTTAAAGATATTATAGATAGTGATAAGTTATTAAAATTAGAGAGTAAAGATAAGATGAAAGAGATGTTAATAGAACATACTAAAAGTGGAGATTTAATTCTTTTTGCTAATGATGCACCTAGTTTTATATAAATACTTATCAATCAAGCCAAAGAACAACTTTGGAAAATAGTATGCAGGTAAAGTTATATTAGAGGCTGTTAATCGTTTTTCATGGTCTAATCATAAAGATGATTTAAAGCTATTAATTATCGCAGGAAATGAGAGTTTTGCACAAGGAAGCCTACCATATCAAAAAGCAATTGAAAAAGCAGTTGATAATGGAAAAGCCTTTAATATCAATCCTAATGATAAAATAGAGTATATATCAACCCCTTATGATGATGAGATTATAGAGTTAGGTACAAATTTAAATAGCACCTATTTAGAGTATGGTCTCAAAAAACTTCGTATGGCAAAAATGGTAAATGTATATAAACAAGATAAAAATAGCAAAGAGTTATCTAAATCATCATATATTGAAAGAAATATTGTAAAGTCTAAAAAACAGTACAAACAAGCTACATCTGATATGGTAACAGCCTTTGAAGAGGATGAAAACTCAATAAATAGTATATTTGTAGAGAAACTACCTGATGAACTTCAAGGTAAAAGTAAAGATGAGATTAAAAAAATTGTAAAATCTAAAAAAGTCCAAAGAGAAAAAATCCAAAAAAAGATAAAAGTATTAGAGTCTAAGAGAGCTAAATATCTAGCAGATAAAAGCTCAAAAAATAGTAATAACTTAGGAGAGGCTATTATCAAAAGTATTAGAATTCAAGCTAGTAATAAAGGGTTTGTATTTGAGAAGTAAGAATAATAATTAAATTAGTAGGGCAAATCACTGCTATGCTAAATGACAATTTAATACAACTACTTTCATTTTATTACCTTTGTTATATTTTAACTCAATTATAGTATAATAATCCAAAAGAAAATATATATGATAAAAAGAATATTTTTAATTACTATACTATTATATCCATTTGAAATAGTAGCTAATAGTAGAATTGTAGCTCTCTCACCTGTCATAAATGAGATTATATATGCCCTTGATAGAGGTGATTTAATAGTTGCAAATACTCAATACTCTCTATATCCTAAAGAGGCTAAATCTAAATATAAGGTAGGTGGTTATTTTGATATCTCTTTAGAGAAGATTTTATATATCAAACCAACCTTAGTGATTTTACAACCAAATAATATTAAATTAAAAAAGAGATTAAAATCATTTGGTATCAAAAGTGAGGTGGTTAAAATAAACTCTCTTAGTGATATTAAAAATACAATATTAAAAATAGGTGAGTTAGTAGATAATACTCCAAAAGCTAAAAGCATAGTCCAAAATATCAATAACTCACTAAAAAGTATCAAAAATATAGTAATTAATAAAAAGATTTTAATTGTAATAGGTGAGTATAAAAACTTAATAAAAGGTATATTTGTAGTAGGAAATAATCTATATCTTAATGATATAATTATAGAGAGTGGTAATATTAATGCTATTAAATCTAATATTACTTCACAACCTATATTAAATTTAGAGAGTATAATATATTCTAATCCTGATATTATACTTATTTTGGCACATAATCATAAATTAACTCTATCACAAATCAAAGAACCATGGCAAAAGCTACCTATAAATGCGTCTAAAAAAGATAATATATTTATCATTGATAAAGAGTATGCAGGGATACCAAGTGATAGATTAAATCTATTTTTAAGAGATTTTAGAGAGATACTTAAAAGTAGAAAATAGTTAAACTAAATTTTAAATATATATGATATAATTTTAATCTCAACTTGCGATTGTGGTGGAACGGTAGACACGCTACCTTGAGGGGGTAGTGCCTTATGGGTGTGGGGGTTCAAATCCCCCCAATCGCACCATCTAAACTCTTTATAATAATAAAATACTTTTACTTCTCTTTACCTTTATTATAATCTCACTATTTATTACAATTTTATATTATTATAAGTGCAACAAACTAAAATAGTTAAATAATTTGATAAAAAAATTTAAAAAGAGACTTTTTTGCTAACTTAAAGCTATGAAGTGTATAATTTCGTTACAATTTTAACTTTTTAGGAGTCTTTTTGTCTGATATAAGTTTAATCCTTCTTGGTGCTGGTAGCTCCTTGCGTTTTAGAAGAGGTAGTAACAGGGTATATCCTAAGAAACAGTGGCTATATAGCGACGATAAACCGATATGGTTACAGGTAGTTGAGAATTTTGAGGATATGTATAATTTTGATAAAATTATTATAGTCTCATCACAAGAAGATATAGAGTATATGGCTAATTTTGTAACACATAAATTAGTAGTTGGTGGTAGTAGCAGACAGGAGTCATTAACTAATGCTATTAGAGAGATTAATAGCTCTTTTGTATTGGTAAGTGATATTGCTAGGTGTTGTGTTGATAGAGATATGATAGAGAGGGTAATAGGCACTAGAGATATGGCTGATTGTATAGTACCATCTCTAAGTAGTGTAGATACAGTATATTTTGAGGATAAACCAGTCAATAGAGATAGAATTAAAATGATACAGACTCCTCAACTTAGTCGTACAGAGATGCTAAAAAAAGCTCTTGGCTTTGGTATAGAGTTTAGTGATGATAGTTCGGCTATATCTCATATTGGTGGAAATGTGGAGTTTGTAGATGGTTCAATCAATGCCCATAAACTTACAACTATTGAAGATATTAAATCTATCAAATGTATCAAACCACCATCAAATAATCAACTTGTTGGATTTGGAGTAGATATTCATCCATTTATCAGTGGTAAAAAGATGTATTTATGTGGGGTAGAGATAGATAGTGTAAATTATGGGTTTAAAGCCCATAGTGATGGAGATGTGGCAATTCATGCTATTATTGATGCTCTTTTGGGTGCTAGTGGTATGGGTGATATTGGTGAGCTTTATCCTGATAATGATAATAAATACTCAAATATTGACTCTAAAGTGTTACTACAAGATACAGTAGATAAGATTCGTTCTGTTGGCTTTGATATTATAAATGTTGATATTACAATTTTGGCTCAAAAACCACGATTATTAAACTATAAGACTCAAATGAGAGAGGTTATTAGTTCTATTTTAGGCATTGAGAGAAGATTTGTAAATATCAAGGCTACGACAGGAGAGAGATTGGGATTTGTAGGAAGAGAAGAGGGTGTAATGGTAGAGGCAGTGAGTAGTTTGAAATATTTTGATTGGACTAAAATAAAATGAAGATAGTAATTATAGAAAATGAGTTATATTTGGCTCAAAGTATATCAGCTAAGTTGATTGATAATGGATTTGATGTAGATATTTATGGTACGGTAAAAGAGGCTATGAAGAGTAGTGGAGATGTATATCTATTATCTACTAGTCTTCCTGGGCAAAACTTCTCTCCATTAGTCAAGAAATTTGCAGATAAGATTATTATATTGATGGTAAATTATATTAATAATAATACAGTTAGTGAACCACTAGAACTTGGGGCAAAAGATTATATAGTAAAGCCATTTAAGATTGAAGAGCTTCTAAGAAAAATACATCACTATCAAGAGTATCAAGAGCTTAAATCTAAAAATAATCTTTTTGAAGAATATACACATAACTTACTCAAAGATTTGGAGTATGATTATGATGTAGAATCTCTTTCTCCTCCTCTTGTAATATCAACAAACTATCAGAGATTGGCAGATAAAGTAGTATTTAGCTATATAAAGCATACTCAAGAGACTATTGTATTAATCTCTCTAGGAGATGAAAATTGGCTTAAAAAGATAGAAGAGTGTAACAAAAAGTCTCTTTTATATATCATTGATATAGAATTTCTTAAAAAAACAGAGCGAAATGAACTTTTTAAAGTATTAGATGGTTATAATTTTATAATATCTACAACATCTACTGTTGAGACTCCTTTTAATACAATAACTATTATAAGCGATTCTAAGTTATATGACCAAAATGAGATATTAACAATTGATGATTATGTTAAATTTATTGTTAATAGCTTCCAATATCAATTCCCTGATACAGAACTATCCAAAAAATTGGGAATATCACGCAAAAGTTTATGGGAAAAGAGGAAAAAATATGGGATTTTCAAGAAAAAATAAAACTATTTATATAGATACAGAGGCTCTCTCTACTCTAGCATTAGTACAAGAGGGGCTACTATCTCCTGTAACCTCTCTTATGAATAGAAAAACAGCAAATAGAGTCAATATAGATCAAAAATTTCAAGGAGTTCCTTTTCCTTTCTCTTTTATTTTAGCACCACGAGGAGAAGAGAACCAAAAAGTAATTAAATCAATTAAAACCAAAGAGGTTATTACTCTTATCTCTAATGATATAGAAGTGGGTGAGATAGAGGTAGATGATGTATTTGAGATAGACCCAATAGAGAGATTAGCACAAATATATGGCACAAGTGATAAGAGCCACCCAGGGGTAAAAAATACGGATTTACGACTTGGAGATATGGCAATAAGTGGTAAATATAGTGTAGATTATCCTATAATTAGTGATAATAAAAAACGAGTTACTCAAATGATAGAAAAAACTCAAGCCAAAAAAGTATCTGCTATGATGTTAGCAAGTAATCCTTTAAATAGAGCTCATGAGAGAATGATTAGACAGACTCTAAGTAGTTGTGATTTATTGGTGATATTTTTGCGAAAACCATTTACTAATAGTGGATTAGATTATGAAATTCGTTCCAAAGCACTTAATAGATTTATAGATAATTATCTACCCTCAAATAAAGTAATAGTAGTCCCATTTGAAAATACATATATATTTGCAGGGTATAATGAACTAATTTTAGATGCTATATTGGCTCAAAATTATGGTTGTGATAAATTGGTAGTTGGTAAAAATCATGCAGGGTTGGGATTATATTTTGATGATAATAGATTAAATACTATTTTTGATGAGTTTAGAAATATTGAGATAGAGATTGTAGATGAGTTTGTATATTGTGATATTTGTAACTCTCTTATAAGCCTACAAACCTGCCCACATGGACAACATCACCATGTCCATTATCACTCAAATTCTATTATGAAACTTATCCAATCAGGGATAATACCACCTACAATTTTAGTCAGAAAAGAGGTAAGTGCTAGTATAATATCATCTCTATATCCAAATAGATTTGATAATCTCCAAAATCTATATTATTCACTAATGCCAGGAAATGGATTGATTGAAGATAAGAGTGAAGAGGAGTTTTATATTAAATTAATGGAACTATATAGGACTACTTCTCTTAGCTAGTTTAATGGAGTATATGAATTAGATATATACTCCCCTACAAATTTACTACTACCTCTATTTAGATATTTTTTCAAAACTTTTGTTCTTTCTAAAAATTTTTCTCTATTTATACTATTATACTCATTTAAAAGATTTTCTATATTTACATCTGATTGAAGAAGTTCATTATGTAGGACTGTATTATTATGATGTCTTAATATAATATTAGCTAATCCTATCTCTTTGATTTTGAGTATATTTTTGGCTATAAAGTAGTCTATTTTTTTGGCTATATAGCTCAAAACAAAAGGTGTACCAATCAAAGATGCCTCTAGTGTAGCAGTCCCTGAACAGATAAATGCAAAATCTGATTTATATAGGCTTTTATGTGTATCTCTTGAAATTATAAAAGATGATGTATCTCCATATAACTCATCAATCTGTTCTAATGAAAATGTAGAGGGGACAATCAAAATCGCCTCTTTTAGGTTGGGTAAAACTTTGACTAATTCTCTATAAATAGGGAAAAGATAACTAATCTCCCCTCTTCTACTCCCTGGCATAAATGATATAATACCATTATTACTTACTCTATTTTTTTGCAAATATATCTCATCTAATAATGGATGTCCCACAAATTGAGCCTTTGAGTATAACTCTACTTCAAAAGGTAGTGTAGCAAATATTTTATCACAATATTTCTCTATTTTTTTAACTCTATACTCTCTACTTGCCCAAACTTGTGGTAAAATATAATATATTATCTCAATATTAGGATAGTACTTTTTTATCTTTTTAGCAAGTGGTAGGTTAAATCCTGATGAGTCCATTAATAGTACTCTATCTACACCTTTGGCTAATTCAACCATCTCATCTAATATTGATTTAAACCATCTATATTTTTTGATAGCATCTACAAAACCCATAATTGCCATATCACTTATATCATAAATAGGGTGTCCTAAGTTTTTGCTAAAAATTCCATAAAGTTCTATATTATTACTATACTCCAACAACTCTTTGAGATGTAAGTTTGATGATGGTTCTAACGCTGAAACTAATACTTTCATCACTCTACTTTTTCTTTTTTGGTTCGCCAAAATATGAACCTAAAAAAGCAAATCCAAATCCAAATCCAGCTAATACAACTAATACTTTTAAAATATGCCAATTAGCAGGTGGTGTATGAACAAAGGTATCTAATACCCCTTTAATTTTGGCAATAGGCATATCATAAAACTTATGTATAATTATTTTTGGGACTTCATCATCTAAATTAAATATACCACTTTTATATGTAATTAAAAACAAAATCACAGCAATAGCCAATGCCATAAGCCCACCAATAATAAGCTTCATACTTCGTTTAATCAAAAACCCACCCATAGTTGCCCCACCAAACATTATCATAGCCATTTTTCCATTTAGTGGTGTATTTACAAAATCTATCATTATCAGCCACCACCTACAAAATCTAAAAATTCCACCTTATCACCATCTTTGAGTATATAACTATCCCAATTATCTTTTTTGACAATCTCCATATTTACAGCACCTGCCATTACTTTGATTTCAATTCCTAATTTATTTATTAATTCATTAATTGTTATATTATCTTCTAGCTCTTTTATCTCGCCATTTACTTTTAGTTTCATATCATTTCCAACTTCTTCAATTTGATGGGTTATCACCCACCCTACTAATATTAGTATAAACTAACTATTATTATAATTTGCTTATATCTTTATATTTTATTTTCTAAAATGAACCATTTTAAATCTATCACCCATAATAGTGGGGGCTATTAGAGTCTTGATTTTATCTGCTTCTCTTACATAAATAGATTGTGTTGTTTGCTTTGCAAATTGTTCTAATATATCAATAAGTCCAAATCTAATTAATGCTCTTGCTTGTGTCTCATAATCTATCTTTTTAAATCCCTCATCTTCAAAGGCTTTGATAATATGTCCAAAATTTACAT
>JAMOOX010000066.1 GCA_027065045.1 Campylobacteraceae bacterium | reverse complement strand
CATTTACTAGAACCTACAAAAGTAGCATCTTTTTGCTCTTTTGGTTGTAAATTCACCTCTGTACCAACTCTATTTTGAGTAAGTTGATAATAAAAGGGTAATAACTTTGAACTTTTAGTATAGACAAAATACCCACCTATTAAAATAAGTATAGAAACTATAAATATAAATACTCTTTTCAATTCTTTAACCTTAATAATTTATATGGAATTATAACATATAGTTATCTATTTCTACCTTGCCCACCTCTAAAGCCTTTTGGTGGGAAATTATCAAACATCCAAGGTAAAATAGTATCTAACTCTTCATCTGTTACAATACCTTTTTGAGAAGGCATCAATCCAAATCGCTCAATCTTTTGAGGCGTACATATAGATTTCTCTTTTGTAGGATTAAATATATAATCTTTCATAAATGCAACTGCATCACTTTTATTTGGGTATTTCATCTTTACATGACGCATTACACCCATTAATGCAGGGGCTACTACTTTACTCATATCTGTTGGACGCATTTTGCTATGACAAGCCATACATTTAGTATCAAACAAAGCCTCTGCTTTTGAATCTGCTTGAAGTGTTGGGCTAAGTGCTAATATTAATACTGTTGCTATTACTCTTTTCATCTTTTTTTCTTTCTATTATAGTTATTAAAAGAAGTATAACAACTATCTATGAACCCTATGTTAATTTATTTAAAAGAACTCTATTGTATAATACTAGAAAATATAGATAACATATTGACCAAGGAAAAAAATGAAATTTATAAACTTTGAAGAGTCATTAAATATGATAGATTCAATCAAAATTAATAGCTATAAAACAAAAAAATTATATTTGTGTAATGCACTAGGTTATACATTAGCCCAAGATATTATATCTTTAGAAGACTCTCCACAATTTCCAACATCTGCAATGGATGGATATGCAATCAAGCATCAAGACCAAAAACTAGGTAGAATTAGAATTAGTAGTATCAATCCAGCAGGAAGTGCATTAGAAGATGAAGTAGTAGAGGGTTCAACTATTAAAACCTTTACAGGTTCGCTTATGCCAAAAGGTTCTGATACTCTTATACCTATTGAAAATGTTGAAGTAGATGGTGATTATATTAAGATTATAGATGAAGTAGATTTTGGATTTTCAGTAAGAGAAATAGGTGAAAATTATAGCAAAAATCAAAATCTTATCCCCAAAGATACTATAATTGATATAGCTCAAATTGGAGTAATGGCAAGTTTGAATATTGTATCCGTTTTGGTCTATGATAAACCAACAATATCTATAATATCCACAGGAAGTGAACTATTAGAGTTGGGTGAAGCACAAACAAATAATTCACAAATACGAAGTTCTAATAACTATATACTAGAAGCATTAGTCCAAAAATATGGAGGTGAACCTCTTCAATTAGGATGTATCAAAGATGATATAGATACAATCACTACAAGTATCAAAGAAGCACTGTCTCAAAGTGATATTGTTGTAACTACTGGTGGGGTGAGTGTTGGTGATTTTGATTTTGTAGAAGATGTGGTTAAGGCTATTGGATGTAAAGTAATATTCAAAGGTGTAAAAGTCAAACCAGGACAACACATAATGGTAGCAAAAAAGAGCCATGGTAATAAAACTAAATTTATAGTATCTCTACCAGGATTTGCATACTCTTCAACTGTAACAGCCCTTTTATATCTTGTGCCATTAATATCTAAATTCCAAAAAGCTAATAACCCAATCAAAATAGTAAATGCTACACTAAAAGAGCCATTTATAAAAAGAGCCAAAAAAGCTGAATTTACTGCATGTAATTTATCTTTAGAAGATGGAGAGTATAAAATAGATTTTGAGGGTAAAAAAGTAGGAAGTAGTGCAATTTTGACAAATATGTTGGGTAATATTTCTTTGCTATATACCAAAGAAGATGATAGTGATAAGTTTATAGGAGATAGTGTAAAAGTTGTAGTTATTTAGGGAGATTATATGAAAATTACAAAAGATAATATTAAAAAGTATTTTAATACGAATGCTTATAAAAGAGGGGTATCTTACATATAGAAGAGAGTTAGGTTTAAAGGCTATATTAGCCGTAAGACCAGTGCATACAACTGTATCAGATGACCAACATCCAAAACACTCTTATAAACTAAGAGACCTTGAAATAAATAGAGCCAATCA
>JAMOOX010000065.1 GCA_027065045.1 Campylobacteraceae bacterium | reverse complement strand
TTTAATATCTACTCTTGCACTTATAGCTATAAATGATTTTCTATCATTGATTATAATATTACCAATATCATTAGGTGAAATCTCTAAATCTTTACAAAATACCCCTAATATATCGCCTTTTCTTACCTTATCTCTTTTGCCACCATTTATTACAATAGTATTCATTGTAGCTTTGACTGGCTTGATTCTAATATTCTCTTCTAATCGTTTGAGTTTGACTCCACCTACTACATCATCTAATTTAAACTTCTCATTAGATTTGTATATTGTAATAGCTACTCCATTACTATCTACTCTTGCACTTCGTCCTACTCTATGGATATATGTTTCTCTCTTATCTGGTATATCATAGTTTATAATTAGTTCTACTTTTTCTACATCTAGCCCACGAGATGCAATATCTGTAGCTACTAATATTGGCATTGTATGGTTGGCAAATCTTAGAAATATCTCATCTCTTTGAGGTTGTGTAAAGTCTCCATGGAAGGCATCACAACTAAATCTTCTATTGCTTAAAAGGTTATTTATTCTATCTACTTCTAGCTTTGTATTACAGAATATTATGGTAGATTTTGGCTCTCTTTGTGATAATATTTCTAATAGAGTTTGGTCTTTGTCTTTGGTGATATATGCTATCTCTTCAAGCTGTTTTTTGGTGCTATCATCTAAATTAATTTTTACTGGGTGGGTTGATATTTTAGATATTAATTTATCTATCTTATCATTGATTGTAGCAGAGAATAGTAGAGTTTGTCTCACTCTTGAACTATTTCTTATAATCTTTTCTACCTCATCTCTAAAGCCCATATCTAGCATTCTATCAGCCTCATCTAATACCACTACTCTAAGCTTTGATAAATCTATTGTTTCTCGTGAGAGGTGGTCAATAATTCGCCCAACAGTAGCTACTACAATATGAGAATTATTCTCTAATGACTTTACCTGAGCATTCAAAGACTCCCCACCTACAATAGTTGTAACTTTAAGGTTTGGAATATATCTAGCAATTTTTCTACTCTCTGTGGCAATTTGAGATACAAGTTCTCTTGTAGGTGCTAAAATAAGTACCTGAATATCCTTATTATTTACATCAATTTTGAGTATTGATGGAATTAAAAAAGCTAAAGTTTTACCCGAACCTGTCTTGGCTTTGGCAACAATATCATCTGTATCTAAAATATTTGGGATTGTCTCTATCTGTATATCTTTGGCATCTATATAGCCTAAAGAGCTTAAGTTATCTACCATATCTTGTGGTAAATTCATATCTTGAAATTTCATTATATATCTTTATTTTAAGGAAGTTGAGCCGGATTTAACCGACTCTATTATTTAGAAAGTACTATTTTTGAGCTTTTTTATATTTAGCAATTATCATTAAAGCCTCATCTTTTAAGATAAGTTTCTCTTTTTTGATTTTTTCTAACTCTACATCACTCATCTGTCCCCTACCCTCATCAGCATCTTTTGCCATTTGGTCAAGTTCGTTGTGTCTATCAAAGATTTTTGCAAAGTGTGCATTCTCTTGTTTTAATACTGTTATCTCTTCTCTATATTCATGTAACATCTCTATTCTCCAATAAAAAATTTTGGGAATTATACTATATTTTTTGTAAAAAGATATTAAACTTCATTAATAAATGATACAATTATAAAAAATATGGAGTAGATGATGTTTAAAAGATTTAGAAGAAGAAGATTAAACCCAGTACTTAGAGATTTACTGCAAGAGACTCACCTTAGAATAGATGATTTTATATACCCACTATTTATCAAAGATGGGAAAAATTTCAAAGTAGAAGTAGAGTCTATGCCAGATGTATATCAGATGAGCATAGATGTAGCAATAGAGGAGTGTAGTGAGCTTAAAAAATTGGGAATTTACTCTATAATTCTATTTGGAATACCAAAAATAAAAGATAGTGCAGGAAGTGATGCAATGTGTGAACATGGCATAATCTCAAAAGCAATCAAATCTATCAAAGATGCCCACCCAAATATGTTTGTAGTAAGTGATTTATGTTTTTGTGAATATACAGACCATGGTCATTGTGGAGTAATGAACCCAGTTGAGGGGAGTGTAGATAATGATATAACACTAGATAACCTAGTAAAACAAGCCATAGTCCATGCCAAAGCAGGAGTAGATATGATAGCCCCAAGTGGAATGATGGACGGTG
>JAMOOX010000064.1 GCA_027065045.1 Campylobacteraceae bacterium | reverse complement strand
GTTACATTTGGAGGTGGCATCATAATAGAGAAGTTTTTACCCTCCTCTTGAATATCACTATTTCCATCTATCTCAAAATAGCCTCTATCTTCACATAATTTATAATATTTATCTTCAACTTCTTTTGGATTATACTTATTACTCATTTTAAATTCCTGATTTTACTTAATTATTGTGATTATATCAAAATCATATTAAACTTATTTGTAAAGTTACTTTAGATAAAATACTAAAAATATATAAATAGGGAGTTTTAGCAGTGCGAAATTTTATACTTCTTACTATTATTCTCTTTTTATATTTGATTATGTCTCTACAAGATGGTATTAAGATAGATAATATTAAGTTTCAAAAAGTTAATATAAACTCAATAAGTATTAAATTAAACTCTAAATTAACATTAAAAATAAAAGAGGTGGATATACCAACTTCTAATGACCCCGTAGAACTCTCTAATATAGATACTATATTTGATAGGGTTAAATCTATATTTAACTTTTTTGAGCTTATAGAGGTGAATAAAATAGTATTTAAAGATAATACTTATAAAATATCTTTTGTTGATAATGCGTTGTATATTATTAATAATAGGTTTGAGATTTTGCTAGAGCTTCAAAGAGAGCAAAATATTATCAAAGCTAATATCCCACTACTTTATGTAAATATAGAAGATATTAATATTTGGGGTAAGTTAGAGTATGATTTAAGTAGCAATAATATATCTGCTAATGGATACTTTAGGGCTTATGGTATAGAGGGTAAATTTAAAGCTAATAAGATAGATGAGAAAATATCACTTAATATTTATGATGCTAATAGTACCTCTATATCTAAACTTGTCAAAAAATTTGGATTGAAATCTAAGATTGAGGATTGGATAATCAAAAAGACACAGGCTAAATTTTATAATCTTGTAAATTTTGATATATCAGGGGATATAATAGATGATAAGTTTAAAGTTGATTTAGCTTCTATCAATGGGAAGCTATTAGCACAAGATGCTTTTGTAGATTTTAGACAAGGAGTAAAACCTATCAAAACAGAGCTTTTGACTATATTTTATAGAGATAAAGGTTTGGAATTTGGACTTAAAAATCCAACTTATATGGATAAAAATATCACTTATGGTAAAGTAACTATTGAAGATATTGGAGGTAAAAAGCCATATCTAACTATCTTTCTTGATGTAACAAGTCGTTTTGACAATAAAATTCATCAGATACTCAAAGGTTATAATATTAATATACCTATTACTCAACTACAAGGTCTCACTAGGGCAAAGCTTGAAATTGGTGTGAATTTAAAATCTAAAAAAGTTGAGGTTGTAGGAGATTTTAATCTATCAAAGGGTAGGGTAGCTATCAAAAAGTTACAATTAGATATTCAAAAAGGCAATATCTCTTATGCTAATAAAGAGGTGAAGCTTAAAAATATTATTCTTAAAAATAGGTTATATAAGAGTATTTTAAATGGTAAGGTTGATATTAAAAAATCTCTTGCAACTCTTGAATTAAGTAGATTAAACTTTTATCATAAAAAATTTAAAATCTCTAATATAAAAGTACCATTTAGTATCTATTATAAAAAGTTTTTGGTTGATATCCCATTATTAGAGACTCAAATATATAAAAAGAGAGATAAAATGGTATTTGATTTTAAAAACCTCTCAAAAATCAAAAAATATATCAAAGGTCTAAAAAAAGTAGATGGTGGCAAGGTAAAAATTATAACAAAAGATTTTAAAAGATTTGATATTAATGGAGAAATCAAAAGAGATGACTGCTTTATGTATGAAAATAGAGGAGTTTGTAATACCATCATACCTATAAATGGGAAATTTTATAAATCAAACTTGACTTTAAATCTATTTGGAAAAAAGATAATATATAAGAGTAGTAATGATAGCTTAAATGTCAAAAATATACATATAGATTTGAATAAATTAATCACAACTACAAAAGCTAATTCTACAAGTAAGTTTGAAAAATTTGGTATAGTAGGTAAAAATAGCCAAATTAAATATAATAGCTATAGGCTACTTACTGATAGATATAATATATCAATTGATAAAGATAATCTAGTTTTTAGAGGTTTTAGTGGTAATAAAACAATATATTTGGAGAAAAATAGGGATAATATATCCATTGATGCTAAAGATATAAATGATAAAATACTTCATCCCCTAATTAACTTTAATTCTCTAAAAGGTGGTAAATATACACTATATTTAGATGGCATAATTAATGGTAAAATTGATGGAGAGATTAGAATAGTAGGTGGAATATTAGATAAGTTTAAAACATATAATAACCTTGTAGCATTTGCCAATACGATACCTGCATTAATTACTCTAAGTAACCCTGGGTTTAATGATAATGGATATAAAATTAGAGAGGGTGTAGTAGAGTATAGTATAGATAAAAATATCCTAAGGTTCAAGTCTATCAAAATTATAGGAGAGTCATCTACAATTATTGGAGCAGGAAGCATCAACCTCAAAACCCAAAAAATCAAAATAGACTTAGCAGTCCAAGTTGCAAGAGAGATAGGAAATATAATTAGCAAAATTCCTCTTGTAGGCTATATTTTAGTAGGAGATGATAAAAGTATGGCAATAGGATTATCAATTACAGGAGATTTGAAAAATCCTAAAGTAGATACACATACAATCAAAAATATGGTAGAACTGCCATTTAGTATATTAGAAAGATTGCTCAAAACACCTAGTAATTTATTGAAAATAAAAAGTAAATAATAAATTCAACTATCTAGCTAAAGTCATCTCACCTAGATAACTATGAATTGTATTACCCTTATCAAGCCAATTAAGTATTCCACCTTTTAAATTCTTTACATTTGTAAATCCCATTTTCTTGAGCTGATAACCTGCCAAACTTCCTCTAGGACCTTTGAGACAATATGTTACAATATGAGCATCTTGTCCATAAACTTCTGCAATTTTCTTAATAGCCATAAACTCTAATTTCCCTCTTGGAATAGTAAGATTATTATGAGCATTAATATATCCACTACCATACTCTTCAGGCTCTCTTACATCTATTAGTATCATTTTACTATCTAATACATATAAATCTTTTGGCTTAATCTGTTCTACCTCAGCTTCTGCCTCTTCTATTAATGCCTTAAACTGCTCTGATAAATAGACATCAGCCCTCTCATTAGCTAATCTTTGTAATTTCTTATGTTCATTTTTACTCGCCATTTAAAACTCCTAATTAAAAATAATATTTTATCATACTATAATAATATTAAAACTATATTTAATAAAGGGGTATACAATGAAATCTATATGCAAAAGTATAGCAATTAAAGTGACCAAAATAAAAATTATTCTCTACCCCAAAAATATAGGCCAATAAGTCAAAGCCACAATAAATGTAATAACTATTCCAAATAAATTTAAAAATATCCCTCTTCTTATCATCTGTGTAGTTTTAACATCTCCTGTACTCATAGCAATCGCATTTGGGGCAGTGGCTATTGGTAGCATAAAGGCATAACTAGCTGATATGGCAACTATTAGCATAAATAGAGTAGGGTCTAATCCACTTTGAGTGGCAAAGGGGTATATTATTGGTATCATGATAGATGTTAGGGCTGTGTTGCTTGTTAGTTCGGTGGCAAATACTACTCCACTTCCAATTATAAACATTAGTACAATTGGTGGGAGGTAGTTGAAGCTTACTAAGATATTGGCTACTTCTGTGGCTAAGTCTGTTTGTTGAAATGCCATAGCTATAGAAAATCCTGCTCCAAATAAGAATATAATAGCAAATGGGATTTTGGCAAAGTCCTCTTGCCAATCTAATAGATTAACTCTTGGTAAAAATAGAGATAGTCCAAATGCTAGTAGGGTGAGTTTTTCATTTATAACTATGCCTATAAAATGTTTTAGTATTGGATTGAGTGCTAGAATAAGTGCTAGAGAGGATAATATCCAAATGAGTTTAGTTTGTTCTGTTGTGAGTGGTTTTTTGGTCATATCGATATGGACTAACTCAAAATTCTCTTTTTTAAATCCCCATAATAGTATCTCACTTGCTATAATCATCATCATAATAGCAAGAGGCAACATCATAGCAGTCCAAGTGGCAAATGGTATCATTTCTAATCCATTGGTCTCTATAAAATCTATTAAAATCAGGTTTGGAGGAGTCCCAACGGGGGTGATTATACCACCTATCAAAGAGGCGTAAGCTACTCCTAAGAGTAGTCTAAATTTATAATCACTATTTTGTGTTAGAAATGAGGCTATTGGAATTATTAGTAGGGCTGTTGTGGTGTCTGATAGAATAGAGCTTAATACTCCTGCTGTTACCATTAGTGATAATAATACTCCTCTTGGTGTATTTGGAAATAGAGATAATAGTTTGGTGGCTAATCGTTTGTGTAGTCCTGATTTCTCTGTGGCAATTGCCAATAAAAATCCACCTACAAATAGGAAAATAGTAGTTTTGGAGTAATTAGTAACCACATCTTTGGATTCAACAAGTCCAAATATGGGAAATAGGAGTATAGGCAGAAGAGATACTATTCCCATGTGTAGGGCATTATTTGTCCATAGTGTAACTAAAAATGCGATTACTCCTACTAATCTTGCTTGTATTTCATTGAATGATATAAGTGCTAAGGTATAAAATCCTAAACCTACCATGATAGCATAGATTATAAGTTTATAATCTTTAAAAAATAATTTTAACTGTTTCATATAAATCCTATTGAGTTGTATCTTGAAAATAATTATATCAAAATAATCTTTAGTATGATATAATTTGATTAAAAAGATAAATTAATGCCAAAAATTGATATAGATATAAAAGAACTACATAATATGAAAAAATACCCCAAAGAGATTTCATATAAAGGTAATTTAGAGCTTTTAAATCGTCCTAAAGTCTCTATCGTTGGGACTAGAAGACCAATTAGCTATACCAAACAATATACAACACAAATTGTAAAAGCTCTTATAAATCGTGGGGTAGTGATTGTAAGTGGAGGGGCTATGGGTGTAGATGCTATTGCTCATCAATCAGCATTGGCTCAAAATACGATTAGTGTATATGCTACGGGGATTGATATTAAATACCCTGCTGTTAATCGTAATTTACTTCAAGATATAGAAGATAATGGATTATCTCTTAGCCAGTTCAAAGATGATTTTAGGGCTACTTCGTGGAGTTTTGTACTTAGAAATGAGCTTGTAGTAGCATTGGGAGATATATTGATTGTAACAGAAGCAGATGCTAATAGTGGTTCTCTTAGAAGTGTAGAGTATGCTATTGAGATGGGTAAAAAGATATTTGTTTTACCTCATAGAATAGGGGATAGTATAGGTACAAATGAGCTAATTGCCAAAGGATTGGCTAAAGCTATATTAGATATAGAAGATTTTGCTTCAAGATATGGGGTAAGTGTAGATAATAATAGTATTCCCAAAGATGAGTTTTTTTATTTTTGTCAAACATTTCCCACATATGAAGAGGCTATGGAAAAATTTGGAGATAGGTTGTATGAGGCAGAATTTGAAGAGATTATATATATAGAGAATGGAGTGGTATATCTAAATGGATAATAAAGTAACAAAAACAATCTATTTTAAATTTGAAGTTAATCTATTAATCTATCTTATATCAAACAAAAGATATAATCAAGGCAAAATGAGAGCAAAAGGACAATATAGATATGGATGTTGAAATATATGAATATGATGCTGTGATTGTTGGTTCTGGTTTGGCTGGTTTAGCAGCAGCTAAAGAGCTTACAGAAGCAGGTAAAAAAACAGCAGTTATCACAAAACTTCACCCACTAAGAAGTCATTCAGGGGCTGCACAAGGTGGGATTAATGCAGCACTTGGTGCAGATGATAGTACAGAACTTCACGAATTTGATACAGTGAAAGGTAGTGATTATTTAGCTGACCAAGATTGTGTAGAACTTATGTGTACTAAAGCACCAGAGACTATTAGATGGGCAGAGAGAATGGGTGCTACATTTTCAAGAGATGAAGAGGGAAATATTGCTATTCGTCCTTTTGGAGGACAGTCAAAACCTCGTGCTTGTTATGCCAAAGATAGAACAGGATTAGCTGTTCTTCAAGCTATTTATGAACAAGCGCATAGAGCAGGTATCAAAGTATATGATGAGTGGTATGCAGGTGATTTGATATATGAAGATGGTAAGGTTTCAGGTGTTGTAGCTTATGATATTAGAAACTCTCGCGTAGCAATATTTAATGCAAAAGTTACAATGTTTGCAACAGGTGGGCATGGTAGGGCTTATAGATTTAACTCAAATGCTCATGCAAATACAGGAGATTCATTATCTATTGTAGCAAGACATGGATTACCATTAGAAGATATGGAGTTTGTTCAATTTCATCCAAGTGGATTGGGTGGAAGTGGAGTATTAATCTCTGAAGCAGCTAGAGGAGAGGGTGGAAGACTCTTTAATAGTGAGGGTGAGAGATTTATGAGTAAGTATGCTCCAAATGCTATGGAACTTGCTTCTCGTGATGTGGTGTCTCGTGCTATTATGGAAGAGGTTCGTCAAGGTAAAGGTGTAGGTAAAGATAAGCAATCAGTTAATATTGACCTTACTCATCTTGACCCAGAGATTATTCTTACAAGATTGCCAGAACTTAGAGAATTAGCAATAGCATTCCAAGGGCAAGATATGCTAAAAGAGCCTATTCATATCTCTGCTACTGCTCACTATTCTATGGGTGGAATACCTACAAATATCAACTGTGAAGTGAGAAAATCACCAACAGAACTTACAGAAGGTTTTTATGCTGCTGGTGAGTGTAGTTGTGTATCTGTTCATGGTGCTAATAGATTGGGTGCTAACTCTGTATTGGAGGCTCTATTATTTGGGCGTCATGCAGGAGAAAATATGGTTAAAAAGCTTGATGAGGGGATAGAACTTCGTCCTGCTAAAGTGAGTGATGCTAATGTATTTATAGAAGAGATGAATAGATTAAAGACTTCTAATGGAACAGAGAGAGTACCAAAGCTTAGAGAAGAACTTCAAGCAGGAATGACTGATAATGCAGGTGTATTTAGAACACAAGAGTCATTAGAAGCCCAACTTAAACTTATTGATGAACTTTTGGTAAGATTTCAAAATATTAGAATTGATGATAAATTTGATACATTTAATACAGACCTTCAAGAGGCCATAGAACTTGGACATATGTTAGAGTTTTCTAAGTTTATTGTAGATGGTGCATTAAATCGTAAAGAGAGCCGTGGAGGTCATTTCCGTGAAGATTTCCCAACAAGAGATGATAAGAATTATTTAAAACATACTTATGCTTATATGGACAAAGATTACAATATGACTCATGAGTGGGGTGAAGTGGTACTTGGTAAATTTGAGCCTAAAGAGAGAACATATTAAGGAGGGGTTTTATGAGTAATGATAAAAGAAAAGTAACAATTAAAGCATGGCGATTTAATGCCCAAACAGACTATCTTCCATATACCAAAGAGTATAAAATGGAAGTGGGTAAAGATGAATTGGTTCTTGACCTTATGAACAAGATTAAGTGGGAGCATGATGGAAGTTTCTCTTATCGTCGTTCATGCCGTCATGGTATTTGTGGGGCTTGTGCTATCAAAGTAAATGGTAAATCAGTCCTTGCATGTAAGCAAAATGCTATTGAACTTCTTGATATGTTTAATAATGAGATAACTTTAGAGCCTCAAAGCAAAAAGAGAGCTGTTAAAGATATGATTATTGATAAGAGTGATTTTTGGGATAAACATGCACAAGTTAAATCTTATGTTGTAGCAGATATAGACCCAAGACCAGAGAGTGAGTCCAAACAATCAATAGCTCAATTTAATGCTCTATTAGATGCTGACTTATGTATTCAGTGTGGGGCTTGTCATTATGCTTGTCCTGTATTAGAGGTAAATGAAGATTATCTAGGACCTGCTGCGTTAGTAGCGGCGTTTAGATTTAGTGCTGATACAAGAGATGAAGCTAGTAAAGAGAGATTAGAACTTACTGCTCAACCTAGAATTGGTGTGTGGGATTGTGTGAAATGTTATGAGTGTGCAGAGGCTTGTCCAAAAGAGGTAAATCCAATAGAAAAAATTGGAAAACTTCATAATATGCAGTTTGAACAAAAAGTAGCTCAAAGTAATGTGGCTACAAGACACGCAGAGGGATTTGTAAGAAGTATAAGAAAACATGGATTCTTAGATGAAGCTGATATTGTAGTATATTCAGAGGGTTATTTAGGAATGTACAAACATCTTAAAACTGCTTATAAAATGATGAAATCTGGTAAAATTCATTGGCAAGATGGAGTACCATTTATTGATAGTATGCCAAAAATTAAAAATCTTGATGAGGTGCAAAAACTGATTGACATCTCTATGACAAATAAGCTATAAGGAGAAACGATGAGCAAACTTAAATATGCACTTTATACTGGATGTACAGCCAAACAATCTACCCCAGAACTACTTTCATCTACTCTAGCAGTAGCTGATAAGCTAGGAATTGAGATTATAATTTTAGAAGAGGCTAGTTGTTGTGGTGCTTCTCACCTACAAGACTTTGATGAGTTTCTAGCACATGTACTTAATGCTAGAAATATATGTTATGCAGAAAAATTAGGGCTAACCATGATTACAATTTGTAATACATGTCAGCTTAATTCTGCAATGACAAAACATGCATTAGATAGCAACCCAGAACTCAAAGCTAGAGTAAATGAAAAATTAGCCGAAGTAGGATTAGAGTATAAAGGTACAAGTGAAATCAAACACTTTTTATATGCTTTGATTGATGAGTATGGATTAGATAATATCAAAGATAAAGTTGTAACTCCATTAAGTAACTTCAATATCGCACCATTTTATGGTTGTCATAATATCCGTCCAAGTGAATTACATCATGGTAGTAATGGTGGAGAGAACCCTTATATGCCAACTTCATTAGATAATCTAATTGATGCACTAGAGGGTAACCCAGTAGATTATTCACACAAAAATAAGTGTTGTGGATTTCATGTAGAGCTTCAAGCAAATCATACAAGCGAAGTATTAGCAGGAAATGCCCTAGTTGATGCTATTGATAATAATGCTGATATGGTTGTAACCCCTTGTCCATTATGTCATCTTAAAATGGATACATACCAAGATGATATGGGTAAAGTAATAGGTAGAGATATAGAACTACCAGTATTACATATGCCTCAAATGGTAGCACTTGCATTAGGTTGTAGTGAAAAAGAGCTTGGACTTAATTTTCATGTCCAAAAAGCTACACAAATTGTTGAAGATGCTTCAAAATAGTTGTAGGACTAGATATAACTTATATAGATAAGTAAAAAAATAAGAGAGTACCAATTTAGCCTATTGGCAACTCTCTTAATAGATAATCCCATATACCAAACATTCACAAATAAAAGAGAAAAATATCAAAAGAACAAACAATTACAACAAATGAATTATTTACAATACAATGGGAGAGTATTAAGATGAAAAATATTAAATTTATGGACTTTTGTGCTGGAATTGGTGGTGGTAGAATTGGACTTGAAAACTTAGGTATGTTATGTCTTGGTTTTAGTGAAATTGATAAAGATGCAGAGATAACATATAAACATTTTTTTGGTAAAGATGAAAGAAATTATGGTGATTTAATGAAAATTAATCCTGATGATTTACCAGATTTTGATTTTATGGTTGGTGGTTTTCCATGTCAAACATTCTCAATTATTGGCACTAGATGTGGATTAGAAGATGAGGAACGAGGACAAGTTATTTATGGCTTGGTTAAAATACTAAAAGCTAAAAATGTAAAATATTTTATTTTAGAAAATGTAAAAGGTTTAATAAATCATGATAAGGGTAATACATTAAAAACTATTTTAGAACTATTAGATAATGCAGGATATAAAGTATTTTATGAAAATTTAAATAGCTTAAATTTTGGTGTACCACAAATGAGAGAAAGAGTCTATTTTGTAGGAATACAAAAAGATTTAATTGATGATAATTTCAAATATGAATTTCCAAAAGAATATGGTGGAGATAATAAATATTTACAAGATTGCTTAATTGATGATGAAGAATTTATTTTTGATGATAGACTATCTTCTTATCAAACATTTTTAAAATATTTAGATAATAAATATAACAAAAATAAATATAATATAGATGACCTTTTATCAAAAGACTATACAGTGATAGATACAAGACAATCAGATTTAAGAATTTATCATGAAAAGACACCTACATTAAGAAGAGGACGACATGGAATACTATATGTTAAAAATGGTAAATTTAAAAAACTATCAGGATATGAAGCTCTATTATTACAAAATTTTCCAAAAAAATATGCTAATAAAGTAAAAGATAAAATATCAAATTCTAAACTTTTACAACAATCAGGTAATGCGATGACATCAACTATAATTGAAGAGATTGGCAGAAATTTAATGAAATCAGTAGGAGCAAATAAAATGACAGAAAAAGAAATATTAATAAATAGAGGCTCAACAACTGCTAAAAATGGTTTTAAAAATGAAGATTTTATAATTATAGAATTTAATAATTGGAAAAATAGTGAACTTGCACAACTTTGGTTACAATCAATGGATTATGATTTAGATGATATTGAAAGCGTACAAGCTACAAAAGTTAAAGGCTCATTTAAAGCTGATATTCAAGTAGAAATTAAAATTGAGATAAAATTAAAAAGCTTAACAGATATTCAAAACTTACAAGTAAAACTTGTGTCAAATCCAAAAGGATTTAACCAAATTGATAAAAGATGGTTAAAAAGTTATAATGAACTTTGGGATATTCCAAGTGATATATATAAATTACTGCAATATTTTACAGGAGAGAAAAAACCTAAAATTGATAATCCAAGAGATAAAAGAAGAATGTTTGCAGATGAATTTTCAAAAAATGAACAACAGATATTATTAAAATTTTTCAATGATAATAAAACACTAATAGTAAATGATATTTTAAAAGGTAGGGGTAAATTTTCTGCTGAATGGATGTTGGTAATTTTAAAATTAAAAGATACAGATACTATTAACTGGGCATTAGAGCCAATAAATAAAGTATTAAATCACTTTGGAAATGGAGAGATAAGAATAACACCAAGAGGTAGTTTTAAAATTGGAAATATTACTATTCAAAGAAAAGGTGGTGATAATGGAAGAGAAACAGCAAATATGTTACAATTTAAAATAAATCCAGCTGAATTGGTAGATAAAAAATGACTAATCTATGGAGTTCAAAGAGAAAAATATCAAAAAAACAAACAATTACAACAAATGAATTATTTACAATACAATGGGAGATTATATAGATGACACCAAATCAAAAGAAACTACTAAATATACTAAACGAGATATTTCAATTAGACCAGAGTGATTTGGACTTTGGGATTTATCGTATTATGAACTCTAAAAGCAAAGAGATAAATGAGTTCTTAGATAAAGACCTATTATCAAGTGTAGCAAGTGCCTTTAGTGCAAATAATAATAACTCTATACAAAAAGAGTTAGATTATTCTACCCCAAAAGTCAAGACAATAAAAAAAATAATCTAATTCTACCTCAAATTTTCTACCTTACCCTACTTTTTTACTCAAATCATCATAA
>JAMOOX010000063.1 GCA_027065045.1 Campylobacteraceae bacterium | reverse complement strand
TTTTACTTTTTGATAAGGTAAGAGTAGAGATAAGTGAAGTAAATATCGCCTCTACTGATATTATGGGGGTTATAGTTTAATTTAATAAACTTCCAAAATATCTAACGACTCTATCTTCCAACCAATACACAGGCTTAAATAGAGTCCCTGATATAAATCCAACATGCCCACCATTTGGATAGATTTCAAGCTTAATATATGATGATATTTCATCTAGCCATACCCACAGCCCAAATAAGCCCAATAATAGTATCCATATCATCCCTCTCTCTAAGGGTTAAAAATGCCAATAAAAGAGCCGAAGCAATAGCAAATATAGTAGCCCCAAAAAATATAGGCAATCCTAAATATACTGCTATCCCAATACCACCAGTTAAAAATACCATACGATTAACCACTATTAAAGACCCAATAATAGCTAAAAAATCTCTCTTATTAATAGATAGATTTATCTCTATTTAACTTTGTTCTATCTCAATAAGTGTATCTAATATATTTTGAGCTATTATCTTAATGTTATTAGGAGATACCCAAATATGTGGGTCATTACCTTTTGATATATTTTTAGAAATATCAACTATTTTCATATTTTTATTTTGATTTGCAAATTTATCTAGCCACACATCCTCAAACTCTAATCCAATAGATAAATATAAGTTAGCTTTAGATATATTTTTCATTTGTACTCTTTTTGTTATTATTTTAAGATATATATTCTATCCAAAATATCTGTTTTAATCATTAAATATATATTTTAAACTTAAATTTGATATAATCACACAACTAAATTTTTAAAAGGTCTATTTTGAGTGAAAATCTTATAGGTTATATAGATAGCAATGGTGATATTATAGATACACAGAGTGTAGCAGATGGTTATGAGGGTGAGATCATAGAGTATGATGATAGCCCAAAAGCATTAGAACTTATTCGTCACTCAACGGCTCATTTAATGGCACAAGCTATAACTGAGTTATATCCAAATTCTAAATTTTTTGTAGGTCCTACTGTTGAAGAGGGATTTTATTATGATTTTAGAAGTGATGAGAAGATAAGTGAAGATGATTTAAAAACAATTGAAAAAAAGATGAAAACACTTATCAAAAAGAAGCATAAAATTGAGAAGTATGAGATAACAAAAGATGAAGCATTAGAGAAGTTTGCTAATGATGATTTGAAACTTGCAGTTATTTCTCGTATTCCAGATGATATGCTTACTATATATAAGCAAGGTGATTTTGAAGATCTATGTAGAGGTCCTCATGTACCAGCTCTTAGATTTTTGCATAACTTCAAGCTTACAAGAGTAGCAGGAGCTTATCTTGGTGGAGATGAAAAAGCAGAGATGCTTACTCGTATTTATGGTGTAGCATTTGGGACTAAAGAGGCACTAAAAGAGCATCTTAAAATGATAGAAGAGGCAAAAAAGAGAGATCATAGAAAGCTTGGAAATGAGCTTGATTTATTTATGTTTGATGAAGAGGCAGGGGCAGGACTTCCATTTTGGATGCCAAAAGGGGCAAGACTTAGAGCTAAATTAGAAAATATTTTATATAAAGCTCACCGTAAAAGAGGGTATGAACCAGTAAGAGGGCCAGAGATTTTAAAATCAGATATGTGGCATACATCAGGTCATTATGCCTGTTATGGTGAGAATATGTATCTTACAGAAATTGATGAACAAGAGTATGGGATTAAGCCTATGAACTGTATTGGTCATATTCAAATATTTAAAAAAACAAGTAAAAGTTATAGAGATTTGCCACATAAGATGTTTGAGTATGGTGTGGTTCATAGACATGAAAAATCAGGAGTTTTACATGGATTACTTAGAGTAAGAGAGTTTACTCAAGATGATGCACATATATTTTGTACTCCTGCACAGATTAAAGATGTTGTCTTAGAGGTAGTTGAGTTTGTAGATGCTGTGATGAAAAAGTTTGACTTTGAATATACTATGGAGATAGCAACTAAGCCAGAAAAAGCAATTGGAGAAGATAGCGTTTGGGAACTTGCAACACAAGGTCTTAAAGATGCTATGATAGAAAATAACCTACCATTTAAGATTGATGAGGGTGGTGGAGCATTCTATGGTCCTAAGATTGATGTGAAGATTACAGATGCTCTTGGTAGAAAATGGCAATGTGGTACAATTCAAGTAGATTTTAACCTCCCACAACGATTTAATGTAGAGTATGTTTCAGAA
>JAMOOX010000062.1 GCA_027065045.1 Campylobacteraceae bacterium | reverse complement strand
CTCTTGATAAAAAGTCGCAAGAGGTGGCACTGCATTATAGAAAAAAAATTACCAATGAATATGAGCAAAAAGCCTTTGATTTCGAGAGTGGGTTGGCATTTATAGAGAATGCCAGTTTAGAACAAAATAGTAGTGTTAAGCGTATGATAGAGAAGAGATTACAACGATATAGAGTATATCAATCTCCAATTATTTTAAAAGATTTTGTCTATGAGACGTTAACTAGTGATATAGAACTAAAAAAGTCACTTCTTATAGAGTTGCTTCATAAAGAGAAGTTTGTTCACTATATTAGACAGGTTATTGAGAGCCGATTTATAGATTTTACAAGAAGTTCAAAATATAGAGTTGAGATATTTAAAGAGAGTAGTGATGAGCATGAAACTGTAACAGTAAATAGTAGTAGCAAAGAGAGTATAGAAGCTATTTTAAAACCTCTCTCTAATGAGCAGAAGATTATTTTTAAATTAAAAAATGCTATAGAGTTAGATAACCGAGAGTTTCTATATGTTACTTATAAACTGAACCCATCAAATAGTCCATTAACTGCTACATTAACTCCTTCTGAAAAACTCTATATCAAGTTTTCAATTCAGTATGAGATTGATGATGATTCAGAGCATTTCTCTATGATTGATGTCAAAGCAGTCAAAAAAACTATCTCTGAAAAGATTGCAAAATATAGGGAAAGTTTATACGTTAGTTCGTATATAGAGGGCAGAGAGGAGATTTTGATAAAACTAATCTATACCGAGCCACTAAGTGCCAAAGAGATGGGTCTAATTTTTAATCTAACCTCTAAACAGATTGATAAAAAAGTCGAAAATATAAAGAAGAGGTTGAAACGATTGGAGCAGGAACAATGCGAGAGGATTTAAGATATATAGAGAGCTTAATTGAAGATAGAGAGTACTCCTCTTGTCCTAGTGATAAGGAGTTAGCAAACTTTATTGATGGAGAGCATAAAGATGAATTAATAGAACATTTAGCACACTGTTATAACTGTAGAGAGGTGGTTCATGAGGTTATAGAGTATAAAAAAAAGTCAAAACCATTTAATAATTTAATTTTTGCTACACCTCTTGTTGCTTTGGTTGCTTCTGTTGTACTCTTTATCTATATTCCATCTGATATTGAGATTGGAATGATTGATTTATCAGAAGTAAGTAAGGAGTATAAAGCAGATGACCTTACAATAGATAAGATAGTTGATGGAGATAAGTTTATAGAGGAGATAAACAAAAATATAATCATAACCAACTTAGAGATATTAAATAAAGCTCAAAAAGAGAGTGATTTTGAAGAGGCAATGGGGCTATATCAAGAGGTTATTAACTCTATTCCAGAAGATATAGATGAAAAAACAAGATTAAAAAAGACAATTTTTATTCAATTTAAAATGTTAGAGTTGGCAACTAAAGAGGATAATAAGTTGGCAAAAGAGAGTTATAAGAGTATAATAAAAGAAAACATTCGTGACTATTATCTTTTGGAGTGATTAATGAAAAAAATAGTACTCTTTACTATGTTGTTAACAGCCTCGCTTTTGTCTAAAGATTACGCTTTGATTGTTGGAATATCTAAATATAAGAATATAAGAACAAGACTCTCTTATATACATAGTGATATTAAGATATATAAAAAAATTTTAAAGGATAGAGGTGTAAAAAATATAACTTATCTAACAGATAAAAGAGCAACACGCCAAGCAATCACTAACTATCTATTTAAAGTCTCTAAAGATATTAAAAAACATCCAAATAGTAGATTTTTTATGTTTTTTTCAGGGCATGGAATCAGTGCCAATACACGAGATTTAAAATATAATCCCAATATTAGCAGATATTTAACCAACTCAGGGGTTATTTTACCCTATGAGTATAATCCTAAAAATATAACCAATACTATTATTATTGGAAAGAGAGATTTACGCCCCTATCTGATTAATATAGACCGATATATAAAAGAGTCACTTATTATATTTGATGCCTGTTATGCAGGAGATAGCATAAAAGGGAAGCTTCGTCCAAGAACCCCTTTTATATATAGCAATCCAAAAGATTACCCCTACAATAATATTGTCTATATTGCCTCTTCTAGCCCAAAAAACAAGGCAAAATCGGGGGTACTCTCTAAGGTTTTAGATAGCTGTTATAGTAAATTAAGAGATTTAAACATATTAAAATCTTGTATGAACAGCAGATTAAAACCTATAGGTCAACG
>JAMOOX010000061.1 GCA_027065045.1 Campylobacteraceae bacterium | reverse complement strand
GATGAGAATAATAATACTATAGAGTTAATTCAAAAATTTACATTAAGATTTAATGAGACAGAAGTTTTAATAACAGTAGAAGATACACCTTTACCATTTGTTGTAATTCCTATTGATACGAAGAATATAGAATTAACAAGTAATCTTCAACAGCAAATGATTAATATAAAAGTATATGATAGTGGTACAAATGCACTATATTCAGAAGGTTTAGTACAAGTAGCATTACCGAATAAAATTATTGATGGAGTGGATGTTGGTGGATTTGATGCTTATAGTGTTCCTATTGTTAATGGTATAGCCACATTTAATTATACTGGTCCAAATAATTTAAAGTCATTAATAGAATCGGGGGATAAAAGTAGTGAATTCCAATTTTTTCATGAAGATAATCCGAGTACAAAACAGTCTATAATAATTTTATATAATCCAACTTCTGATTATGTTCCTACAAATTATAGTTTAGAGATAGGTTCTAGTGATAACAGTTTTACAATGAATATACCAGATAAAGAGAAAACATTTTCTGTTGTATTAAAAGACGATAAAAATGATACTGTAAAATCTGATTATATAAATTCAATTAAAATAATCTCTAAAAATAGTTTGGTCGGTCATATTATATTAGAAGGTAAAAAAGTTTTAGCTATTGAAAGTAAAAAACAAAATTCAACAATATTTAATATGAAGACAAATACAAAATCAGGTTTAATTCCAATTGATATAATTGTTGAATTTATAGATGCTAATGGCATTACAAAAACAATACAACAGATGGTTAATATTGTTGTATACTCAGGTCCACCAACTGCTATGAGTCTATCTTATATAAGTTCTGAGCATGATGAAGAGAGGGCAAAATTTATAGATAATTTTTCTGTTATGGCAACAGATACTTATGGAAATCGTGTAAATACAGCACCTAGCATAACTACTGGTGCAATTGTTGGATATAGTGATGATGGTTCAGCATTAGAGAGCGATTTAGGAACATACAGAGCTAAAAGACTTTTCTTTGGAAAATATGATACAAATAATTTGGGAACTATTACTCCTATTGGTGGGAATAAGGCTAATTTTAACCTACCTCCAATGGATAATATAGATAGATTTAAATGGGTGGATTTATTTAATGATAAATTAGTTGTTTTTGGTGAAGGTTATATATATGAAGCTCTTGGTAAATGGGATTTTGATAGATTAAATAGTTATCAACTAGAACTAAAAGATGATTATTTTGGAGCCCAAAGAGATAAATTATTTTATGCTATAGGAAATAATAAAAGGCAAGATCCATGTCTATCAGATGGTAGTGAGTATGTTGGTTTTGCACAAACAGAGTTTCCTATGCTGGATGAAGAGGGAACAGCAAAGATTACTTTTAAATATGATTATCATCTAACAGGAAAAGATATTATGTTATGGGTAAATCTTGCAGGTTATCAATCTGATACAGATAAACTTACAAGAATAGGTGAAGCAAAAAAACATACTCTAAGAGGTATGGGTTTAGTACCTGTACCAAGTGATGGATATACAATAAATAAAGGTACAGGTATGCATGTTAGTTTTAATATATTTCATAGTGCAATACCTGAACAGTACAGAAATGGACATTTTAGAAAGTTTATATCTTCTGGTAAAATTTGTAAATATGTAGAGGTAGACTCCTCAAATCGTGAAAATAGTATTACATATTATTATACTGATAATAATAATTTTAATAAATCAGTAGTTAAAGATTATTATGGGATATTTAATAGTGCAGATGAAAACCTTACTTTTAGTCATGCAGATGAATCTTTTGTAAGATATAAAGACACTAGAGAGTGTGGAAATGGTGGATATGGTTATATAGACTATTTCTTATGGGCAGATTCTGAAAAAGATTGTACTTTTGCTTTGGATTCTGTTACTGTATCTAATGAATTTTAATAGATTATATATTTCGTGTTAAGCACCGAATGACACGAACTTTTGTCACCCTGAACTTGATTCAGGGTCTCGTAAACTTACACCACTCATGAAGGATGCCGATAACTCTTTTTTAAATATAACTCCATCTATCCCTTTTTGGGCTAGGTTCTCTATCTCTTCTTCCTTTTCAATTATTACTAAAATTTCTGAATCAAATAGATAATTTTGTGCAATTGGCTGAATAGTAATAGTATTTTTTGGATTAGATATAATAAATTTAGCATCTAATTCATTTGCAAATATTGCATCTTTAATTGAATCAA
>JAMOOX010000060.1 GCA_027065045.1 Campylobacteraceae bacterium | reverse complement strand
CCTATAAAAAAAACAGTTCATAAAAAAGTGATTAAAAGACCTATTATTAAAAAGAAGAAAATTATTAAAAAAAAGGTTATAAAGAAGAAGAAGATTATAAAGAAAAAAATAATCAAAAAGAAAATCAAAAAGAAAAAAATAGTAAAAAAGAAAAAAGAGGTTTCAAGTAGTGATTTATTTAAAAGTATCCAAACTAAGAAACCAAAAACCAAAAAGAACTTTATCAAGACCACAAATAAACCAAAAGTATCAAAGAGTGATTTAAAAAATAAAATGAATGCTTATGGTGCAAAAATAACAGCTATATTATATGATGGCTTCCCTGAACAAGAGGAGTTTGCAGGTAATCAAGTAGATATAAAACTAATAATATATCCAAGTGGAAGATTTAGATTTCAAGTAATAAGATACTCATCAAATATAGAATTTAATGAGATATTAATTCAATATTTAGAGCAGTTACAGAGTATTGGGTTTCAAAGACATGATAACTTAAAAGCTTATACATTTAATATTGAATTTATTGCTAAAGAGTAGAATTTATCTTAAATTAATTCAACTCTTTCTCTCTATTTCTTAGATATTTTCCCACACCTTTTACAATTCCTTTTGCTATCATTGTCTGATAACTAGGTTTTATAATTTTAGCTCTCTCATAGGGATTTGTGATATATCCCACTTCTACTAGAATTGATGGAGTTTGCGCACCTACTAATACCCAAAATGGGGCTGAACGGACTCCTCCACTTCTTGTTTTTGGATATAGTGTTCTAGTATATTCTAAAATACTATTATGTACATCAATAGCAAGTTTATTAGATAGTATAATCTTTGGCCCATTTAAAACATCATTTAAAATTACATTTCTACTATGATAATCTTTTTTACTTAATAATGCACGGTTTTCTTTGGCTGCTACTCTTTTGGCTCTTGCTGTTCTTGCTTTAGATAAGAAGTAGGTCTCTATTCCATGGACTATATTTGCTCTACTTTTTTTGCCTACGGCATTTGCATGGATTGATACAAATATATCTGCTTTTCTTCTATTAGAGAACTTGGTTCTATTTGATAGCTTGACAAAGTGATCGCTATCTCTTGTCATATATACGCTATATCCCTCTCTTAATAGTAGTTTTTTGACTCTTTTGGCAATTTGTAAAACTATATCTTTTTCTCTATATCCACCTGCCGTTGCTCCTCCATCATGCCCTCCGTGTCCTGCATCTACTACTATTCTATACCCTTTTTTGGGTTTATATGTACTCTTTTTATTACTATTTCCCTCTAAAAGTTTTCTATACCATGGTAGCTCACTCACCTCTTTGCTTTTGATGTTACTCTCTTCTTCTTTTACTATTATAGTCTTTTCAACTTTTTTGGTAGTAACTATTTTTTTATTGCTACTGCCATTTTCATTATATCTTATGGAGTATGGAAGAGAGATATTATATATATTTGATGATAGCAGGGGGGAGTAATAGCTACATTTGAATATTTTATCAGACTCTATTACTAATCTTACTGTATTTGTTTTGAATTGAGATAATCTAAATTTGGTATTATTAGGGGCATAGAGTTTTTTTAGCAAATCTTTATTATAAATTTGTGCATTTTTAAAATCAAAAACTCTTCTATATGGTTTATTTAGTGTAAAAGTTGAAATATTAGATTTTGAGATTTTATTATCAAAGATGAGTTTTAACTCACCTCTATCTATCTTAATGCTTTTTAGATGATTAGAAGCATTAAGAGATATTAAAAATGTAGCAAACATCAATAAAAATAGTTTGCTAATTTTAACTCTCTTCGCCATTGATTAACTTATCCATTAGCTCTTTTACACTTATTAACTTATCTATTTTATACCCATTAGTTCCTGTAAAAAATAGTCCTGTATCTACTTTACCCTCATAAGCATCTGCTAATCTATCAGCCACACAGAGTTTAACCTGCTTTGCCTCTTCTCCACGGTTACATGGAAAAATACAGTTACTAATACATTTGATTTTTGGCTCTCCACCATTATCTATATCATCTAAAAGCTTGGTTCTTATTCCTCTTGCAGGGTATCCTACGGGAGATTTTAGAAGTTCAATATCCTCTTCTTTAGAGTTAATTAAAATATCTTTGAGATTATCATGAGCATCACACTCATAAGTACCTATAAATCTTGTGGCCATCTGTACCCCAGCACAACCCATATCTATAAATTTATCAATATCATTTTTATCCCAAATACCACCAGCAGCAATTACAGGGATATTACCCCAATTTTTTGCCTCTTCTATTACAGGAGGTACAATTACTTCTAGTTGATTTTCAGGTTTAGCACAATCATCATATCCAAATCCTTGATGCCCACCACTTAGAGGACCCTCAACTATAACTGCATCAGGAAGCTTATTATATCTTTTCCATTTACGACAAATTAATTTTAACGCCCTTGCACTACTTACAATTGGAATAAGTGCAACATCAGGGTAATCTGTGGTAAATGATGGCATATTTACAGGCAATCCTGCACCTGTGATAATCATATCAGCACCACCATCACAAGCATCTTTTACAACTCTACCATAATCATTGGTTGCATAAAGCACATTTACAGCCAAAGGTGCATCACCACATATCTCTCTAGCATCTTTTACCATAGCAATCATTGCATCACGAGAACAGAAATTAATAGAATCTAAGGGTCTTCCTTGAAGTAGTTTATCTGCATATTTTTTATTTTTATAATAGCCAGTTCCTATAGAACTAAGTACTCCTAAACCACCCTCTTTTGATACAGTACCTGCTAACTTATCCCAACTAATACCAACACCCATACCACCTTGGATAATTGGTTTTTCTATCTCATATTTTCCTATTTTCATATATAATTCCTTATTTTACAATGATTTTTACAAAGTTCTTTTTGCCTTTTTGTAATACAAACTCACCACGACTAAGTCTCATCTTCTCATCTGTTACTTTCTCTTGGTCAATTTTTACTGCACCTGCTTTTATATCTCTTCTTGCTTGAGAGTTTGTAGGTACTAGCTTACAATAAACTAACGCATCTATAATACCCATATTATATTCAAGTTGATACTCATCTAGGTCTGTGGGTATCTTTTTTTGTGCAAAAATTTTGGCAAACTCATCTCTTGCCTCTCCACCTTTGCCATTACCATGAAATCTATCTACAATCTCCATAGCCAACATATCTTTGATTTTTTTAGGGTGAAGTGATTTATCTGCTACTCCATCTTTTAAACCTTTGATACTCTCTAGTGATTTATCTGAAAGAAGCTCATAATATCTCCACATCAACTCATCACTAATAGATAATATTTTACCAAACATATCATTTGGGGCATCTGTTACACCTATATAGTTATTAAGTGATTTACTCATCTTATTAACTCCATCAAGTCCCTCTAATATAGGCATCATTAAAACAGCTTGTTGCTTACCTACACCATAAGATTTTTGAAGAGTTCTACCCATTAATAGATTAAACTTTTGGTCTGTTCCACCTATCTCTATATCACTTTTAAGATAGACACTATCATATCCTTGAAGTAGTGGATATGTAAATTCACTTGTACTAATTGGGATATTTGCTTTAAATCTTTTGCTAAAGTCATCTCTCTCTAACATTCTTGCCACTGTTAAAAATGATGTTAAGTTAATCATATCAGAGGCACTTAGTTTTCCTAACCAATCATTATTATATACGACTTCTGTTTTACTCTTATCTAATATCTTAAATGCTTGTGTAGTATAGCTTGATATATTTTGTTCTATCTCTTCTCTAGTCAAAACTTTTCTTGTAGCACTTTTACCTGTTGGGTCTCCAATAGTAGCTGTGAAATCTCCTACTAAAAATTGAACTATACCACCATACTTTTGAAAAGTTGCTAGTTTTTGAAGCAGTACAGTATGTCCTAAATGTAAATCAGGAGCAGTTGGGTCAAATCCAGCTTTTACAAAATAGTTATTTCCATTTTCATAAAAGTCTCTTACAAGTTTTTCTATCGCTTTATCATCTATAATTTCAGCACTACCTCTATTTATCTCTGCTAATGCCTCTTGAATTTTTGTCTCTATACTCAAAATACCCTCCTATCTATTATATGCATCATCTAAACTACTAAGTTCTATTAGTTTAAACTGTTTTTCTAACTGTTGTGTTAGTTTAGTCCTATTAGACTCTTTGGACTCTATCTCTATGGTACAATACTCTGCTGTATCACTACTAGAAATTCCTAAATCTATACTTGTTACATTTATATGATATTGACTAAGCTTATTTAGTAAGTTTGCCAACTCACCTTTTCTATTTTTAAGACTTATTATAAGCTTATATTTTGATACCTTTGTACTATTCCACTTTACAAAAACCATATTATGATGGTCATTTATCAAAGTATATGCTTTTTTACAAAGTTTGTGATGGATTGTGATACCATCAGGGTAATAAAATGCTACTACCTCATCACCAGATTTGGGATGACAACAGTAATCAAAGTTTATATTATCAATATCTTTATTGGTATAAAATACAAAATGCTCTTTTTCTATTTTGGTTGGGATTTTATAGCCCTTTTTCATAAACTCCCAACGCCTTACCTCTGATTGTCCTATATACTTACCAAATTTACGAATTGTATCTTGATATAGAGTCAGTTCATTTGGTACTCTGTGCATAATATCATTTAATCCCAACTCCTCTATCACATCTACACTAAAAACATAACTACTATCAAATATGGTTGATAACATATTATATGTAGCCGTAATATCAGTCTCTTTTAATCTATTTCTACAACGAGTTTTTATCCCATGTTTAGCTTTTGAACTTTTGACTGTATCTATCCACGAACATCTAAGTCGTGGTTCTCCATCCATTACAATATGAACTACATCACCATTTTTAAGTATAGTCAAAAGAGATGATTTAATATTATTAATCATTACTCCACTTGCACTATTTCCAATATCAGAGTGGATAGAGTATGCAAAATCCAAAGCAGTTGAACCTCTAGGGAGTGTATAAGCATCACCCTTTGGTGAAAGTATAGAAATCTCTTCAGAGAATAAATCACTCTTGGCTAATTCATAAAACTCTTCAGGTGAATTATTTTGATAACTCAATGACTCTAACCATTTAAGATTAATATCATTATCCTCACCACCTTTATACTTCCAATGAGCAGCTATCCCAAACTCTGCTAAAGCATCCATCTCATAAGTTCTAATTTGTGCTTCAATTATAGAGTTTTTATTAAATACTGTTGTATGAATTGTCTTATATCCATTCTCTTTTGGAAGTGCTATATAATCTTTGAACCTTGATATCAAGGGTGTAAATTTAATATGTAAAACCCCCAATACATCATAACATTTCACTACCTCTTTTACAATAATTCGTACAGCTAAAAGGTCTAAAACCTCTTCTATTGATACGCCCTTTCTCTGCATTTTGAGATAAATAGAGTAGTAATGCTTTACTCTACCTGCAATATTAAAATCATTTTGTTCAAAACCACTTTGATGCATATCATCTCTAATACTCTCTATAAAATCATTCAATTTAAGCTCAAGACTCTGTTCGTTTGATTTAATATAATTATCTATTAATTCATACTCTTTGGGGTATATATAGAAGAAACTCAAATCCTCAATAATATTTTTAAGCTTTGATATTCCTAGCCTATGAGCAATGGGAGCATAAACAACCAAAGACTCTTCGGATATTCTAATCTGTTTTTTAAGAGGCAGTGCATCAAGAGTAAGAAGATTATGCACTCTATCACAAAGCTTGATAAGTAGTATTCGTGGGTCATGAATAGATGCTATTACCATCTTTCTAAATGTAAGTGCTGATTTAATAAGCTTCTCATTAGATGATGAGTTCAAAAACTTCTCATCTCTAATCTCATCAATTTTTGTAATCCCCTCAACTAAATGAGATACTTTCCTACCAAATCTACTTGATACCTCTTCTATTGTAATATCTGTATCTTCTACAATATCATGTAAAATAGATGCTATTACCATATCCTCATCACCATTCATCATAGCAGTTAATGATGCTACTAAAATGGGATGTATGATATAAGGCTCTCCACTCTTTCTAACCTGCCCATCGTGAGAATTCATAGATAGTTCAATAGCATCTTGTATCATCTCTGTCGGTTCTATCTGCTTATAAAAAAATTCTAATGCACTCTCTATTGTATTAGATACTTTTATATCCTCTAAAAATTTCTTCAAAAATTAACTCTCTAATGTTACTTCTATTTTGCCCTCTGCAATCTCATATAGAGCAATATCAGCAAATTTATATTTCTTTTGGTCTAATTGAACTAATGGTGCAGAACCTGAAACCAACTCTGTTACTCTCTTACCTACTGCACTTGCTAATAGATATTTATCTTCTCCCACTTTCTCTAATGCTCTTGCTGTTAATTGTTCTGTTCTCATTTTTATCCTTTTTTATTTAACTATTGAACACAAACTAGTATCACCATTGATAATAGCTAGTAAGTTACCTTTTTTAAACATATTACAAATTACAATTGGCAAACTATTATCTTTTGCTAGTGCAATTGATGTATCATCCATTACTTTAATATGGTCTTTTAGAGCATCATCATAACTAATACTATTTAATTTTACAGCATCATCAAACTTGGCAGGGTCTTTATCATAAACACCATCTACCTTTGTAGCTTTGATTATCATATCTGCCTCAATCTCAGACGCTCTTAGAGTAGCGGCCGTATCAGTAGTAAAATATGGATTACCAGTACCACCTGCAAATACCACTACACGCCCTTTTTCAAGATGTCTTTTAGCACGACGAATAATAAAAGATTCACCTATCTCTTTCATCTCAATTGCACTTAAAAGTCTAGCTTCCATACCCAAATGCTCCAACGCTTCTTGAAGAGCTACACCATTAATAACAGTTGCTAACATCCCCATATAATCACCACTTGTTCGCTTGATAATCCCATCAGCCGCAGCAGATACACCACGAATAATATTACCACCACCAACAACAACTCCAACATCAATACCATTATCAATAAGCTCTTTAATCTCACCAGCTACATAGTTTAATATTTTAGTATCTATACCATACCCATTTTCACCTGCTAATGCTTCACCAGAAAACTTTACTAATACTCTTTTTGCCATCAGAAATTACCTTTAAATTTTGGCGATTATATCTAAAATTCTATTATATATCGCTTTTTAATGAGTAGTACATACAGAACATACATCAAAAGATTTAAATACAATCTCTGCTAACTCTGTGCTATCTAAACCTATAATAGCATTTTGTGCTACTCCGAGATTATCTCTTGTGCCATTTGCTAAATTCCATTGAGTAGGGGTAATAATATCATATTTTTTGATTAATCCCTTCTCTATATTTACTTTATGAATTAAACTCCCTCGTGATGCCTCTACAACTCCTACCCCAGAAGATGAGATTTGAGATATATCTATTTTGGGTTTAATATAAGATAATTCATTTAGATTAATCTCTTTTAATAGTTTTTTACTATGGTTTAAAAGTTGTAATATTTCGCAAACTCTTGCTAAAATACGGCTAATGATACTATCTCCATATCTTCTATGTGCATCTTTAATAAGTGGTGTTTTATTTATCATAGCCCTTGCCAATGGACCAACTTCATAATATTTATCTTTATACATTACATTTTTAGCAAAACTTTTATTATTATCAAACTCCTCTACTCTATCTATATCTATTGTTTTATATAGACGAGTTTTATTTGATTTACCACTATTAAAATAGCTATTTTTTCCAAATACAATAAACCTATCATAACTTTTTCCAAAATCTATTAGATTACTATTTTTGATTTTATTTAATACTTTTGGTAAATCTCCATCTTTGCTTAGTAATTTATTAGAGTTATTACACTCTAAAAACTCTTCACCATCTGCTTCTACAAGATTTTCTTCAAAAAATTTTAGAGTCTCATCAATATAACTTTCAACTTTAACTAACTCCATCATCCCAATATCACAAACTATACCACCTACAATAGCATAAGATGTATGAGGATATTGTCCTGCTATTGAGGCGATTGCTTTTGACATTAATTGAGAGGGGAAAGAGGCTTTTAGTAGATAATCTTTATATCCCATTAAAGGCATAATAGTTAGATAAAACCACTTAAAATGATTTTGAATAATCTCAAAATTTAAAGTAAGTTCTCTAACTATTTCAGCTTTTTTTGAAATTTCTATATTATCATAACAATCTTCTAATGCTTTAACTGTAGCTATTAATTGGGCATGACCACATATTCCACAAACTCTTGGATTAATTACCAAAGCATCTAAAATGGCTCTATTTTCTAAAATCTTTTCAATCCCTCTAGTTGTAAAAAAATCAATCTCTACAAAATCTATTAAATTATCTTTGAAACTATAATTAAGTCTTGCTTCACCCTCAATTTTTTCTATTAATTTAATCATTAAATAGCCTTGTTTCTAATCTCTTAATATTAAATGCTTTTGTAATTCCTGCAAGAGTTAGATATGTTCTTTTTCCTACTCCTAATGGCAACTCTTCTGGTATTCCCATATTTTTTTTGGTATTAAATAGATTTGATTTAGGAAATGATGGCTCACTACAACCCATACATTGTAATCCTACTCTTGTTTTACTATTTACCTCATTCCATAATATCTTATTACAACTTCCATGAGTATATGGGGCTTGACAACCATGTTCATAAAACATACACCCCTCTCGTTCTCCAAAATTATGATTATCTATTTTATATTCAAAATACTCATTTCTTGTACAACCATTATGAACTGTATATGCAAAAAACTCTTTGGGACGCAAAAATTTATCAAGTGCTATTTTAATATCTTCTCTTATGCTATATAGTGTATTTACTAAAACTTCTGGGTGAATTGGACAACCAGAGATTGATATAGTTTTGGATTTTATATTTTTGAAATCATCTAATTCTATATCTCTATCAAAGTGTAATCCTGAAGCCCCTAAATATCCACTATCTCTAAATATACCACCAAAAGAGGCACAAGTCCCAACTGTAACTATTTTTTGAGCTTTTGATGAGTATTTTTGGATAATATCATAGATAGATGTGGTATCTTTCTTATACTCAATAGATATAGCACCCTCAATAAGTAAAATATCACACTCTAAATCTTGATTAATAATATCAACAAGAGTATATTTAGACTCTATTATAGGATGATATAAAAATTCAAATCTATCCATAAATTGAGCTAGATATGGATAGTTTAAAAATGAGTGGGCATTACCATTACACGCAATTCCAGTTAGCCAAAGTACTTTAAGCTTTTTACTTCTCATCTTTTATATACTAAGTGCTTTGTATATATTAAAACTTATATCATCTACATACTCATCTAACTCTTTGGGTAAAATATGTTCCCCTTTAAGAAATACCATTCCACCAAGATAACCCATAAATAGCCCAAAAGCACTAAAAAAATCTTGGTCTCTAAGCTCTCCTGCTCTTACACCCTCTTCAAAATATATCATTATCTCTGTAACAAATTCATTAACACATATCATACCTGCACAACCATCTCTAAATATCTCTCTATTTGATAAATAGACCCTTAAAAAATAATCTATCATCTCAGGTTTACTCATAGCTACTTCAAAATAAATATCTACAATCTCTCTAGTTTTCTCTTGTGTTGATATGTCTTTTTCATTAATTTTTTGTAACTCTTTACCTAAATATGCTGATATAAACTTTAGAATTTCTTCTGCTAATATATCTTTGGATTTAAAATAGTTATACATATTACCTACACTCATCTTAAGTGATAGTGCAATATCAGGTATTGTAGTACTATAAAATCCTTTTGATGCAAAAAGCTCCAACGCTCCTTGCATTATCTGTTCTTTTCTTTTCTCTTTTTTAGATGCTCTATTTATTGACAATTAAAACTCCTTATAGAGAATTATACATAAAAATTGATAAATTGATACTATATCATCTCTAAACTCATCAAATACATATCATTCCCATCAATTATATCTAACTCAATAGCATTACATTTAGGACATTTATACTCATTTTTTGATATTTTAGACTCCTCTTGACAACCTAAACACTTAATAATAATTGGTTGAATATTCATTATAAACTCTGCATTAGCACATATTGAAACCTCTTTGAATGTATCAAAAGCAGTCTGAAGTAGTTGAGGCTCAACCCCACTCATCACACCAATTTTGACAACTACTTTTGTAATCTCTTTGGCATTATTAGCCCTTGCGTTCTCTTCACAACTCTCAATTAATGATTGAACTATACTATATTCGTGCATTTTTGAATACCTATTCGTTTTTAGGAATTATACAATTTTAATCTTGTAGGGGTTTTAATTGGGCATATTTTATATACAAATTCTCTTCTTAGAGTATGGAATTTAGAGCCTTTATCCCAAAACTCTGGATACATTATATTTATCTCCCTCTCTTTAAACTCCTCTATATACTCTCTATTATCTTCTAAATAATCTTGCTTATCCCAAATAAAATCATCATCAAAAGAGTCTTTGGCAAATTGATGTAACTCATTATAATACTCATCATAACCAAAAACTTTATCAACCATTCCAATCTTTTGTGCATACTCTACTGAAATTGGCAAACACTCATTAAGTAATCTTTGAGCCTCTTTTTTAGCTACTCTTTTGGGTAAGATATATGTATGATACTCACTTCCACTAAGTCCCAAAGTTTTATAGTGAGGATTTAGCACAACTCCCTCTCTTGCCACTACAAAATCACATGCTAATCCCAAAAAGACTCCACCAGCCCCTGCATTTTTCGCAAATGAAGCAATAGTTACTATCTCATCAGCAAAAATAATAGATTTAATCAAATCATTTATAGCATTTATATTTGCCCAACCATCTTCTCCTTGTTTCTGACTATCTTCTAAGATATTTAGATGTATTCCATTAGAAAAAAAGTCATCTCCACCCATCAAAACCAAAACCTTACATCTATCTTTTAGATACTCAATAGCATATTTTAATCTTATAGCTTGGGCTGTACTAATCGCCCCATTATGAAAATTGAAATATAAATAAGCAACATTATCACAATACTCTACACTTGTTTCATAAAATGTATTATAACTTTTATCAAACAGAAGAGGTAATCTATCCTCTTTTATCCCTTTAATTTTATCTTTTAATAGATATGTAGCAGGAAGCTTAAATCCTCCCTCTTCCTTTAGATGAGTTATCCAAATAGCCCCATCAATAGTAGCTAAACATATAGCACCATCTCTTTTGGCTAAAATAGTTTTAGGAAGTGGGACTTTAGTCCCATCTTGTGAGGTTAAAACCTCACTTCCTATTCTGTCCTCCTTCCAAACTCCAAAAAGATAACACTCAATTCCTAAAATATTATCCCAAACTCCATCTAAAGAGTCACTAGCATATATCTTTTTAATTATTTTATCTGTAGTATCTTTTTGCCAATTAATAGCTCTCATCTTTTGAGTAAAAGGTTTATGAATTGGATTTAAAATCTGTGGAATTGATATATTTTTTTCTATATTATAAAAAAGCTTATTTAGTGTAGAGGTAGCTACTTTTACCATCTCTTGCCTATAGATAGAAGCTTTATAGCTTTTACGCATTTTAAAACTGCTACTTGCATAAATATCTCCACCATCATAGAGTTCATTTGCCCTTAACCAAACTCCACCCCACTCCTTTTCTTCATTAAAAACAGCATAATCCAAACTATAAGCTCCCCTATCACCTCTTGGTGCTGGGTGAAATACAAAGGTTGGATAGTTTTCGTATATCTCTTTTGGGATATAGCTTTTTAGAAATGAAGAGAGGATAATTTTGGGGTTAAAGGCTTTTATCTCATTTATAATTTGAGTTTTATTTATGGCATAGACTATATCTATTTTATAACCTTTATCTTTTAGAGTTGTGTGAACTGCTTGGGATAGGGAGTTGTAGGTTGTGATTAGGAGGGTTAGGGTCATTTTATATCCTTATTATGTTGTAGGGTGCAATTCCTATTGCACCATTTTATGTTATATACACAAAAAATTATATTTT
>JAMOOX010000059.1 GCA_027065045.1 Campylobacteraceae bacterium | reverse complement strand
CTCTATTAGTTTAGATAAACCCTCAATAGTAGGATAGATAAATAGCTCTTTTAATATTATCTCTACATTTAATGCTTTTGCTATTTTGGCAATTGATGATATGGCATTTAGACTATGCCCTCCTATCTCAAAAAAGTTATCATCTATACCTACTTTTTTGACTTTTAAAGTCTCACTAAATATTTTTGCTATCTCTTTTTGAATTGCAGTTTTTGGCTCTCTATAGACTCTTTTGCTCTCTGTTGGTTTAGGTAGTGCTTTTTTATCTATCTTCCCATTTGGAGTTAGTGGAAACTTCTCTAACTCTATAAAATAGCTTGGTATCATATAATTTGGTAGTTTCTCTTTGAGATGAGATTTCAACTCTCTCTCTTCTCCAACTATATAAGCAATTAAATTTTGATTTTTTGCAAGAACCACAGCCTCTTTAATAAATGGATATTCTAAAATAGCACTTTCCACCTCTCCAAGTTCCACTCTAAACCCTCTTATCTTTACTTGGTCATCAATTCGTCCTAAATACTCTATATTTCCATCATCTTGATACTTTGCTATATCTCCTGTTCTATAAATTCGCCCTAGTTTTGGATGGTTGATAAACTTCTCTGCTGTTAAATCCTCTCTATTTAGATACCCTCTTGCTAATCCATCTCCACCAATACAGAGTTCACCCACTGCTCCAAGTGGCAATTGATTTAGATTAGTATCAACTATATATACCTTAGTATTAGATATAGGTTTTCCTATAGGAATTGTTTTATAATCCATATTGGAATTTACTTTATATAGCGTAGTACAGATAGAGTTCTCTGTTGGTCCATAGGCGTTTATATAATTGATTTTTTTTGAATACTTTAGAGCATCTTTGGTTATAGCACTCTCTCCTGCTGTAATTATAGTTTTTATATTCTCTAAGTTATCTATAGAATTTAAAAATGATGGAGGTAGAGTTACGATATTTATATCTTTATCTTTTATTAAAGCAGAAAAATTATCAATTATACTCTCTTTCAGAGAGGTAATTAGAGTAGCCCCTGATAGGAGTATAGTGAAAACTTCAGAAACAAAAGCATCAAAAGAGAAAGATGCAAACTGTAACAATCTACTCTCTTTAGTAATATTAAAATCATCTATCTGTGCAAATATCGTATTTAAGATAGATTTATTCTCAATCATTACTCCTTTAGGATTACCTGTACTTCCTGATGTATAGATAATATAGGCTAAATTGTTTGAACCTATCTCTATTTTAGGATTAGTTGCAGAGCAGTTATCTATATTATTAAAAGTCTCCAAATCTATAGTGATTTTAGCTTTAGAGTCCTCTAATATATAATCTATCCTCTCTTTTGGATACTCTAAATCAATTGGCAAATAGGCACAACCAACTTTTAGTATTCCCATTACCCCTATTATCATCTCTAAACTTCGCTCTATTTTTATAGCAACGATATTTTCTGTTTTTACATCACTCTTTAATAGATAGTTAGCCAACTGATTTGATTTATCATTTAACTCTTTATATGTTAGTTGTTTATCTTCAAAAATCACAGCAGTACTATTTGGACTCTTCTCTACCTGCTCCTCAAACAGCTCAACAATAGTCTTATCTTTTGGATAATCTTTTTGGGTCTCATTAAAACTATCTAATAACTGTTGTTCCTCCAGTGGAATAATCTCAATATCCTTAAGCCTCTTATTCTCTTGAACCTCATCTAATATTTTTATAAAATAGCCTATAAATCTCTGAATAGTAGAGCTATTAAAAATATCGCTATAGTACTCATAAGAGCAAGACAAACTCTCTCCCTCATCAATGACCTCTAAAATCAAATCAAAGTTTGAAGCCTTTTTATCTAAGGTATATTTAGTTAAACCCATATTGTCAAGAACTCTTTTTGAGCCATCTTCATAAACAAACATCACATCAAAAAGAGCATTTCTAGCCAAATCTCTATTAATATCTAGTTTCTCTACCAACATCTCAAATGAGTAGTCCAAATTATCAAGTATCTCTAAAAAACTCTTTTGGATTTTTAACATATAGTCACTAACAGTCTCTTCTATATCAACTCTCTCTCTAAGAGCCACCGTATTAGCAAACATTCCAACGGTATTATCATACTCTCCATCTCTTAGCGTAACGGGAATACCTATAGTAATATCATTTTGTGAAGTAATCTTATTTAACAGAATAGTAAAACATCCATAAAGAAGCATATTGATAGAGAGACTATATCTCTTAGCACTACTTCGCAACTTTTTAGTTATATCTTTATCTATGGTAAAAAACTCTATATCACTCTTAAAGGTTCTATTAT
>JAMOOX010000058.1 GCA_027065045.1 Campylobacteraceae bacterium | reverse complement strand
TAATTTGTAGGAGAGTAACCTCCAAGATGGATAGATATATCAAAAAGATTTGATAAAGGGGTAATCAATCCTCTCTCAAATGCTAAAGCATAGATAAATGGTTTAAGTGTAGAACCTGCACTAATAGTAGCCATTATCCCATCATTTTGCCCACCATCACTACTATAAAAATCATTTGAACCAACATAAGCTAATATCTCCATTGTTTTATTATCAATTACAATTGCACTTGAATTTGATATATTATATTTTTTCATCTTTTTAATATCATCTTTGAGATACTGCTCTATCTGTTGCTGAATTGATAAATCTATACTTAGATATTTTTTAAAACTTGGAATAGGTGCTTTTGAGGCTAAAGCCATCACTTCCAAAATTCTATTAGATAGATGTGGTGTTAATTTGGGTAATGCTCTTCTTTTAGGTAGTATCTTCTCTTTTAATGCTCTTTTGATTATATCTCTATTATATAGATTTGATACCCTATTTAATACAATATTTTTAAGAGTATTTACCCTTGTGATATTTTTAGGAGAGTTTTTATTTGGATTTTTGGGAATTGATATAAGGTAAGCTATTTGAGCAATAGATAGAGAACTAAGAGGGGCATTAAAATATAGATAAGAAGCCCCCTCAATCCCCTCAATATTCCCACCAAAAGGGGTATTATTTAGATATAATTTAAGTATCTCATCTTTTGAGTAGGCTAGTTCTATCTGAAATGCTCTAAATATCTCTGAAATTTTATTACTAATAGTACGAGGTTTATGGTACATCATTCGTGCTAATTGCATAGATATAGTAGAAGCCCCAATTACTCTATGATTGGTAAAATTAAATATAATAGCCCTAATTATAGCAAATGGATTAACCCCAAAATGATAAAAAAAATATCTATCTTCATACCCCAAAAGTATCTTTTGGACATCACTATTTAGCCTATCTATTGGCATTCGCACAAATCCATCACTACTTAATTTGATACTTAAAATTTTCCCATCTCTATCATAAAGAGTAGTAGAACGAGGTTTATTAAGTTTATTAATATCTAGTGGGAATAGATAGTTTAAAGCCATTAATAAAAATAGTATAGATAAGATATAATATAATAGCTTAATAGATTATCCTTTTATATAATTTATCCATCTTACTAAAATATCTATTAGAGTCTATTTAAGGTTAAATATTAACCAAAGAGTATTTTAGATAGAATTAATATATCAAAACTTAGAGGATATAATGAAAAAATTACCAATAGGAATACAGACATTTAGTAGAATAATAGAAGAGGATTACCTATATATTGATAAAACTAAAGAGGCTTAGGAACTAATAAATAGTGGGTCTATATTTTACTTTTTATCTCGCCCCCGAAGATTTGGGAAATCTCTATTTCTTGATACTCTTCAAGATATATTTGATGGTAAAAAAGAGCTATTTAAGGGATTATATATCTATGATAAGTGGAATTGGGAAGAGAAATATCCTGTCATTAAAATTGACTTCTTTGGAGATTTAAGAAGCCCTAATGAACTAAAAAAAGTAATCCTATCTATACTCAATTTTAATCAAAAGAGATTAGATGTCCAGTGTAATGAGATAGATAATTTTGGAGTATGTTTTAAAGAGTTAATTCAAAATAGTTCTAAAAAATATAACCAAAAGGTAGTAATATTAATAGATGAGTATGATAAAGCAATATTAGATAATCTTGACCAAATGGAAGTAGCCATAGAAAATAGAGAGATAATTAAATCTCTATATACTATATTAAAAGGAATGGAAAAATATATTAAATTTACACTTCTTACAGGAGTAAGTAAGTTTTCTAAAGCCTCTGTATTTAGTGGATTAAATATGATACAAGATATATCTCTAAATCCAAAATATGGAAATATATGTGGATATACTCAACAAGATATAGAGACAACCATTTTGCCATATTTAGATGGAGTAGATTTAGATAGATTAAAGAAGTGGTATAATGGGTATAACTTTTTAAAAGATAATCTATATAATCCATTTGATATTTTACTATTTATTGAGAATGATAAAGTTTTTGATAATTATTGGTTTGAGAGTGGTACACCTATATTTTTGATTAAACTAATTAAAGATAATAACTACTTTTTACCAAAATTATCTAATTTAACAGTAAATAAAAAACTATTAAATAGCTTTGATATAGATAATTTAGATTTAGAAGTAATCCTTTATCAAGCAGGTTATCTTACAATCAAAGAGATGTATATAGATGAGGATGAAGATATTATATATAGATTGAAATTACCAAATTTTGAGGTCAAAAAATCATTAAATCAATCTATTATACACTACTTATATAGAGATAAATCAAATAGTAATAAGCTTATTAGCAAAGCCTTAAGAGGTGGTAATTTAGAAGATTTCAAAAGTGCCTTAATAACTATGTTTGCAAATATTCCATATAATAATTTTGTAGGTAATAATATATTGTATTATGAGGGCTTTTATGCTAGTGTAATATATGTATATTTACAATCTTTAGGGCTTGATATTATCGGTGAAGATGTTACAAATAAAGGCAGAATAGATTTGACTATAAAGCTAAATAACTATATCTATATAATAGAGTTTAAAGTAGGAGATAGTAATGCTTTAGCTCAAATCAAAGATAAAAATTATCATCAAAAATATCTAAATAGTGGTAAAGAGATATATTTAGTTGGAATTAATTTTGATGAAGAGAAGAGAAATATATTTAAATTTGAGTGGGAGAGAAGTTAAATATTAACCAATCACCCATATTTAAAAAGCTCAAGAGAAGATTTATAAATTATTACAATCTACCCTTTAATCTATTAATCCTATCATTAGCAATTTTTAGTTGCGATAGGCTAATCTCTCCACTTTTATATAGTGAATATGTAGTATCTACAAGCTTTTTGGTGGTTAATATCTTTTTGGGGCTTATTTGATTACCAAATAGCATAATATCTACTCCTGCGTTAATTGAAAGTTTGATTATATCTCTTAGAGAGTAGTGTTTGCTAATGGCATACATCTGTAAATCATCGCTAATTACTACACCGCTATATCCCAAATCACCTCTTAGTAGTCCATTAACTGTATTTTTGGATAGAGAAGCTGGGTATTTGGTGTCAATTTTTCTATTAAATACATGGGCTACCATTATAGTATCTACCATTCCATTATCTATAAGCTTTTGATATGGGATTAGCTCTGATTTTTGCCAAGTTTTGGTAATATCTACAAAACCTTTATGGCTATCTCCTAGAGATGAGCCATGACCAGGGAAGTGCTTTAGTGAGGTTAATACTCCTTGATTGCTCATTGATTTGATAAATTTGGTGGCACTTGATACTACTACTTTTGGATTTTTGCCATACGAACGACCCAGTCCTACTATTACTCTATTTTTGGGATTGATTGCCAAATCTACTACTGGGGCTAGATTGAAATTTACTCCTACACTATTTAGCTCTTTTGCCATATAACTATATTCACCAAAATTATTAGTTTTGATTATTTGAGAGGGAGATGAGTATTTTCTACTAAATCCATTTTTGGGTGATAATCTTTGGACTCTTCCTCCCTCTTGGTCCACTGCTATTAATAGTCTGCCATTAGCAAATTTTTGAAGATTATTAGATAGAGTTTTGACTTGATGTGGAGAGCTTATATTTTTGGGTTTTGATTTATTTACTGGGTTTCTATCAAATAAAATTACTCCACCTAGATTATACTTTTTAATATCTTTTGTGATTTGAGAATTGGCATTAATATTTGTACCAAAAAATCCAACCATAAACATATTCCCAATTAATCTCTCCACCTCTGCCCTACTCTCTCCATAAATAAAAGAGAGCATTAATAATGTACCTAAAAATATTTTTTTCATCGTTTAACCTTTAAATGGTGTTAGCTTATATCCATATTTTCTCATAAGGTTCTCAACACCACCTTTTAGATTAATTAGATTATAGCCTAGTTTATAAGCCAAAAAATCAGCAATAACAGTAGTTCTACTTCCTGTTCTACATATAATCGCAAATTCTTCACCTTTTTTTACTATTTTATTTAGCTCTGATACAAACTTTTTGACATCATAAGCACCTTTTTCATCAAAAAACATAACTGTATAAGAATTTTTTATAATACCTGTCTCTCTCCACTCTGGTGGAGTTCTTATATCTATAATTTTAATATTTTTAATAGATGTTGGAGATGCCTCTATATGCTTTAGCGATGCAAAAGTTATAGAAGAGGTTAATAGTAGAGATAGTAATAGTTTTTTAAACATATTGTTTATTCCTTAAGTTTTTAATATCTGTATTTTATCATTATAGACTTAATTGATGATTTGTAGAGGTTAAAAATATCTTAACATAACATTATTTCTATCTATAATATTAAGCTATTTTCTATCAATTTTGCGATATAGTACATTAAAAAATGAGGATATTAAGTTTATGGATAAAATTAAAATTGGTGTAGTAACTACAAGTGATAGAGCAAGTCAAGGTATATATAAAGATATTTCAGGTGTAGCAATAATTGATACAATGAAAGAGTATCTACAAAATGAGTGTGAATATGAGTATAGATGTATAGCAGATGAGCAAGAATTAATAGAACAAACTCTAAAAGAGTTGAGTGATTTGGATTGTGATTTAATCGTAACTACTGGTGGTACAGGCCCTGCTATGAGAGATGTTACAACAGAGGCTACACTTAATGTATGCCAAAAGATTTTACCAGGATTTGGAGAAGAGATGAGAAGAGTAAGCCTCCAATATGTCCCAACTGCTATATTATCTCGTCAGACTGCTGGGATTTGTGATGGTTCATTAATCATAAATCTACCAGGTAAGCCCAAATCAATTAGAGAGTGTTTAGATGCAGTATTCCCTGCTGTACCGTACTGTATTGATTTGATTGGTGGTAAATTTATGGTAGCAAATGAAGATGTAATTAAAATTTTTAGACCAAAGGCTAAGTAATGGATATAGAGTTTATTAAGAGTAAAATAGGTGAAATTATAGTAGAACTTGAAAAAGAGGTTATGGAGGTGGTAAGTGATGAGACTATTGATAAGCAAAATACTAATTTAAGACTTAAACCATTGGCAAGTACCAAGAAAATTTTGACTAATGCTTTGGATAGTATTAAAATGGTTGATGAGTTGGCTCAAAAGTAACACAAGAAAATATTATAGATTTAAATAGAGAGGTGATAGATAAATGAAAAAAATACCATATGGAGTAAGTGATTTTAAAAAAATAAGAGAAAAAGATTACTACTATATAGATAAGACTAAATTTATAGAAAAGATAGAAGATAATAGTGATTTTTTATTTTTTCTTCGTCCAAGAAGATTTGGTAAATCTCTATTAATCTCTACATTAGAGAGCTATTATGATATATATTATAAAGATAATTTCAATGATATATTTAAAGATACCTATATCTATAAAAATCAAACTAAACTAAAAAGTAGTTTTCATATAATAAGATTTGATTTTAGTAGAGTTGATGTTACTGATTATATTAATAGTTTTCAAGAACATATTATATTTGTAATCAATCAATTTATCAAAAAATATAATCTACCAATAGAGTTTGATTTTCAAAGCCCATTAGGTAGATTAGAGATACTATTTGGATATTGTACATTAAATCAACTACCAATTTATATTTTAATAGATGAGTATGATAATTTTATAAATAAAATTCTAATAGATAATATAAATAGCTATAAAGATTTAGTAACTACCAAAGAGGCATTTTACAAACAATTCTTTACCATGCTAAAAGTAGGCACAACTGGGACAGATGCCCCAATCAAAAGAATGTTTTTTACAGGTGTATCACCTTTAGCTCTATTTGATGTAACAAGTGGCAGTAATATTGGTGCTAATATATCCATGGACGATTTATTTAATAATATGGTAGGAGTTAGTAGAGATGAATTAGATGAAATGATAAGCTACTATAAATTTGATAGTATCAAAGATAAAATTATATCAAGGACTAATGAATGGTATAATGGTTATAGATTTGATGAGAATATAAAAGATACAATCTATAATACTGATATGATACTATATTACCTAAAATCATTTATATATAAAAATGAAGAACCAAGGAACCTAATAGATATAAATGTCCGAACCGACTACTCTAAACTCAAATATTTAGTATATACATCAAAAAAACTAAATGGAAACTTTGACCTATTAAACCAATTAATTAGAGATGAAGAGATAATAATATCTGAAATCAAAGATAACTTTTCAGCATTTGAGATGCTTGAAAAAGAGAATTTCATATCCTTTTTATTTGCTTTGGGGTTTGTAACTATTCAAAAAGAGTTATTTCAAATAAAAGTAAGAATTCCAAATCAAACTATCAAAAAGATTGTAGCAGATTTTATATATAGTGCTTTTAAAGATGTTGATTTTAATATCCACCTACAAAAATTCAATAATCTATTAGCAAATTTTGCACTCAATAAAGATTTAGAAATATTTCATTATCTAAACGAAGTAGAAAAAACCCAATCTGTAATTAGAGATTATATAGATGGAGAGGGATTTATAAAAGGCTTTTTAACTGCTTATCTATCTCTAAATCCATACTATGAGGTTAAAACAGAATTTGAGGTAACTAAAGGATTTGTGGATATACTGCTTAATCCAATTAAAGATGAGATAGTTTATGGGGCTATAATAGAACTTAAATATATATCTAATTCTAAATATAGTGATAAGCTATTAAGTGAAAAAGTGGAAGAGGCAAAAACCCAACTTGATAGATATAATATAAAAGATATTAAAAATATGGTAGATAAGCCTTTTGTTAAGATTATTTTGGTTTATAAGGGGTGGGAGTTGGTTTATTGTGAGAGGTATATTAACCAAAATAAAGGAGAAATCAATGCAAAATAAAACAACAATAAAATGTCCAAACTGTAAAACTCAAATAGATGTAAATGATGTCATCTATCATCAATTAGAAGAGGAATTAAAACAACAAACTATAGATGAACTCAAAAAAGAGTTACAAGAAGAGCATAATGATTCTCTAAAACTTTTAGAAAAAGAGCTAAAAGAGAAATCATTACAAGTGATAGAGCTAAATAGAAGTAAAGCAGAGGTAGAGAAGCTAAAGAGAGAGCGATTAGAGATAGAAGATAAAATCAAAGCAGATTCTCAAAAAATTTTAAATCAAAAACTTCAAGAAGAGAAACAAAAAATTGAGCAACTTTTCAAAGAAGAGAGTGAGCGAAAAATAAAAGCTAATGATGATATGATGAATGTGATAAAAGAGGAGTTGAGACAAGCCAAACAAAAAGAGCAAGAGATAAGAAAAGAGACTCAACTTGAACAAAAAAGATTTGAAGAGGAGAATGAGAGAGAAGTTAAAAAGCTAATTAATCAAGAAAAAGAGAAGCTTCAACAAAAGTTTTTGTCAGAAAAAAATGAATCTATACTAGCACTTCAACAAGAACTATCTCAAAAGTCAGAACAGATAAAAGAGCTAAATACTTCAAAAATAGAGATAGCCAAATTAAAAAGAGAGAGAGAAGAACTAGAAGCAAAACTAAAAGCAGATTCTCAAATAGCATTAGAAGAGAAACTTTATGAAGAGAGATTAAAAATTCAAAAAACTTTAGAGCAAGAAAATGAGCTTAAACTAAAAGCCAAAGATGAAAGCATAGAACAGATTAAAAGAGAACTAGATAACGCTAGAAGAAAAGCAGAACAGGGTTCTATGCAAATTCAAGGCGAAGCATTAGAGCTTGAAATTGAATCTTGGCTCTCATCTCAATTCCCTTTTGATGTGATAGAAGAGGTCAAAAAAGGGGCATTTGGAGCTGATTGTATTCAAAAGGTAAATACTCGTGATATTGCAAATTGTGGTATTATATGTTATGAGTCCAAAAATACCAAAGCTTGGAGTGATGGGTGGATAGATAAGCTTAAACAAGATATGATAAATGTTAATGCCAATTTGGGTGTGCTTATAACATCTGTATATCCCAAAAATATGAGAAGAATGGGGTTTGTTGATGGGATTTGGGTATGTAGTTTAGATGAGTTTAAGGGGAGTTCATCTCTACTTAGAGAATCACTAATTAAACTACATAAAACAGTAAAAAAAGAGGAAAATAGAGGAGATAAGATGAATCTGCTCTATAACTATATGACTGGAAATGAGTTTTCTATGCAGATTACTTCAATAGTTGATGGATTTATCAAAATGCAAGAGGAGTTGGAGAAAGAGAAGAGGTCTTTAATGGCATCTTGGAAACGAAGACAAAAAACTATTGATGGAGTTTTGGCAAATACTACTGAAATGTATGGCTCTCTTCAAGGGATTGCAGGTGATAGTGCTATTGCACCTATTGAAGCATTAGAATTAGCTGAGTAAATTAAGCAATATAATGGTGGATTTCACCCACCAATATTTAAAAAGAGATAAAAAATATGAAAGCATCCAACATTACAAATATAGTTTCAAAACTTATCAAAGAGAGGTTACCTGTATTTATATGGGGAGCTCCAGGGATTGGTAAATCATCTATTGTCAAATCAATAGCCAAAGATATGAATTTAGAATTTATCGATTTAAGACTTGCTCTACTTGACCCAACAGATTTAAAAGGTATTCCATTTTTTGATAGCAAGACCAATCAAGGAGTTTGGGCAAAACCAAGCTTCTTACCTGATAGCAGTAGCAAACGCAAAGGAATACTATTTTTAGATGAGATAAACTCTGCTCCACCTGCTGTCCAAGCCTCTGCTTATCAATTGGTATTAGATAGAAAAGTTGGTGAATATACTCTGCCTGATGGGTGGAGTATTGTTTCTGCTGGTAATAGAGAAAGTGATAGAGGAGTAGTTTATCGTATGCCCCCTCCCCTTGCTAATAGGTTTGTTCATTTTGAGATGGAGGTTGATTTTGATGATTGGAAAACTTGGGCATATCAAAATGGTATTGATAGTTCTATAATCTCATTTTTACAATATGATAATAGTATGCTGTTTAATTTTGATGCCTCATCTAATCAAAAAAGTTTTGCTACACCGCGGAGTTGGGAATTTGCTAATACTATTGTCAAACAAGATATAGATAAAAATCTGCTTCTTGAGACTCTAAGTGGAGCAGTGGGAGAAGATGGAGCTGTGGGGTATTTAAGCTTTAAAAAGGTAATGAATACTCTACCTAATATTAATAAAATATTAAATGGGACAATCAAAGAGATAGAAAATAGTGATGATATTAAAGTAATGGTTGCCCTATCTATTGGAATAGTAAATGCTATTAAACTATCAAATAATTCTGATTATATTGATAATATTTTAGAATTTTCTCTAAATATCCCAAGTGAGTTTGCTATTATGCTAATCAAAGATTTGGAACTAAACTCAATTAATGTAGAGGGTAGTAAAATATGGAGTAGATGGGTGGATAAGTTTGCTTATCTATTGGTATAGAGATGTTATTATATATCCATATTCCATATTGTGATTCTAAATGTTATTATTGTAGTTTCAACTCATATACAGATAAATTTGATACAAGAGAAGATTATATGAAAGCTTTATATATTGATTTAGAGTATCAATTAAAAGATATTAAATATAAAAGTATCAAAACTATTTTTATAGGTGGTGGGACTCCATCTACCATTAAACCATCTCTTTATAGAGATATATTTAATTTAATCAAACCATATTTAATAAATAGTTGTGAGATTACTACCGAAGCCAATCCAAACTCTGCCTCTTATGAGTGGTTAGAGGGTATAAAAAAATTGGGTATAAATCGTATAAGTTTTGGGGTTCAAAGCTTCAATGAAGATAAACTAAAAAGACTTAATCGTTCTCACTCTCCACAAATAGCAATAGAAGCGATTAAAAATGCTAATATTATAGGATTTGAAAATATCTCACTTGATATTATATACTCATTTGAGAGAGATACTAAAGCACTACTAAAAGATGATATAGATATAGCCTTTAGCCTACCAATTAATCATATATCAGCTTATGAACTCACCATTGAAGATGGCACAAAATTTGCCAATACCCCACAAGTCAAAGTAGATAGCTTAGATATATCATACTTTATAAGAGATGAGATAACCAAAAGAGGATTTAAGCAGTATGAAGTATCAAACTATGGCACTTATCAATCAATACATAATATTGGATATTGGAAATTAGATGATTATATCGGAGTAGGTGCTGGTGCTGTTGGATTTAGAGATAACCAAAGATTATATACCCAAACTAATATAGATAGATATATATCCAATCCCAATTATAGAGATATAGAGGAGTTAAGTAGTAGTGATATTTTAATGGAAAAGTTGCTACTTGGATTTAGAAGTATTGTTGGAGTAGATAGAAAAATATTAGATAAAGATATGATAAAAAGAGCTAATTATTTGGTAGAGAGAGATAAAATATATATAGAAGATGGGGTGTATTATAATAGAGATTTTTTATTGAGTGATGAGGTGGCTTTGTATATTTTGGGATAATATATCTGGTGGGTTATCACCCACCCTACAAGAAAATTCTAGCAAATTATATTTAATGGATAGTTTTTACAACTCTTATATCCTCTTCTATCTGCACTTTTAACTCTATTAAATTATCAAATTTTTTATTATCTCTAATAAATTTTAGCCATTTGATAGTAGCATAATATGAGTTTAATATTATATTTGTATCTATAATATGAGTTTCAATAGCAAAGTTATTATCCGTAGAGGTGCGATTGCCTATGAAACTAATTGATTTGTACCATATATTATTTATTAGAATTTCTGTGGCATATACTCCATCTTTTGGTAAGGTGTAATTATCGGTTTCTATATTTATGGTTGAAACCAACTCTTTTGAACCAATGCCTTGTCCTTTTATTATCTTACCTTTACACTCATAGTATCTACCTAACATACCATTAGCTAATTCTATCTTGCCATCTTTAATAGATTTTCTAATTACTCTTGAGTGTAGTGATATATTATTATAAAATATCTCCCCTATTACAGTAACTTTACCTTTGAATATATCTCTTAGATGTGATATATTTCCACTTTTTTTATATCCAAATTCAAAATCATATCCAACTATAATATCTTTTAAATTTGGAAAATCTTCTATAAGTTTATCTATAAATTGAGATGGGTTTAAATTAGAAATGGTTCTAAAGTGATAAAAGTATATTGGAATATCTACAAAATCTCCTCTTCTATATCCTGCTGTAATACTTCCACAATTTCTCTCTATTACTACAATAGCATCAGCTTTTGATATAAGTGATTGATGTGCTTTATGAATACCATCAAACGAACCAATAGCAATAGAAGTTATATTATTATCTACTCTCAACTTACTTCTTACCAAAAAATTTATAAAAAAAGTTTTTTACTCTTTTGATAGGAGTACGAGATATTGCCAATTCACCTTGTGCTATATCTATATTAATAGTACTACCTGCCCCTATCATTACATCATCTGATATATTTATAGGTGCAACTAATTGTGTATCAGAACCTATAAATACATTTTTACCAATAATAGTTTTATACTTATTTTTGCCATCATAATTACAAGTAATCACCCCTGCCCCAATATTAGTACCACTATCAATCTCACTATCTCCTAAATATGATAAGTGTCCAGCTTTTACACCATTTAAAGTAGATTTCTTGACCTCAACAAAATTACCAATATGAGTATCTATAATACTACTTTGTGGGCGAATTCTAGCCATTGGGCCAATTGAAGAGTTATCAATTATACTATCTTCTATCACACTATGTGCCTTGATATGAGATGACTTAATATGAGTTTGCCCCTCAATAGTTACTCCATTTTCCAATATCACTTCACCCTCAAATGATGCCCTACTATCTATATAAATAGTATCAGGCATTCTCATAGTTATACCATCTTTCATAAGTTGAGTTTTGATTTTATCTTGCATTATCATCTCTGCATTAGATAAATCCAATTTAGAATTTACACCTTTAAACTCATCTTCATCTACAAATATTGGATTAACACTACAATTATCATCAACTGCTAGTTTAATAATATCTGTAAGATAATACTCTTTTTGAGCATTATTGTTATTAAGCTTAGGGATATATCTATCTAATATATCACGAGACAAGGCATAAACCCCTGCATTTACACTATTTATCTCTTTTTGGGTATCGCTACAATCTTTCTCTTCAATTATCTCTTTGACTTGATTATCTACAATATCTACTCTACCATAACTAGATGGATTATCAAGAGAGATAACGCTCATATTAATATCAGATAATGACGAAGTAAGCTTATCAATAGCACCTTTAGTAACCAAAGGCATATCACCATTTAATATCACAACTCTATCATACTTAGGAGTAATACCCATCATAGCCCCACCAGTCCCAGGAAAATTGGCTACATCTTGAATATGATAAGAGATATTAGAGTAGTGAGCATCAATCTCATCTTGAATTAACTTAGCTTTATGATTTAATACAACAGTAATATCATCAGACACCTCTAATCCTGCCTCAATAGCATAAAAGAGCATAGCCTTACCAGATATTTTATGTAAAACTTTAGGAGTATTGGACTTCATTCTAGTCCCCTGTCCAGCTGAAAGAATAACTATACTTATAGACATATATAACCTCTTAAAAATATATTAGATTGTTTTGTTCTTTTGGATTGCTTAAGCTAACCCTACAAAATATTGATAGAATTATATCACAATTATACAAAGTTATAAAAATCACCTACTTTTCACTATTTTTTAGATAAAATTTGATAATTTAAAAAATCAAAGGAATATATATAATGGGATTAAGTATAGGATTAGTAGGATTACCAAATGTTGGTAAATCAACTACATTTAATGCACTAACAAAGGCTCAAAATGCAGAGAGTCAAAACTATCCATTTTGTACGATAGAACCAAATAAAGCAGTTGTACCAGTACCTGATAAGAGATTAGATGAGTTAGCTAAGATTGTAAATCCAAAGAAGATTCAATACTCTACTCTTGATTTTGTAGATATAGCAGGGCTTGTAAAGGGTGCTAGTAAGGGAGAGGGGCTTGGTAATAAATTTTTATCAAATATCAAAGAGACAGAGGTTATATTACATATTGTAAGATGTTTTGATGATGATAATATTACTCATGTAGAGAACTCAATAGACCCAATTCGTGATATAGAGATTATTGAACAAGAGTTACTATTTGCCGACCTTGATGCTATGGAAAAGAGAGTATCTATGCTATCTAAAAAGGCAAAAGGGAATGATAAATTAGCTAAAGCTCAATTAGTAATAGCAGAAGAGTTATTAGAGTTTATTGGAGAGGGTAATCCTGTAAGCATGTATGATAAGCTTGATAGTGAAGAGTTTAAAGCTATTAATAAAGATTTAAGACTACTTAGTTCAAAAGATATAATTTATGCTCTAAATGTAGATGAAGATGGATTGGGTGAAGATAATGAGTATGTAAAAGTAGTCAAAGAGTATGCCTCAAAAAAAGATTGTGAAGTTATCAAATTATGTGCCAAAGTAGAAGAGGATATGGTGGATTTTGATGATGAAGAGAAGATGGAGATGCTAAACGAACTTGGAGTAGAAGAGAGTGGATTAGACCAGATTATTCATAAAGGATTTGATAAACTTGGGCTTATGAGCTATTTTACAGCAGGAGTAATAGAGGTTAGGGCTTGGACAATTGGCAAAGATACCACAGCACCAAAAGCAGCAGCAGTAATTCATAATGACTTTGAAAAAGGGTTTATCCGAGCAGAGGTTATAGCTTATGAAGACTTTATCACTTATGGTGGAGAGAGTGGAGCAAAAGAGGCTGGTAAAAATAGACTAGAGGGTAAAGAGTATATAGTAGCTGATGGTGATGTGATGCACTTTAGGTTTAATGTATAATGAAAAAAGTATATATAGTTTTGGTAGCTTTTCTATTTTTATTAGGTTGTAATAGTGGTAAAGGTAGTTTTATACATACAATAGATTTAAATGGTAGTGTAGCCCAAAATGTATCAAAATTAGAGGGTATTATCAAAAAAAGTGGATTGATACATTTCTATAATTTAGACCATAAAAAGAATGCCAAAGATATAAATATGACTCTAAGAGATACAACGGTAGTCGTCTTTGGAAATCCATATATGGGTACAAAGCTTATGAAATGTAATCAAACTATGGGGATAGATTTACCTCTAAAGATGTTGATTTATGAAAATTTTGATGGAGAGACTAAAATGAGCTATACAAATCCTGAATACTACTCATCAAAGCATAATATCAAAGATGCAAAGTGTTTAAATATTATTAAAAAAGCTAATATTGCACTTGATGCTATTGCTTTTGAGTTGAAAAAATAGTGATTAAAATATATGAATAGCTAACCATATTGTCCCATTTTCAACATTTTCAATAGTATGATTTGTTTGAGATGGGATAAATAGGGTATCACCTTTAATTAGATTATGTAGTTTATTATTCATTTTAATAGTTGCCCTACCCTCTATAATCAATACCCACTCATCTTCATCTTGAATATACTCTATGGTATCTAAATTATCAGAACTTATAATTCTAACTATTTTTATATTTTTATGAGCGAGTAGTGTGGTGAATTTTTCGCTATTTATTGGGGGGTTTATGTTTTTGAGTATATTCATTTGAGTACTTTATAATTATGGTGATCACGATTGGACTTGAACCAACGACTTCTTCCATGTCAAGGAAGTACTCTACCACTGAGTTACGCGATCATTTTGAAGTCCAAATTATATCTTTTGCTTCCTTAAAGTATGTTGTAAAATAGATATGATATAATACCCTAAAAAAAGGTTCAAGATGTCAAAACAGCACATCACTTCTTATATATCACAAGTTTTTGGTAAATTTGCCAATAGAGAGTTCTCCAAACCAATTCAAGGTATTATTAATACAGGTTATGTAAAGTTAATGGGGCTTAATATGAGTGAATTTGATACTCCAAATAGTTATAAAACACTTAACAAACTTTTTATTAGAGAGTTCAAAACTCCTAGAAAAATAAATACAAAATATACTCTAATATCACCTGTTGATGCACTTATTAGTGATTGTGGTAAGATAGAAGATGGTTATGCTTATCAGATTAAGGGTATGGAGTATAGACTTAATGAACTTTTGGGTAAGCAATATACGGGGTATGATAAGATGTTGGAGGGAGGAGAGTTTATAAACTTTTATCTATCTCCAAAAGATTATCATAGATACCATATTCCAATGGATTTACAAGTATTAAGTATTACTCATATACCTGGGAAATTATATCCTGTAAATAATCGTTATCTCACAAAAAAGAAAAATCTATTTATTGAAAATGAGAGAGTGGTAATTAAAGTAAAAGATAGAAAAGATAAAATTCACTTTTTGGTTCTTGTGGGGGCTTTGAATGTGGGGCAGATGGTGGTATCATTTGAAGAGAATATCACTATAAATATCAAACTTCACGAAGAGTCATATTATGAGTATAGTGATTTGAAACTCAAAATCAGTGAGCTTTTTGGATATTTTAAGATGGGTTCAACTATTGTAATGTTATCTCAAAAAGATGCTATTATTCCTGATGTAAAAGAGGGACAAAATGTGAAATTTGGAGAAAGAATAGGAGTATTATTATAAAAAAGGAGTTATATATTTTTGATATGGATGGGACTTTGATAGATAGTTCTATTACCATAGCTAATGCTATTAATTTTGTGAGGGGGAAGCTACATTTAGAGCCTATGAGAAGTGAAGATATATTAAAAGATGTCAATAATCATACTCTAAACCCTGCTAAACACTTTTATAATATAGAAGAGTTTGAACCAATCCATGAGGAGTGGTTTAATAGCTATTATAGTGCAAACCATCATAAAGAGTTGATAGTATATGATGGTATCAAAGATATGCTAGAGGATATAAAAGCTCATAATAAAAAGTTGGCATTAGCTACAAATGCTTATAAAATATCTACTATTGAGTCATTAAAATTTTTGAATATCTTTCATCTATTTGATGCTATTGTATGTCATGATGAGGTAGAGGCTAGTAAACCTAGCCCTGATATGCTATTTAAGATTTTAGATAAGCTTAATATCTCTAATGAGAATGCTATATTTATTGGAGATGGTAGCCGTGATTTATTGGCTAGTAGGAGTGCTAATATTGATTATTTGATGGTAAATTGGGGCTTTAGTGATGATGATAAGAGTGCAATTTTGAGTGTAGAGGAGCTAAGAGATAGATTATAAAGATTTAGATAAATTAGTAATATGTTATAAATGCAATGAAATTCATACAATTATAGAACTTAAACCACACTCACAAGCACACTGTAATAGATGTAATGCAATGCTATATAAAAAAACTGATAGCAAAATGCTAGATAAACTATTAGCTATTAGTATATCTGCGATAATGTTTTTTATTCTTGCAAACTCTTTTACTATTATCAAAATGGATATAATGTATAGCTATGAATCGCTTAATATCTTATCTATGCTTTTTCGTCTTTTTGATATGCAATACTATATTGTGGGTATCTTTATTGCACTATTTATATTTATTATTCCTCTTTTATCTATAACTTTATATATATCTATTGCTATATTACTGAAAATGAAAATATATCCAGAGTATGCTAGAGAGATATTAGTCTTAATATCTAATCTTAGCCATTGGAATATGTTGGATATATTTTTGATTAGTATTCTTGTGGCATTAGTTAAATTAGCTAATTCATTTGATATATCATTTGATGTATCATTTTATTCACTACTTATCTTTATACTATTAGAGATTTATATTACAAGTCATATCAAGATTTTTAATTTATGGCAGATGTATGATAGGGCTTATAATGAGTAGTAAGCTTATACGATGCCCTAAGTGTGAAGCTGTCAATATAGATACAGGAGATGAGATAGAGTGTAGAAGATGTCATAAAAAAATATACAAAAACAAACAATATAGTCTAAACCTCACAACGGCATATTTAACTACGGCCATAATAGCTTTTATTCCTGCTAATATATATCCTATGCTTATAGTAACTCAATTTGGAGTAAGCCAAGAGAGTAATATTATTGAGGGAATTATACATATATATGAGAATGGTTCTTATGGTATTGCATTAATTATTCTATTTGCATCTGTATTTGTACCTATTATTAAGTTTATTCTATTAATATACTTAATAATATCTACAAAGTTAAATAGTCATAAAGACCACCATAGCAAACATAGAATATTCTATATTACAGAGATAATTGGTCCATGGTCTATGATTGATGTATTTGTAGTAGCTATTTTAGCATCATTAGTTCATATTGATAATATAGAAATCATTGCAGGAAGTGCATCAACGGCATTTGCTATTATGGTATTTTTTACCCTACTCTCTGCTCTATCATTTGATACACGAACAATGGATTAAATTTAAAGGATAAAACTAATATGAAAGAGCCTAAAATCAAAAAAAATTTTGGATTTAAACTATTTACTTCAATTTGGATAGTACCCATTATAGCATTTTTAATTACTATATCATTAGCATACCAACACTTCTCGCAAATGGGAAAAGAGATTAGAATATATTTTGATTCAAGTAGTGGATTAAAAGTCAAGAGTAAAGTACAATATAGAAATGTTGCTATTGGTGAAGTAACAAAGATATTATTAGATGATGATAGTGAGGGTGTAGTTGTAGTAGTAAGAATGGATAAAGGCACAAAAAAGTATCTCAATAATAAAACAGAATTTTGGATAGTTAAACCAGAAGTTGATAGTAGTGGAATATCAGGACTAGAGACTCTTATATCAGGTGCTTATATTGGATTATATACCCAAAAAGATAAATCATTCAAAAAAATATTTCAAGGTCTAAATAAACCTCATAAAAGTAGAGGTGATGGAATATATTATACCCTTACAACCAATAAAACGCATATAAATGTAAGTAAAAATAGTCCCGTATTTTATAAAAATATAGAAGTTGGTAGAATAGATAAGGTAGAACTTGATGATAATATGAGAATGGATATTGTTATATTAATAGAAAATAGATATACAAAATATATTAATATTAGCAGTAAATTTTGGATAAGAAGTGCATTAGATATTAATTTTGAAAATAGTAACCTTAATATAAATTTTGCACCAATTGGGGATATATTAAAAGGTGGATTGGAATTTTCTACAAATTTTAATATAGAAGAGATAGAGATACCCAAAGATTATAGATTTGCACTATATCAAAGCCGTTCGGCATCTCTAAATAAAAAACTAGGAGTTGGTGGGACTTATATAAAAAGATTTATAATGGAATTTGATGATAAGATGTCTAATATCAATCAATATGCAAGTGTGAAATTTAATGATTATATTATTGGAGAGATTACAAGAATAGAGTTTAATTATGATATTAAAGATAAAAAAATCAAAACAAAACTAGAAACAACCATTGATACATCTGCTTTTTATGATAAAAATATTAGATATAAAGATGGATTTGATAATCTAAAAGATGCCGTTAGAATGGGACTAAGAGCAAGAGTAGATACAGAAAACCCTATTACAAATACCATATTTATAGATTTAGACTTTGTAGAAGATGATAAAAATCAGACTATTAAAATGGCTAAAAATAGTAATTTTATATTTCCTACATATAAACAAACAGAGAGTGAAATTATAAAAAACCTTAATATTATATTCAATAAATTTAAAAATCTTCCTCTTAAAGAGCTACTTGTATCTACAACTAAACTTATAGATGATAGTAATAAACCAATCACAAACCTACTCTTAGAGTTTAATAGCAGTGCATCACTTCTCAATAAAATATTAGCTCAAAAAGATATGAAAAGACTCCCATCTTCTCTTAATAAAACTATAAAAAAACTAGATAAGCTAATAACATCTATGACAAAACTAAGTGATGGAGATGGAGAGAAATCAATATTAGCAAGTCAATTCTCTGATATGTTAAAACAACTTACAGAGGCATCAATATCTATGAATAAATTTGCAACAAAACTAAATAAAAAACCTAATTCACTAATATTTGGAGATTAAAATGATAAAAAAAACTATATTAATTACGATATTACTACTACTTAATAGCTGTACTTCATCTATATATCTAATAGGTATGGATAGTTTAGATAAAATATCTACTAGAAATATTAAAACAAGCATTGGAATTGCCAAAATAGATATGCCACAATACCTATTATCTGGTAAGTTAGCTATATTAAAAGGCAATAAAATAGAGTATAAAAGTGATGCTAAATGGATAGGCAACATAGATAAAAGATTGCAAAAAGAGATAATTAGATATATACAAGAGAGACTACCAAAATCAAATATCACAGAGTACCCATGGAATATATCAAAACTACCAAATATAAATATTAAAATAGTAATCACTAAGTTTATATCAAATGAAGAGGTGGTAGAACTAAAATCTACCTATAAAATATATAATAAAAAATTTGATAAACGAACCATATATCAATTTAATACAATAGTAAAACATAAAAATAGTAGTGAAGCAGTAGTAAAAGCTATGAGTCAAGCATTTAATAGGTTATCAAAGAGTATATATAACAAGATAGATTAATATGCTCTTAAATACCCATTTTGACTAAGATATAGATATAATTTACCTAATAGTTTATCTCCCGACTTCGCCCCAAACCTTCCTTAAGCAACGACTAAATCCCCACCCACTAAGGAAAGTTAAAGCTCTCGCGTTATAATACCCCAAGGAAAACAAACAACTAAAAAATAACTCTAATCTAAAAAAGAGTAAAATTAGATAAGAAATGAAAAAAGGTCTATCTCTTCATTATCTTTTAAATAGTCTTTTATTCCATTCTCTGAAATTTTTGTTATATCTTCTTGTATAACATTCCAATTTGGTCTATTCTTTTTTAATGTTTTAACTGCCCATTTATTAATCTCAACAGCAATTTTAGTATTAAACCCTGCTTGTTCTAGTCCCAAAGCTAAACCACCTGCACCTGCAAATAGTTCAATTACATTGTATCTATACAATCTTCAAAATCTCTCTTAAATCTTTGGTATCTACTATATTAGTAGATGCCTCTTTAAGTATAGGTTTAGCACAAAATGCTACTCTTGTATCTGCATGGGCAAACATACTAAGGTCATTTGCTCCATCTCCAACTACAAGTGTATCTTCTCTTCCAATAGATAATAGGTTTTGAAGTCTTACTATCATATCTCCTTTTGAGCTTGAAAACATCATATCGCCACCTACTTTTCCAGTGAGTATTCCATTTTCATCATGTAAGATATTAGCAAAATCAGCATCAATTCCTAGCTCTTTTGAAGCAGGAGAGGTGGCATTTCTAAATCCACCAGAGAAACATACTACCGTATATCCTTTGGCTTTAAGTCCCTCTATTACCTCTTTTGCTCCATTCATTAATGGTAAATCTCTACAAATATCATCTACTACTGATTTCTTCAACCCTTTTAAAAGTGCTACTCTTGTAGAGAGAGAGTCAAAAAAGTCAAGCTTTCCTGCCATTGCTCTCTCTGTAATAGATGCTACTTTCTCTTCTAATCCTAATGGTTTGGCTAAAAAGTCTATAGTTTCTCCGTCCATTAGAGTAGAGTCAAAATCAAAAACTGCTAATTTGCTAAATTCTCTCACTTTAAATACTCCAAAGTTGCCAATTCTACTTTTTTACCCTTTTGTTCTAATACAACTACTGTTATATCATCACCTACATTATATCTCTCATCTAAATTATTTACTCTACTTTTAGCTACTTTTGAGATATGTAAAAGAGCATCAAAACCATCTGGCATCTCTATAAACATACCAAAATCAACTATTTTTTTGATTTTACCATTGTACTCTTTGTTTATCTCATAAGTTTGTTGTTTTTTAGTTGGGGCAGAGGCTATTTTTTCTATATGTGCTTTGGCATCTGCTACTTTAATTGGGCAAGTACCACTCACTTTTACACCACCTACATCTCTTTTAATATCAATACTTACTTCAAATTTCTCAATTATATCTCTAATTGTAGCTCCTGCTTTACCAATAATATCTACAATTTTACTTGGATCAATATGGAAAAACTCTGTTGATGGTAGTGCTTGGCTTTTTTGGATATTGCTTTGAGCCTCTCTCATTATAGATAATATATGTTGTCTTGCTACTGTTGTTTTAGATAATACCTCTTTTAGAATTTCAAGTTTAATTCCACCAAGTTTTATATCAAGTTGAAGAGCAGTTATCCCCTCATTAGTACCACAAATTTTAAAATCCATATCTCCATCATGGTCTTCTAATCCCATAATATCAGTAAGAACTGCATATCTATCACCCTCTACAATCACACCCATAGCCACACCAGCCACCAAAGATACAGACTCTACCTCTGCTCCAGCCATAGCAAGAGAACCACCACAAACAGTAGCCATAGAAGATGAACCATTACTCTCTAAAACCTCTGATACCAATCTTACACTACCATCATATCTCATATCAAAAGATGACTCTAATGCTCTTTTGGCTAAATTACCATGTCCTAGTTCTCTTCTCCCTGGAGGTCCTTGATATTTAGCCTCTCCTACTGAAAAGCCTGGGAAGTTATAATGAACCATAAGTTTCTCATATTGTGTATTTTTATCAGTTATCAAATCATAAGATTGAGCGCCTTTAACATCACCTAAAGTAGCACTTACTAAAGTTTGAGTTTGTCCTCTTGTAAATAGACATGAACCATGAACACTTGGTAAAATATTGGTCTCTATTGAGATAGGTCTAACCTCATCTAATGCCCTTCCATCTGCTCTAATATTATCATCTAATATCATAGCCCTTACAATCTCTCTTTTATGCTTCTCTACTACACTTTGAGCCACTTTTTTATCTATTGTATTATCATCGTTAGAGTAATCCTCTATTACTCTTGCTACTACTTTTTTAAGTTCACTACTTCTTTCACTTTTTGCCATAGATGATACAGCTTTTTTAATATCACTAGAGAAATCACTACCTACTTTTTGATATAACTCTTCATCAAATGTATCTTGTGCTAAAGGTAGTTCAAGAGGAGTTTTAGTTACCTTTTTGAAATCATCTTCAAATCTACTTGTAGCTATATCAATGGCACGAGAAGCATACTCAATAATATCTACCATCTCCTCTTGTGATACCTCATTTGCCTCTTGATGTTCAATAGTCAATGGAATTGCACCAGAAGTTGGGTCTAATACACCAAAGTTTTCAACTTGGGCTTTCATTGATGCAATTGAACGCATCTCTATCATCATTACATCTTTTCCCTTACCCACTACAAGCAGGTCAAGAGTAGAGTTTTGAAGTTGAGAGTTTGTAGGATTTAATATAATTGTATCATCTACTTTACCTATTCTTACACCAGCAATCGCACTTTGGACTGGAATATCAGAGGTAAATAGAGTGGCATTTGCAGTATGAAGTGCTGCTATTTGCATATCTACATTCTCATCACTACTTACTACCATTATAGTAAGGACTACCTCATAATGAAACCCTTTTGGGAATAGTGGACGGATTGACCTATCTACAATTCTTGAAGTAAGAGTCTCAAAGTCCCCTGGTTTTGTCTCTCTTTTGATAAATCCACCAGGTATTTTGGCATTAGCATAAGCTTTTTCACTATATTGAACTGTAAGAGGTAAAAAGTCTTCATCAATTAATTTCTCTTCTATCGCAATCGCACCAATTAATACTGCCTTACCACATCTATACATAACAGCACCACTAGCTTGTTTCGCAATTTTACCAAATTCATATTTCTCATCTAAATTATTGACATTTATCTCAAATATCTCTTCTTGCATCTTACCAATTCCTTTTATAGACCTCTAAAAAGTCATATTAATTATTTGGTTTAATTGTATCTAAAATATAATTAAATCTTCTATACTATGTTACAAGTTATAAAGTTATATTAGGATATACTTTGAGCAATATTAATTTCAAAAGATGAATATAAAGAGTATAAAAATGGCAAAGAAAAAGAGTATATTTGAGTGTCAATCTTGTGGATTTCAATCATCTAGGTGGATTGGGAAATGTACAAGTTGTGGTGGTTGGGATAGTATGATAGAACTTAGTGGTGAACAGGTTAAGTTTTTGGAAGAGACTAAAAAAATATCCAAAAATATTAGTTCAAAAGCCCAATCTATTATGGATATAAAAGAGGATAATGTTACAAGGTTTAGTTCATATAGTAGTGAGCTTGATTTAGTATTGGGTGGTGGTATTGTATCAGGTTCACTTACTCTAATTGGTGGTAGCCCTGGTATTGGTAAATCTACACTACTTCTCAAGATAGCAGGAAACTTAGCATCTAATGACAAAAGAGTTTTATATGTTTCAGGAGAAGAGTCAAATGGACAGATAAAGCTAAGAGCAGATAGATTAAATGCTAATGAGAGAGAGCTTTATCTATTATCTGAAATTAATCTATCATCTGTAATTAATGAAGTAAATAATACCCGTTATGATTTTCTTATAATAGACTCTATTCAAACTCTATATAATGATGATATTCCATCAGCCCCAGGCTCTGTTACACAAGTACGAAGTATCACTTTTGAGCTTATGAGAGTAGCCAAATCTATGGGAATAGCTATATTTATAATTGGACATATTACAAAAGATGGCTCAATAGCAGGTCCTAGAGTTTTAGAACATATGGTTGATGTGGTACTATATTTTGAGGGAGATAGCAATTCAGAACTTAGACTTCTAAGAGGGATTAAAAATAGATTTGGAAGTACCAATGAAGTGGGTATTTTTGAGATGAGTAGAAGAGGATTAAACGATGCTAAAAGTATAGCAGGTAGATTTTTCAACAAAGATAAACTACTATCAGGTTCAGCCCTAACAGTAATAATGGAGGGAAGTCGCCCAATAGTAATAGAAATCCAAGCCCTAGTAACAGATGCCCAAGGCTACCCCAAACGAAGCTCAACAGGATTTGATAATAATAGATTAGTAATGCTTCTAGCTCTATTAGAAAAAAAGCTAGAACTACCATTTAGCACCGTAGATGTATTTATAAATGTATCAGGTGGGATTAAAATCACAGAACCATCTGCAGATATAGCTATAATAGCCTCAATATTAAGTAGCTATAGAGATAGAGAGATTAGCAGTAAATCTGTATTTATGGGTGAAGTGAGCTTAACTGGTGAGATAATAGAAGTTTCAGGACTAATGCAACGACTCAAAGAGCTTGAAACCCAAGGATTTACAACAGCAGTAGTCCCTAATAAACCAATAGAAGATACTTCTATTAAATGTTTTGTGGCTAATGAGGTCTCTAAGGTTGTGGAGTGGATGTAAAAGGTAAAGTGATTATGTCTAAAATTATATCTATCAAAAAGGCTAATCTAGTTATATTCTCTCTGAGGTGGAATTCATACTTTAATTTGCACTCACAATATTATAAATATATTAAATATTCGGTTTTAACCGAACCTACCAAAATATACAATCATTTTATGATATAATAAATAAAAAGGATTTTATAATGCAGATATTAACTATAAATATTGAAAATGAATCTATATTAGATAGGGTTATTAAATCATTAGAGAGTTTCAAAAAAGATGGGTTAGAGATAGTTTCTTTAGAAGATAGTAATGATTTAAAACTTTTGAGATTGACAAGAGATGAAGAGAGTATATCATTTGAAGATTATTTAAAAAATGAAAATTAAAGTCAGAAAAAGTGCTATTAAAGATTTAAAATCTATTAATGAGCCTTTTAAAAATAAAATTCATAATAAAATATCAGAACTTAGAAATTTTCCTGATGTAGCTAATATTAAAAGATTAACGAATTTTGAACCTGCTTATAGATTACGGGTAGGTAATTATAGAATACTTTTTGATGTTATTAATGATATGATAATTATAGGTAGAGTTTTACATAGACAAGGTAGTTATTAAAAAGTAAATATTATTGGTGATTTGGTTTAAAACTGAACTTACCAAAATATATAATTATTTTTTGATATATTGAAGTTGGAATAATTTTATGCGATTAGCTGTAGATGTATCATTAACAAATATCATTAAATGAATCCGATGAGTTTTGCAAAAAGTCTATTATAGGCTATCAATAAAACAAATAAAGATACAATAAAAAAATAATAAAAAAGGTTTTATATGCACTCTAATCCTCTTAGTGTATCATCTCTAAATGAACAGATAAAAGCTACTCTTGAAGGTTCGTTTTCTCATATTTTTGTAGAGGGTGAGGTTTCATCTGTTACATATCATACTAGTGGGCATATCTATTTTACTATCAAAGATAACTCTTCTACTATAAAATGTGTTATGTTTCGTTCATCTGCTTCAAACTTGAAATTTAAGATAGAGAGAGGGGAGAAGATTGTTGTTGAGGGTAATGTAGGTGTTTATACTCCTAGAGGAGAGTATCAGCTCTATGCTTATAGGGTAGAACCTTATGGTAAAGGTGCTATGGCATTGGCTTATGAACAGCTCAAAAAGAAGCTCAAAGCCAAAGGATATTTTGATAATAAACAACCTATACCAAAACATATATCTAAGATTGCTCTTGTAACGGCCAAAAATTCAGCAGGGTTGTATGATATGCTCAAAGTTATTGATAAGCGTTATCGTGGGGTGGAGGTATATATTGTAGATACTTTAGTCCAAGGAGAGAAAGCTCCTTATCAAATATCACAAGCGTTGAAATATGCAGATAAATTAGAAGTAGATGTGATAATTACAGGTCGTGGGGGAGGGAGTAGTGAGGATTTATGGGCATTTAATGAAGAGATTGTAGCAGATGCTCTATTTAATTTAGAGACCCCTGTTGTAAGTGCTGTTGGGCATGAGATAGATATTGTTATAAGCGATTTTGTGGCAGATTTACGCAGTCCTACTCCTAGTGCTTCAATAGAGATGATTTTACCTGATAGCCAAGAGATATTATATACTCTAAATGAATTAAGCAGTAGATATAAGAGGGCTTTAAATTTGATAATATTATCAAAACAAAAATCAGCAGATAATATAGTTCAAGAGTTTCAAAGAGCATCAATCAAAAATCAACTTTTATATTTTGAGAAAGAGTTTAACTCTCTAAAAGATAATTATCAAATAGCAATAAATAGAAAACTACACCAACTATCACAACAGATACCAATATTACAAACCTCTCTAAATCAATCTATTAAAATAGTTATAGATAAAAATGCCAAAGAGATATATCATCAAAAGGAGAGATTAGAGATGTTAAATCCAGAGTCAAATCTTACAGATGAGTGGATAGAGATTAGTAAAGCAGATAAAAAAATTAAATTAGAAAATATAGAGATAGGTGATAGGTTTATTATACGAGATAAAAAAATTAAAATAGAGGTAGAGAGAGTATAATATACTCTCTAAAAGCTTATATTTTGCTCAAACCCACCAAAACTCATATTTGCAAAACTTGGGTCGCTATGTCCATTTTGAATACTAATTGAGCGAAGTTGTATAATATCCATCTTTGGGTCAATCCCTTGTGGACAGGCTATCGTACACTCTCCACATAGAGTACAATCCCAAATACCATCTGTTTGAATAGTATCTAAACTCTCTTTGATACCATTTTCTCTCCTATCAGCTACATATCTATATACTCTTGTTAGTCCAAAAGGCCCTAAAAAATCGCTATTTACAGCCATTACAGGACAAGCAGAGTAGCAAGAACTACATAATATACAATCACTTTGAACCTCTGTAAGCTTCTCTTCTTGGATTGATATTGAACTCTCCTTATACTCTTTTAGCCACGCTTTGGCATTGATAAGAGTATTTAATGAAGCCTCTCTATCTACTACTAAATCTCGTTTGATATTATGATAATTTAGTGGTTCTATTATATCTCCATCTTGGACTTTATAGCTACAAGCAAGAACCTCTTTGCCATTTACTCGCATACTGCAACTTCCACATATTCCAGACTTACAACCTGATTTAAAGGTAAGTGAGGCATCTTGATTTGCTTTTATCTCATATAGAGCATTTAGAAGTGTTATTGCTTTATCTATTTTAGCTCTCATATCGCTATTTTGTGGTGTTTTATTTTTATCAAATCTTTTAATTGTTATATTCATTATTATCCTTTTTATAATTTCTTAGATATTCAATCCACTTAGTATGTACCATAAAAAATAGAATTATAGCTAATAGTAGAGGAATTTGATATAACTCTAAATATGAGTATTGCATTTTTTGTGATTTTTTCTTCTTATTATCAAGGCTTTTATATATTTCATCTGCTGTACTTTGTGGGGAGTTGGAGACTGTGAAATAGTTACTAGTAAGATGTTTTAAAATTGGATTAATCCTAGATATTACAAGGTCTCCATTCTCATCTTTTAATAGCTTATTATATCTATCTTTGATAGTTGTACCCTTTTTTGAACCCATTGCTAAAATGCTTAATGATATACCACTTTTTTGTAAAATATCTTTAAGAGAATTTATATCACTCTCTTCTCCTCCATCTGTGATAAGTATAAGGTTTTGATGTCCAATATCCATAGATACTATTTGATTAAATAGATTTTTAAGTGAAGTTCCTTTGGTGAGGATAAACTCTCTATTTAGGCTTTTTAGTGCTATTTCTATCAATTGATGGTCTGTTGTAGGGGGTGAGAGTATAAGTGGATTTGATGTAAAGGCAATTAGCATTATATTATCATTGACATGAGTTTTTAATATATAATTAATAGTCTCTTTGGCAAACTCATAACGGGTTGGTTTAATATCTGTGGCATTCATAGAGTATGAAATATCCAATGCTATTATAATATCTTGCCCCTCTATATCTATTTTTTGAGGAGAGCCTTTGATAGATGGTCTTGATAGACTAAGAGTTATTAGTATCAATATTATAAGATGTATTTGATTGGTAAAAGAGTATCTATTTTGCCATAATACTATAATTAATGGAATTAGCAACCATAGAAATGCTGGATATATAATACTCATCTCTCACTCCTAACTATCCATAAAATAAGTAGTATAAATATAGCTATTAGAGGGTATAATATTTGTAGTTGTTGGTTGAGGTAGCTTTCACTTCTGATTGGACTTGGTTCAAGAGAGTTTATATCTTCATATATCTTAGATAAATCATTAGAAGTAATAGCAAAATAACTTTTAGCACCACTATCTTTGGCAATCTGTTTTAATAGTGATACATCATAATTTGATTTTTGACCTATACCTATTGTATAAATTTTAATTCCCAACTCTTTTGCTTTATTGATAGCAACCTTAGGAGATACTTTTCCTGCGTTATGATAACCATCTGTAATTAATACTATAACTCTATTTTGAGCATCTCCATAAGATAGAGTATGGATTGATTGGATAATAGCATCTCCTATAGCTGTGTTTTCTCCTGCTATAGAGATTGTAGATAGAGATAATATATATGAGAGTGAAGATAAATCATAAGTAAGAGGTGAAGTAGTATAAGCAAATGTACCAAATATAACTACACCCATATTATCATCAAATCTACTTTTAATAAAAGATTGTGATAACTCTATAGTTGTATCAAATTTATTTTTAAATCTATCTTTTTCATCAAATCCACTCTCTGCCATAGAACCACTAGCATCAATTGCTAATATTAAATCTCTACCTTTTTTGTGTTTTGTTGATGTACTATCATAAATAAGAGGCTTAGATATAGTAAATACCATCAAAGAAAATATTATTACCTTTAACCATATCTCCCATTTAAATATAGAGTGTTCTTTAGAAATCCACGATAACTTAGGGAAATAAAATATTTTAAGATGTGCCTTACACCAAAAAAAACATGGTAACAGTAGCAATAAAACCAGTAAGTATGGTGAGCCAAATATAAAATTCATAAGGTTATTTTAGCATAAAATCGCTTTATATCTATCAAGCTTTAATCTCCTCTTTTATCCTCTTTATCTCATCTATAAATCTTTTGGCATATCTTTGATATTTCACCTCTCCTATCCCTGATATTGCCAACATAGATTTTTTATCTGTTGGTAGTTGTTGGCTCATCTCTTTGAGGCTTTTTTGTGATAATACTCTAGGTGATGGTATGGAGTTTTCTATTGCTATCTCTCTAGCTACCTCTATTAAACGCTTTAAAATAGATTGATTTATACTACCTAACTTTGCAACGGGACTATATTTTGTTTTAAATTCAATAGATAATCTATCTTCTCTAATATCTACCTCTATTTTACCTCTTAGTATATCTTGGGCTATTAGTGTGATTTTGTATGCTCTTTTGGAGTCTATCTCTAGGGCATTTAGTTCTAATAATCTATCTATTATGGTTAGCCATTGAGATTTGGAGTAATCATCTCCTATATTATAAACTGATAATTTATCGTGAGCATTTTCTATAATCTCTCTTCTTTGACTACCTTTTAATACCTCAACTATATATGATGCACTATGGTTTTGATTGGTTCTATATATAGTGGATAATATTTTTTTAGATGCCTCTGTAATATCTTTGAAATTAATACCAATCTCTATACAGTTATCACACATATTTTGACATCTACTAATAGACTCTTGAAAGTATGAAGCTATTATTTGATGTCTGCACTCATTAGCTGTGGCAAACTTAGATATACTTTGTAACTTATGATATGCATTTTGTTTATATAAACCACTCTTAAGCTCATCAATAAATAATCTTTGACGCACTAAATCAGCTGTTGTAAAGAGTAGCAAGGTTTCACTATGTTCTCCATCTCTTCCTGCTCTGCCTACCTCTTGATAATAGCTCTCTAAATTTTTGGGTAGGTTTAGATGTGCTACAAACCTAATATCAGCTTTATCTATTCCCATTCCAAAGGCTATTGTAGCTACGACTATATCAATCTTATCTTCTATAAACTCATTATATATACTATTTCTCTCATCTGTCTCTAATCCTGCATGATATGCTTTGGCTTTGATTCTTTTGGAATTTAGAAATGATGCTATTGATTCTGTAGATTTACGAGATAGAGTATATACTATTCCTGATTCTCCTTTATGAAGCTTTAGAAACTCTAATAGTTGGAGTTTGCCATTATCTATACGATGCTTGACTCTAAGGGCTATATTATTTCTATATATAGAGCTTTTTATAGTTTTGGCATTTCTCATATTAAGTGTTTTGATAATATCATCTTGGACTAAATTTGTAGCCGTGGCTGTAAAGGTAGTGATTGTAGTATGAGGAAACTGCTCTTTGAGAATAGATAGTTTGCGATAACTCTCTCTAAATTCATGCCCCCATTGAGATAAACAGTGAGCCTCATCTACCACAAAGAAATTAACTCTACTCCTATGAAGAAGAGATATAAAATATCTATTTTCCAATCGTTCAGGAGCTACATATAATAATTTTATCTCACTTCTTATCACAGAGCGTTCAACCTCTCTAATCTCTTCAAGGGATTGCCCAGAACTTATCATAGATGCCTTAATCCCATTAGCATTAAGCGATACAACTTGGTCATACATCAATGCAAGTAGAGGAGAGATTACAACTGTTACACCACTCATCATAAGAGATGGCAATTGATAACATAATGATTTACCACCACCAGTAGGTAATATTGTAAGAATATCTTGATTATTTAATATAGTATCAATAATCTCCTCTTGAAGCTCTCTAAATGTGCTATGTCCAAAATAATCTTGGAGAAGTTGAAGTTTACTTATCATTTATAAATCTCTCACACACAAAGTATAATACAAATTAGACTTGTTAGTCCAAAACTCTTTTCCATTTTTAAATCTCATATACCACGCTTCATCTTCATTTTTGGCACTTGATGACCAGTACCAATATAGTGTGATATTTTTAAAACTCCCAATAGAGTTGTAAATATCTCTTAGTTCTGCTTTGTTTGGTAATCTCCAGTTTGTATAAGATGCTAAAGTCAAATTTTCACAATACTCTATTGCCTCTTGCCATGATGTATCTTTGCCATAAGGTGTATCTTGTACCATTATATTTTTGAGTACTACAAACTTTTTATTTAAATAGAACCTTTTATCTCTATCTTGGATAAAAATTTTATCAATTAATATTTTATAGTTACTAAATTTAACTGTAATATAAAATGGGTATGTTCTCTGTTTTTCAAATAATTTTTTGGCAACTTTTCTAGATATATCTAAGTATAGCCTACCTTTATCTTTTGTATTAAACATATTATTAAGTGCATTCCACTTTAGTGTTAATTCCATCTTTTGTATATCTGCATCATAACTCTCCATAGATAGATAGCCTACTATATGACTAGATATGCTTTGATTTGCTAATCTTTTAATCTTTTTCTTTAGAGCCATTTTTGCATTATAGACTCTTGCATCAAACTGACTATGTGATTCAAATGTATCTTTTCTCATATTTTCAATAATTGCTCTATCTTTTTTGATAATATCATTTATCTCTAATATATTTTTGATGGGTGAACCATTTTGTATTGGATTTTTGATTTTTTGATTAATTAAATTTTTAAGCTTACTCTCTATGGTATGCAGTTTATAAAATAGTATTGATTGTGATGCTATTAACAAAACAATTAATATTATAAAAATTGCTCTATTCAACTTTTTATACTCCTATTGAGCTTATTATACCAAAAAATGTAAAATTTTATTCAATTTAAACAGATTTTATATAAACTTTTTTTATAATGCTTCTTATATTAATAATAGAAACAGGAATTATGAAAATAAATATAATTATAGTTGATAAAAAAAGTAAAGATGTCTTATATGCACCTTTGATTGAACATTATAAAAATATGATAAATAGATTTAGTGATTTTGAGATTATTGAGGTATTTAATAAAAATATTTCAAAAGCACAAGATATATCTTCTATCAAAGCTCAACAGAGTTATACAGAGGCACTATCAAGCTATCTAAAAAATGGATATAATATTGCATTAGACCCATCTAGTAAAATAGTAGATTCACATCAATTTGGAGAGCTTATGAGAGATAAAGGGGTTGTAAATTTCTTTATCGGTGGTGCTTATGGATTTGAAAAATCTTTTTTGGATATGTGTGATAGAAAAGTATCTTTTGGAGAGATAACTATGTCTCACAAATTAGTCAAAGTTGTTTTAAGCGAACAGATTTTTAGAGGTCTAAGTATTATAAATAACCATCCATACCATAAATAAAAAACAGGAGAGAGTATGCTTACAAAAGAACAGTTACAAGATTTTAAAAAGAAACTTATCAAAAGAAACGATAAGATTATTTTAAATCTTAGAGAGTTAGAGAATGATATAATTAATATTAGAGATAAAGATATACATGATGAGGGAGATGATGCAGCTATTTTTACTGAAACAAATTTAGATAATGCTATTATTGAACAGCTTCATAGGGAACTAGGAGAGATTGAACTAGCTTTTGATAAAATAAGAAATGACTTATATGGAATTTGTGAAATGTGTGAAGAACCTATTGGAATTGAGAGACTAGAAGTCAAAAACTTTGCACGATTTTGTATAACTTGTCGTGAAATTAACGAAAAAACTAAATAAAAGGATTTTATTATGAGAATAACTCTATATATTGTGGCATCTTTGGCTTTAATGGCTCTTTTAGGTGCATTTGCTTACTCTATTACTACAGAGAGCTTTACCAAAGAGATTTTTGGTATTACACTTAATTTTCCAATCTATATTTGGGTATCTATACCTATGGGAATTTTATTTATTACATCTCTATTACATATGATGTATTATGGTACAAAACTGCACTTTAAAGCTAGAAGATGGAAAAAAGATATGGAGACTCTAAAAGATGCTCTTTATTGGTCTATCTTAAAAGAGCCATCAAAGCATAAATATATCAAAGATGAGATGAAAGATGGTGCATCTATATTAGATATGTGTACAATTGAGACTAATAGTTCAGCAGAGGGATTAGATAATAGATTTGTAAGAGCGTTAGAGATTGTAAAAGATATTAATAGTGGTAAGTTTGTAGAGATAAAAGATAAAAATATTAAAAAACGATTATCTTCTAATAATCCTCTAATTATTCAAAATAATATTAATAGAGTAAATAGTGATGATAGTTTTGTTGAAGAGGTTCTTCGTTCAAAAGAGAGTTTTGATAAAAGTGTTGTAGATAGTGCTTTAGATAAATTCTTTGCTACTGTAAATATGCAAGAGGCTCTTAAGTATATATCACTATTAGATATGGATAATTTCTATAAAATATTAGATAGAGTAGATAGTGGAGAGAAGTTAGGATTTGATGAGAATATAATTGATAAATTTGTAACTGCTCTTGATTTTGAGTGTGAAGATTATATGAGATTATCAGCTACTACAATGAAAAAACTAAAGCCACATCTTAATATTTCACTATTTAATAAATATAGACAAAACAATACAAAAGCAGAAAATGCTTATATCTGTATCTTGTTTGATTATGAGAGAGTAGAAGATATCAAAGAGTTCTTAGAAGAACAAAGAGATAATGAGTTTATGAAATATCGTGCATTATTAGAACTAAGAGATAATAACCATCACTTTAAATTAGAAGATTTTATAGATAAAAAGAGTGTTTGTAGTTAATGTCATTAGATTTTTCAAAACCTCTTTTTGTATTAGCTCCATTGGCAGGATTTACCGACTTGCCTCTACGAAGTGTAGTCAAAAAGTTTGGAGCAGATTTAACTGTAAGTGAGATGATAAGTTCTAATGCTTTGGTCTATAAAAATGCCAAAACTATGAAAATGGTTGAAAAAAGTCCATTAGAGACCCCTTATTCTGTACAAATATCAGGTTCAAAACCTGATATTATAAGAGAAGCTATTGAAGTACTAAATGAGAGAGATGGGATTGATATAATTGATTTAAATTGTGGTTGTCCTGTGCCAAAAGTTGTTAATAATCTTTCAGGTAGTTCTCTTTTAAATGATTTACCCAAAATGGCAAAAGCTATTGAGACTATCAAAAAATACTCCAACAAAGAATATACAAGTGTCAAGATAAGATTGGGATTTGAAGAGAAAAATCATATTGAAATAGCCAAACTTGTAGAGGATTGTGGAGCTGATTTTATAGCAGTCCATGGACGCACTAGAAGTGGCAAATTTAAAGCCCCCGTAGATTATCAAGCTATCAAAGAGATAAAAGAGGCTCTATCTATCCCTGTCATTGCAAATGGTGATATAGATACTCCTGCAAAATCTAAATGGGTATTAGATTATACTGGTGCTGATGGGATAATGGTAGGACGAGGTGCGATAGGTAAACCGTGGATTTTTGCACAGATGAAGAGTGGAGATGATAGACCAAGCAGTAAGCTTATACAATCAGTGATAATAGAACACTACGACCAAATGATAAATTTTTATGGCGAATATGGAGCAATCTTATTTAGAAAACATCTTCATACCTACTCAAAAGGTGGATATGATGGTGCATCAAAATTTAGAAATGATATTAATAGAATAGTTAATCCACAAGATATGAGAGCCGTTATAGAGGAGTTTTTTGCTCAAGAGGTGATAATCTATGAGTAAAAAGGGACTATTACTACTAAATATGGGAGGAATAAACTCTATTGATGAGGTGGAGCTATTTCTCAAAAATATGTTTAGCGATAAAAATATTTTACCTATGAATATATATCTTAGAAAATTAATATCATATATTATTATCAAAAATAGATTAGATGATGTCAAAAAAAACTATCAAATTTTTGGTGGCAAATCACCACTTACAAATCTCACTCAAAAACTTATAGATAAACTAAATGATAGAGTAGATATGAAAGTAGATATGGCAATGAGATATGTACCACCATTTGCCAAAGATGCTATTATTAAAATGAGAGATGATAATATTGATGAGATAATCCTATTTCCAATGTATCCTCAATACTCTACAACCACCACTTTATCATCATTTGAAGATATAGAAGAGATATTAGAGGAGTTAGATTATCACCCTAAAATCACTTTAATTGATGAGTATTATGATAATATCAAATATATTGAGATGATTTATCATAAAATAGTAGAAGCTATTGGAGATAAAGACTCCAAAGAGTATGATTTAATCCTATCAGCCCATGGGTTACCAGTAAGTATTATCAAAAATGGCGACCCTTATGAAAAGCAAGTAGAAGCAAATGTATCAGCCCTTAAAACATTTTTATATTTTAAAGGATTAGAATTTAATGATATAAAATTGGTATATCAATCAAAAGTGGGCAAGTCTGATTGGCTTACACCATCACTAAACCATACTTTAAGAAACCCAACCAATCAAAAAGTACTAATATACCCTTTAGCCTTTACAGTTGATAATGCCGAGACTATCTTTGAACTTGATATTGAGAGTCGTGAAATAGTAGAAAAAATTGGATATGATGATTTTATAGTAGCCAGTTGCTTTAATGATGATGATAATTTTGTGGATTTTATAATTGAACAAATTAAAAATATTTAGATTTAGCTTATATAGTGCGATAGTATCAATCTATATATTAGCTATAATTCCTCTTGAAATAGCTCAAATAGCTACTCCCCTTTGGGATAAAACCAACCATTTTATAGCCTTTTTTGTACTATCTATATTGATAAAACTATCTTATAATATTAAAAGTGTTAAAATATTTATATATCTATTAGGATATGGAGTATTTATAGAACTCTCTCAACTTCTACTTACTACCACTAGATTTGGAGAGATTAATGATGTGATTGCAGATATTATTGGTACTACTATTGGATTGATTGTTATATATCTGTTTAGGTTTATTAAATATAATGTAATAGATGATAAGAGAAATAATAACGATACTACAAAACAGAAAGGATAAAAATGACTATACAACTAAATAATACAAAAATAGAAGATATTTTTATAAGTGAATTTAAATCTGATATTAAACTTTTTTCAGAATTTATTTTAAAACATCTTGAACAGTATAAAACACAAAAAGAGTTTAATATTACTCATTTAGACCCAAAACAAAACTCATATAAATTAGAGTTTGATAATTTAGATGATGTTAAAGAAGAAGATAATCCATTTAAAGATATAAACGATGTTGCTAATTATTCAAGAGAATTAAGAGAAAAATCATGGCGATAGTATTTATTGATACAAATATTATTATTGAATATTTAAAAGCCAATAAAAAAGTCATAAAAATTTTAGAGAAGTATGATACAATTTATATTAATGATATTGTAATTATGGAACTATATCAAGGTGCAAAGAATAAAAGAGAGTTAAATTTTATTAAAAAAAGTATTTTACAATTTGAAGTATTAAAAATAAATAGTGAGATTGTTATATTAGCAAAAGATATATTAGAACAATATACCCTTTCTCATAATACAAAAATTATGGATTCCATGATTGCCTCAACAGTCATTATGTATAATATTGACTTATATACTTTAAATAAAAAAGATTTTAAATATTTAAAACAAGTTAATATGATAGAATTTTAATATGAAAACCATCACCCAAACAACCACAACAACCTATGAGATTAATCGCTCCAAATTTATAGCCCATCTTACCACACCTGATAACTTCAAAAAACTAAGAGAAGAGCTAAAAGTCAAGCACCCAAAAGCCAATCATATTGTATATGCTTTAAGAGAGTTAAATGAGTTTGCTCAAATAGTAGAGAATAGTTCAGATGATGGCGAACCCAAAGGCTCTTCAGGAGTTCCTGCTCTTAATGTCCTAAGAGGCAAAGAGTTAATAAATGTATCTCTATTAATAGTACGATATTTTGGTGGTATAAAGCTAGGAATTGGTGGATTAGCAAGGGCTTATGGAAATGCCACCAAAAAGGTGGTAGAAGAGGCTAATTTAATAGAGTATATCAAAGAGATAGATTATAGCTTTAGCACACCATACAATCAAATAGAAAAAACTCTATATAATCTCAAACAGTTAGATATTACCAAATTTACAAGAGATTTTGGAGTAGATAGAGTAGATTGGACTATTACTACTACTCAAGAGAAGATTGATAAACTAAATATAAGTTAAATCTTTATCTATTATTAAAAACTATATTTATAATCTCTCTATATCTCTCTATTGTAGCGTCTCTTAGAAATCTTCTATTTTGTATCTTTTTATGTAATTTTTCTATCTCTTTTTTATTATCTTTATCAAAGATATTTAGGTTCTCTTTAAGTTCTATTTTATCTCTTACTCCATGTGAGTGTGATGAGATTATATTACTATAATATAAAACTCTTGATAGTAGAATAAATGAGAAATTTATATCTTTGATATTTCCTAATACAATCTCTATTTTACCAACTTTTTGTCCTAATATCTCTACATCTATTAATTTACTAAACCCAATTACAGCAGATACTCCACCAACCAAAGCCCCAACCATTGAACCAACTAATAGAGTAGAACCACCAAGTAGCATATCAACCCCACCACCTGCTAATACTCCACCCATCACTCCTGAACTAATAATCTCTTTTTGATTTAATCCAAATATAGATTTACTCTTTTGTGAAAATAGATTTATATTGCTAAGTTCTATCAAAAAGTTATCTTTATTAATATTATTATGATGCCATATTCTATTAATATTATTTTGAAATTCTCTCTCTTTTGATATAATTTGAGATTTATAATCCTCTAAAAATCTCTCCATCTCATTTTTTGATGGTTTTTTAGAGGCAATTTTATATCTTGTTTTAAATCTTAATATATCTACCATTGTATCTGTGATTAAATTAATAGTAGAGTCAATCTTTTGTTGATGATAGTTTGTAAAAATCTCTATGGAGTGTTCCATAGGTTCTATCCACTCCTCTTTGAGATGAGACATACTTTTGAGGATATTAAGATGAGTTTGAAAGTTGGCATTAAGAGGATTATATACTCTAACCATTCTAAAATACTGCCCCAAGGCCTTTTGCCACTCATCTACAAAGTTATCATCACCAATTAGATTTATCAAAGCCATAGATGGTTGAGTTGTCCATCGTAATATCTCCATTTGAGCCTCATACTCACTACTATATGGTTTAGAACCATCTACTACATATATTATAGAAGCCCCATTCATAATAGGAGTAAGTAGTTCTATCTCATCTCTATATTTAGGATTAGTTTTATTAGCTTCTATAAAATCATTTACAATCATATCTTTTTGATGAGCAGATACGGTATGAGAATTTAGCCAAGCCAAAAGAGATTTAGCTCGTTGAAACCCAGGGGTATCAAATAGTTCATATATTATCTTGCCATCAACTTTAAGAGGAAAACTACGACTCTCTTTGGTAGTCCCTGAAATATCAGATATATTAATAGTATCATCTAATGCTAATGATGAAACAATTGTACTTTTACCTTTGTTTGGGTGTCCTACTACGGCAAATTTTGGGTGTGAAGTCATTTTTATTTTATTATATATATTTTAAGCTCTATCATAAAATATCCTTTTATCCTCTAATATCTAACACAATTTTAATATGTTTATCAATCTCTAATATCTCTTTATAGCTTAATGTAGCTATAAGATTTGGTATAATTCTCTGATTATCCAAAGCTCTTATTTGGTCGCATAATATATCACTATCTTTTTCTAATTTATCTCTTTTATTAACTCTATATCTTAGTGGATATGTATTATCAATTAGAATTGTTGATAATGGTAATATGATAGTTGTAGGATGTTGGCAATCATTTAATAAATTTGTTTGATATATTAAAATAGGTCTTATCTTTCCAACTTCATTACCCTTTTTGGGATTTAATTTTGCTAAATAAATTTCTCCTTTTTTAAACATTATAACCCATCATTTATACTATCTTCAAACTCTTGAGATATTTTTAGAGAGTTATCTCTAACTTTTTGTGAAGCTTGTTCTATTTGAGATTTTAATTTTTCTTGTTCTATAACATCCTTATAATAGATAACAGCATTTTTTATTAATTCACTTTTGGTGATATTAAGAGTTTTAACCATATCATTTAATGTATCAAAAAATATATCATCTGATTTTAATGTAATTGTATGCATAAAATAATCCTTTATTTCTAAATTGGTGCTACAAAATATAATATTGTAGGGTGTTGTCCCCTGACAACACCAATTATTATAAATAGTAGTATATCAAATAATTCCTACCTTTTAGGCATAGCCACCAAAATACCAGAACCAATCACAAGAAATATTCCCAAAAGTGTCCAAATATCAGGAAACTTATCTCCCAAAACTACTCCAATAATTGTAGCAAATATAATATTAGAATAACTAATAGTACCTACAATACCTGCTTTTGAAAGCTCATAAGCCTTTGTCATTAGTAGTTGAGAAGATGTAGCAAATAGTCCCATTCCTAGAATATATAACCACTCTATCTTACTAGGCATTTTAAAAGTAGAGAGTACCATATCATATCCATCAATAGTGATAAACTCTGCTATTATCATCATCAAAAATGGGAATATACTACCTGTTATCATAAATGATAAAACAATAGCCCTTGTATCGTAATATTTTCTAAGTTCTCTAATTGATGTATATGCTAATGCTGCTCCAATGCCTGAAAATATACCTAATAGAGAGTATTTATCTAGCATTAATCCATCAGGTTTAGCTATTAGAGTAATACCGATAAATCCTAAAATTACAGCAAATATAGCATATTTAGATAGCTTCTCTCCTATAAATAGATAGGCAAAGATAGCTACAAATATAGGTGATAATTTATTATATGTTACAGCCTCTCCAAGTGGAATAAAGGCGATAATATAAAAGTATGCCAAAAGAGAAATAAATCCTATAAAACCTCTAAAAAATAGTAACCAAAATTTACCACCAATTTGATTGAGTGGGGATTTAAAGAGTGTAAAACCAACTATTAATACACCTACAAAGTTTCTAAAAAATGTAATCTCTAATGGTGGAATAGATTGTGCCAAAAGCTTGACAAATCCACCCATAAAAGCAAATGCTAAAGATGCTAAAAGCATAAATAGTATTCCTCTATCTAATAATAATAATTTATCTCTCAATAAAAGCCTTTTTTATTGGAAGTCTATCTGATATACCTTTAAAGTACTCTTGTAATAAAACTAAATTAAATTATAAAATTCTCTAGGTGCATCTACCTCTAAGCTTAAAAACTCCTCTTTTATAGGGTGATAGATTTTAAGCTTATGAGAATGAAGTCCCAACCGTTCACCTTTTTTACCATATCTTTCATCTCCAATAATAGAATTACCTAGCCAAGATAGATGAGCTCTTATTTGATGTTGCCTACCTGTCTCTATCTCTATTTCTAAGAGGGTTCTATTTTTGGATTTTTTAATACTCTTATAGTGAGTTATAGCTTTTTTGGCTAATTTATGCTCTCCTACATGTACTTTATACTCTTTTTCATCTAATCTTAGAGGTTGGTTTATTCTCCCTTTTGGCTCTTTTAAACTTCCATCTACAATAGCTAGATAAATCTTGGTTGCCTTGTTCCAATTTCCCATAACTCTCTCTCTTATATCTTTGGAGGTAGCAAAAAGTAGGATACCTGATGTATCTCTATCTAATCTATGGACGGGGATAAGATTAACTCTTTTTTTGCCACGAGATAGTTGTTCTCTTAGTAAATATAAAGCATGTTTTTTATTTTCATTAGCACTACCTACGGATAATAATCCTGCTGGTTTATTAATAGCTATTAAATCTTTATCTTGATATATTATATCTAGCGATTTGATAATATTATCTCTTTTTTTAATTATACCCACTTCAACAATATCATCTATATTTAATATAAAATCATATTGAGTAATAATCTCTCCATTTACTCCAACCATAGAGCCTTTTAGTCTATCTTTTATTCTCTTTTTTGACCAGCCCACAAGAGAAGAGAATAAAAAGTTTAAAAGTTTATCATTTTTCTTGACTATAAATTTTTCTGCCATATATTAATACCTTAAGGTTTAGATGAAAGATTTTATCTAATAAATGATAAAATACAGTTATGAATTTAAAACTATTAATATTAATTATACTCTTTAGCAATATACTCAACGCATCATCACTAGATAATTATAATCTAAATAGTGCATATAAAAGCTATAAATCACAAGAGTACAACTCTTCAAAAGAGTATATAAACAAAATAAAAGAGCCATCACTACAGAGTAAAATAGCATTAGCAAATATATATTATAAGCAAAAAAAATATAAACAGGCAATAGGGATTTATAAATCTATAAAATCTACATCTATCAAAATAAAACAGCTACTCTACTATAATATTGCCAACTCTTATGCTAAAATATCAAAATACAGTAATGCCAAGAAATACTATATCAAAGCCTTACAACTAGGAGAAGATAAAGATAGTATCCATAATCTCAAAATAGTTGCACTATTAAATGATAAAAAAGAGGATAATTTAGGGATTTCTAAACCACAATCTCAAAATTCAAGCTCAAATAAAAGTGATAATAGCAGTAAAAAAGATGAAAAAAAGAGAGATAATGATAAATCAAGCTCTGGAGGTAGTGGAGATGGTAAAAGTAGCAAAAAAAGTAATAATAAAAAAACAAAGCTTATAAGCAACAACAAAGAGGAAAAACACCCTCTAAGTTCTAAGGTTTATGAGCTAATCAATGAGGGATATATATATGAAAAACAGCCTTGGTAAGATAATAATTCTACTATTAATAATATCTAATATATACGCAGAAGACTTTATCTATAATATAAAAGTAGATAACCCCACTCCATATCTAAAAGAGCCTATAATATTAACACTAGAGTTAAATCAAACTAACCCAAATATTGTTTTATTATTTAATTTTGAGCTTCAAAAGAGCCATAAATATAGCTTTCAAAGATTAAATACCATAGAAGAGGATACTCATCATAATGCTAGGGTTAAATATAAATATCTTATCTATCCATTAGAGAGTGGTGATATAGATATAAGATTTAACCTACTTAAAAGAGTTACAAATGATAGTAGTGTAGCTTATAGCTTTTCAGGAGATAGAGATAATGTCAAAGGATTAGTAACCAAAGATACCAAAGTGATACTACCTCCACTTAAATTAAATATCAAACCTCTACCACAAAATACACTATTAGTAGGAGATTTCAAACTAACTTATTCTATAAAATATCACAAAGCCAAAGCTTACGAACCTTTAGCATTTCAAGTCAATATCAAAGGTAATGGATACCCACCTATACTAAATCATATCCTACCAAAAGATGCAAACTTCACAAAATTTCAAGAGAAACCAATAATAAATTCTCATATAACAAAACATAATATTAAATACTCTATGGCTCTATCTCACTCAAAAGATTTTGATTTAAAAGAGATAAATATCCAAGCCTTTAACCCAAAAACACAAAAGATATATCAACTTAAAATTCCAAAACAGCATTTTGAGATAGAACAAATTGATATAAAAAACCTTATAGATAAAACTAACTCACCAAAAGTATTAAAACAAGATTTCTTATGGCTATATACTCTTTTGAGTTATATTATCATATTTATAGCAGGATATATCACAGCATATACCATTAAATGGGAGAAGAAGATTATAAAAGTTGATAATAATCCACTTAAATCCAAAATAGAGAGTTGTAAAGATGAAAAAGAGTTACTTCAGCTTCTTATCTCTATAAATAGTAAAAAGTATTTACCTTTTATTGAAGAGTTAGAGGGGAATTTATATAGAGGTAAGAGGGTTGATTTAAAGAGGTTAAAAAATAAGATTAAGTTATGCTATAATATAAACTAAAAAGGAGTAATTATATGGAAGCCATTTATCATACGAATATCAATGAAATATCAATAGATTTTATAGAAATGCTTAAAAAACAATTTACTAATGCAAAAGTAGATATTGTAATTCGCCAAAATGATGAAACTGATTATCTTAATAGTTCCAAAACTAATCGTAAATATTTAGAAGAGGCTATTAGAGAAGTGGAGAGTGCAAAGCTTATATATAAAAGTATAGATGAGTTAGGTATATGATAGTATCTAAAATAAAAAAACTCAAAGATGAACTACACAAAGCTATAATAGGACAAGAAGAGATGATAGACTCTATCATTATAGGGCTTCTTTGTGATGGGCATATATTGATAGAGGGTGTACCTGGTTTGGCTAAGACAAGTACTATCAATGCTCTATCAAAAGCTATAAATTTGGAGTCTAAACGGATACAATTTACTCCTGATTTACTCCCATCAGATATTATTGGGGCTCAAATTTATAATCCACAAAATCATACTTTTAGTATCAAAAAGGGGGCTTTATTTACCAATTTACTGTTAGCAGATGAGATAAACAGAGCCCCTGCCAAGGTACAATCAGCACTATTAGAGGTGATGCAAGAGAGACAAATCACTATTGGAGAAGAGAGCTTTAGCCTTGAGCCTCCATTTCTAGTAATGGCAACTCAAAATCCAATAGAACAAGAGGGAGTATATGCTCTTCCTGAGGCTCAACTTGATAGATTTATGATGAAAGTAGTAGTGGGGTATAATAGTGAAGATGAGGAGTTGGAAATTATGAGAAATGTTTCAAATAAAAGCTTTGAAGAGATTAATCCAGTATTTAATATAGATGAACTATTTCAACTTCAAGAAGATGTAGAAAAAGTACATATAGATAGTGATGTAGAAAAGTATATAATCAAACTTATCTTAGCCACAAGAGAAGAGCATCAAGATATAATGTTTGGAGTAAGTCCAAGGGCATCTATTGACCTATACAAAGCCTCAAAAGCTATGGCATTTATAAGAGGTAAGGATTTTGTAACACCTGCTGATATTGGATTTGTGATACACTCTGTATTGCGTCATAGAGTAGTTTTATCTTATGAAGCAAGGGCAAAAGGGATTACAACGGATAAGATTATCTCTGATATTATAGCAATGGTGCCAATACCATGAATATAGCCCTCAAATCCCTACAACTCAAAGCCAAAAAAGATGTATATACTCATCTATCAGGTAATCATCTATCTAAACTTTTTGGAGAGGGGTATGATTTTGCTCAACTTAGAGAGTATCAGATAGGTGATGATATTCGCAAAATCAATTGGATAACCACAGCTAAACTTGGCAAACCTTATATCAAAGAGTTTCACTCTAATAGAGAGCTATCTGTGGTGGTTTGTGCTATGATAGATGGTGGTTTATATTTTGGAGAGGGTAATGATAAGCAAAAAAGAGTTACAGAGGTAGCTACAATGTTATCTTATGCTACTACTATCAATTCTGATTTATTTATGGGTGTTGCTTATACTCAAAATTCAATATATAGTACATCTCCTACAAAACAGATATATCATATAGAGGAGTTTTCTAAATATATATATGATTATCCAACTTTAGGTACAAATTTAGATTATAATATATCAATTCAAAATCTATTTCAAAGAGTCCATAAGCCATCTCTTATATTTGTAGTTGGGGATTTTTTAGAAGATGTTAATTTATCTATTTTGGCTCAAAAGCATGAAGTTATTGCTATTATTATTAGAGATAGAGTAGAAGATAGGCCTCATATATTAGGAGAGGTTACATTAACATCTTCTAAATCTAATATAAATCTTGATACATATTTTGGTAAAAAAAGCATTGATAAATATATTACTAAATTAAAAAAACATGATGATAAACTTCAACAACATTTTCTAGCTTATGGTGTTCGTTGGGTTAAAATTTATACAGATGAAGATGTATTGGCTAAATTGATGTTGTTGTGAGATTAAAAGCACTATTCAAATAATCTCTCTAAAGCTTCAAAACTAGATTTTGTATTATCTTTAATCCATTTGATAGAGCCTTTGAAATCATCTTTGATGCTTTTATATTTATCTCCCAATATAGGCTTTAGTTTTTTTTCTATATCTAAATTACATATCTCATCTATCTCTACTATCATATCATCAGATTTAATATCACCAAATAGAGTAGTTTCAAGAGATTTAATATCATTAATATCTTGACAATATGCTTTTATATCATAAGTTGTCATAGCTATAATAGTAGCTACTCCAAGAAGAGGTACCATTTTAGCAGGGGCTGTGGCAAGTTTATTTTTGGAGCGATTTATAAGTTTGGATACTGTTTTTTTTCTATGTTGTTGTATTTTTTTTGTTATGATTTTTTGTTTGGTGATTAATTTTCTATTTTTTGCTTTTAATATTTTATTTTTTTTTATTAACTGTTTATTTTCATATTTTAATAGTGTAGAAGGATTATTAATAGATATACTTATATTCCAACTAAGTAAAAAAATTGATATAGATACTATAATATATCCTATATATTTTTTAAAAATTTTTAGCAATAGACTCATTTTAAATATTTATAGTCAATATTTGCATTATAAAATCCTTTTTATTTATTATATCATAAAATTATCTCAACTTCAATATATTAAAAAATAATTACATATTTTGGTCAGTTTGGTTTTTAAGCAAATATATGATTACTATATATTACTTCCAAGCTACCTACACGGTAGTACAGTCGTTGTTATGTTTCTCACCGTCTTCCAAGCTACCTACACGGTAGTACACGTGATGAGGGACATATTAAAAAAGATAAATCACTTCCAAGCTACCTACACGGTAGTACACAAGAAGTGAGAATGGTTTTGATTAGTGCTATTCTTCCAAGCTACCTACACGGTAGTACACGAGTTCAAAAGAGGTGTCGGATATATAGCTAACTTCCAAGCTACCTACACGGTAGTACACCTATTACAGTATTTAGTAAGTCTGTAATAGTACTTCCAAGCTACCTACACGGTAGTACACTAGCAATAACAGTAGGACACAGCTTTAATAGTCTTCCAAGCTACCTACACGGTAGTACACATCCAATATTTGGTTTGAAGTAGTAGAGTTAGCTTCCAAGCTACCTACACGGTAGTACACTGACATATAGAAAGTTTAAATTATCCTCTAAACTTCCAAGCTACCTACACGGTAGTACACAAGTTGATGTGATTCCAAAAAAAACCAACCAACTTCCAAGCTACCTACACGGTAGTACACTTGGAGCGGGAAAAACTGTTTCTATTAGTAGCCTTCCAAGCTACCTACACGGTAGTACACTATAATGGACTGAATAAACTAGACAATAAAACCATATATTTTATTTCCAAAGTTTCCCAAATTGGGTAAAATATCAATAACTATTCAGGAGAAGAGTATGAGCAGAAAAAAAGGTAAAACT